>CAUJET010000054.1 GCA_963169665.1 Actinomycetota bacterium | reverse complement strand
CCGCAGTACCTGAACCCCGACGTCACCAGCCACTTCGACACGATCGAACTGTCGCAACAGGGCCTCGACCGGGTGAAGATCCACGGCACCCGCGGCACCCCGGGCCCTGCCACGACGAAGGTGTGCATCAACCTCGAGGGTGGGTTCCGCAACCGGATGAGCTTCGTGCTCACCGGTCTCGACCAGCGCGAGAAGGCCGAGTGGGCCGAGTCGGCGCTGTTCGCCCGCCTCGGCGGCAAGGATCGCTTCGACGAGGTGGACGTGCGCTTCGTCGAGGCGCCGAGCGACGCCGAGCCGCAGGAGGCCGCCTCGGGCCGGTTGCACGTGACGGTCAAGAGCACCGACGAGCGAGCCGTCGGTCGGGCGTTCAGTTCGGCCGTCGTCGAGCTCGCCCTCGCGAACTACCCCGGCTTCTTCTCCAGCTCGGCCCCCGGCGAGGCTCAGGCGTTCGGTGTGTACTGGCCGGCGCTCGTGCCGAACGACGAGGTGACCCAGGTGGTCGTGCACGCCGACGGCTCGCGCACCACGATCCCGTCACCCCAGCTCACCGGCAATGCCGCTGAACTGGGCGTTCACCCGGCGCCCACCACGCCACCTGCGGGTCCGTCGACCGGAGAACCGTTGGGCCGGTACTTCGCCGCCCGCTCGGGCGACAAGGGCGGCAACGCCAACGTGGGCATCTTCGCCCGCGACGAGGCCGGCTACGCCTGGCTCCACCAGCACCTCACGGCCGACGTGGTCCGTGCACTGATCCCCGAGGCCCGCGAGCTCGAAGTTCGTCGGTTCGAGCTGCCCAACCTGCACGCCCTCAACTTTGTGATCGTGGGCTACCTGGGCGAGGGCGTGGCCAGCAGCACCGCCTTCGACCCCCAGGCCAAAGGCCTCGGCGAATACCTCCGTAGCCGCGTCTGGCGCTGACCGCCGACCGCGTGTGTGTGCGCGAACGCGTGGATACGACGCGAAAGTGAACAAACGCGGAGGACGCGGGTACGGTCGGCGGGATGGCGCAACACTTCAGGGCGGGGGTGGTGGTCGTCGTCCGTCACCCGGACGGCAGGCAGCTCCTGGCGTTCGAACGCAGCGATTCGCCCGACAGTTGGCAGCTCCCCCAGGGCGGCCTCGACACCGGCGAGGAGCCGATCGAGGGCGCCTGGCGCGAGCTGTTCGAGGAGACCGGACTGGGCGAGGACCACGTCATCGCACGGGCCGAGTACCCCGACTGGGTCGCCTACGAATGGCCGGCAGACATCATGCGCGAGCACGGCAAGGACGGCAAGCGACGCGGCCAGGTGCAGAAGTGGTTCCTGTTCGACGCCCTCCACGCCGACATCGAACCGACGCCCGACGGCAGCGAGTTCGTCGCGTGGCGGTGGGTCGATCCCGAGTGGCTCATCGCCCAGGTGCTCGAGTGGCGACGCCCCGCCTACGAACGAGTGCTGCGCACCCTGTGATCAGGCGCTGATCACGCGCCGATGAGGTAGAGCACGATCCGCTGGCCGCGACCGTGGAGCTCGCCCAGCCGCTCGAACCGGTCGAGCTCGGCGGCGACCTCGGGCGGCGCTCTGAACGCAGCGAGCGGGGCGAGGTCGTTGACGAGCAGCTCGCGTCGGTCGCCCACGCCGGCCGAGTCGAGCAGCGCACCGAGTTCGGTCATGAGCGCGTCTGCCTCGGCCCGCTCGGTCGCGTTCAGCGGATCGCTCACCGACACCACCGACGCATCCTCAGGTGCGCCCGACTGTGCCTCGACGCGCACGAGCAGCGACGGAGGTGCGAGCGGTAGGTCGGTGCGGTGCGTCCCGAGCTGCAGGCGTTGGTCGGGGCGACCGCGGGGCTGCAGCCCGCGAGCCTCGAGCTCGACGATCAGGCCGGATTGCACCGCCCCGGCCACGTACTCGTCGCCGGCGAGATCGATCGCGATCGGTGAGGCGGCATAGGGCTCGGCGTCGTCGGCGAACTGTTGCACGACCTGGGTGACCTCCTGGAACGGATAGCCCTCGCCGACCGAACCGGCAATGTTCACCGTGGCGAGCAGCAACGCCACGGCACCGACCGCAGCGGTGCCGACGAAACGGACGCGCGACGGGTCGGATGGGGTTGTCTCGGATCGGCGCTCGAGCAGCCAACGCACGACGACTGCGCCCACCAGGCACCACGTGACCGCAGCGGCGACGACCATCCAGGTCGTCAGCCAGATGAGCAGTGGACCGCGGGTGCGCGCCACCATCAGCACGCCGCCGAGCCACAGCAGCGCGGTCGCCTCGAGCGAGCGCCGGTGCACGGTCCATCCCCGCACGACGGCGACGCGGCGCGCGACGGCCAGCGCCACGAGGCCGGCGAAGGGCAGCAGCCCCCACGGTGGGTCGCGCACGACGGCGACGAACGACGGCAGTCGAGCCTCACCGAAGAACGACAGCGAGGTGGCTCGACCGATGACCCTGGCGGCCTGGGCGAACCCGACCGCCGGCTCCGACGCGGTGAGCGTGAACCGGATCGAGCGGTAGAAGTTGCCGGGCCAGTTCACGAGCGTGTCGACCAGCGCGGGCAGCATGAGCACGGCCCCGATGCCGATCCACATGAGCGTGTATCGCCGCCAGCGGACCAGGCCCACGCCGAGCGCCACCAGCACCAACGGCAGCAGCAGCACCCCGTACGCCGCGTGGGTCTGCGCTGCGGCGACGAACACCACGGCCGCGACGGCCACGCCGCGACGATCGTCGACGAGCACCGCCGCTGCCGCCGCGACCATCGTGAGCACCGGCACCACGACCACGCTCGCGTTCCACGGATCGGTCGCGAGATGTGCGGTACCGGCGGCAAACGTCCACATGCCGGCCAACGCGATCGCCCACGCCGTCAGCCAGCCGGCCACCCCGGACGTGGCCGTACCGTCCCGGACGCCGACCACCGGTCGAGTCGCGCCGTCCGGATCATCCGGACTCGTCGGGTCGGCGGGGTCGGCGGGATCGGCACGGTCGACGAGTGCCAACGACGCCTCATCGACCGGATCGGCCGGATCGACCGGATCGACTGCCGACCCGACCCCAGGGTCCGCGGGATCCGAGTCGTCGGCACGTTCCGACCTGTTCGGCTCCAACAGGCGCACGGCGACCACGAGGGCCACCACGTTGAGCACCAGCGCACCGAGCCACAGGCCTCGCCACGAGGAACCGGTGAGTCGATACGGGATCGCGAGCAGGTCGTACAACAGCGGACCCGGGTGGTTCCAGCCGTACCGTGACCACGCCCCGGTGAGCGGCGTGTCGCCGGAGAACACGTCACGGGTGCGCAGCTCGATGAACGCCCAGTCGCCGCCGGTGACGTAGGCGCGGCTGAGGACCAGCACCACGTGTCCGATGCAGAGCAACGCCAACCCGAGGGTCCACGGGCGTCGGCGAACGTGAGAGCTGACCTCCCGGGGGGACGGGGAGGGCATCGGTCGAGCGTACCCAGGAGCACCCCTCCAGCGCGACGTGCTCGGGTAGCGTCGGCCGGGTGACCGACCTCTTCAGCGCCGCCGCGGAGCAACGCCTGCAGTCGCAGGCCCCGTTGGCCGCCCGGTTGCGGCCACGCACCCTCGACGACGTCGTCGGCCAGGAGCATCTGGTGAGTCCAGGCCGTCCGTTGCGCCGGCTCGTGGAGAACGACCGGCTCACGAGCGCGATCTTCTGGGGGCCACCCGGTACCGGTAAGACCACGCTCGCGCTCGCGGTCGCCGGGAGCACCAAACGGGCCTTCGAGCAGCTCAGCGCGGTCACGGCCGGGGTGAAGGACGTGCGCGAGGTGATCGAGCGGGCCCGCCAGCGACTCGGCGAGCGCGGCCAGGGCACGATCCTGTTCCTCGACGAGATCCACCGGTTCTCCAAGGCTCAGCAGGACGCCCTCCTGCCGGCAGTGGAGGACGGCACGCTCACCCTGATCGGCGCCACCACCGAGAACCCGTTCTTCGAGGTGAACGCTCCGTTGCGCAGCCGCAGCACACTGTTCCGCCTCGAGCCGCTCGGCCGTTCGGCGATCGAGACGCTCGTCCACCGCGGCCTGGCCGCCGAGGGTACGACGGCCAGCGAGGACGCCGTCACGCATCTGGTCGATCGTGCGGCGGGCGACGGCCGCCAGGTGCTCACCGCCCTCGAGGTCGCGTGTGCGCTCGCCCATCCCGGAACGGTCACGCTCGAGCACGTCGAAGCGGCCCTCGGCACGAGCGCGCTCCGCTACGGCCGCGACGACCACTACGACGTGGTGAGCGCATTCATCAAGAGCATGCGCGGCAGCGATCCGCAGGCCGCGGTCTACTACCTCGCCCGCATGCTCGAAGCCGGCGAGGACGCCAAGTTCATCGCCAGACGGATGATGATCTTCGCGAGCGAGGACGTGGGCCTGGCCGACCCCACGTCGTTGATGATCGCGGTCGCAGCTGCGCAGGCGCTCGAACACGTCGGCCTGCCCGAGGCCCAGCTGAACCTCAGCCAGGCGGCGATCCATCTGGCGACGGCTCCGAAGAGCAACCGGGCGGCCCTCGCGATCTGGAACGCGCGGAGCGACGTGCAGTCCGGCGCGGTCGGCGAGGTGCCGCCGCACCTGCGGGATGCGCACTACGGCGGTG
This sequence comes from Actinomycetota bacterium, assembly GCA_963169665.1. Lineage (GTDB taxonomy): Bacteria > Actinomycetota > Acidimicrobiia > Acidimicrobiales > Ilumatobacteraceae > VFMC01. The sequence goes on along the minus strand of CAUJET010000054.1, from coordinate 34,812 downwards.
CCAAGACGCTCGGTCACGGCACGGGCTACGAGTACCCTCATGACCATCCCGACGGGTGGGTCGACCAGCAGTACCTGCCGGCCGAACAGGCCGACAAGCGCTACTACGAACCCACCGAGCACGGGCGCGAACGTGAAGTGCGCGACCGCATGGCCCGTCGCCAGCGCGGTGGCGGGGGAGGATCCGAATGACCGCAGCAGAGATGAGCGCCGGTGAACTCGCCGTCGTCCTCGCGGCCGTGTTGTGCTGCATCGGGTTCGCCGCGCTGGTCGTCGTGCTGATGCGTGTGCTCGACACGCTGCGGTCGCTGCGCTCGGAAGTGGCGACGCTGCGGGCCGAAACCGGTCCGCTCCTCGCCGAGTTGCAGCAGTCGACCCGCACGGCATCCGCCGTCGTCAGCGAGGCCCGTCACGACCTCGAGCGCTTCGACCGGGTGCTCGGCTCGGCCGAGGCGATCAGCGATGCGATGTCAGGTACGGGCCGTGTCACTCGAGCGGCGCTGAGCACCCCGGTGATCAAGACGGCCGCGTTCGCCACGGGGACGAGCCGTGCGGTGCGGCGGTTGCGTGGCAAGGAGCCCAAGGGTGCGCGCTCGGGCGGGCGCGATGGATCGATCGAGCGCGGAGGCGCAGCATGATGAAGCGGGTCACGTGGTTCGTCGGCGGTGTCGCGGCTGGCGCCGTGGGCGTCGGCGCAGCGAAGAAGAAGGCGAAAGCAGTCGCCAACGACCTCGCGCCGGTGCAGATCGCGAAACGCGCCACCGGTTCGGTGACCGAGCGCGGCCACCGCGTCGCCGACGCGGTCCGCGAAGGCAAGCGCGCCATGCGCACCAAGGAGATGGAGCTGCGCGCTCGGCTCGAGGGTCGCGCCAGCACGCTGTCCGACGAGTTGGCCGACGTCGACACCGTTCTGGTCGACGGCCGACCGGTGCAGGCCGGCCAGGTGATCGTGCTGCGCCAGGTGCGCGACGCGAAGCAGGACACCAAGCAGGACACCGGGGCCCGGCCGAAGCGCGTCAAGCGCCGGGCCTGACCCGCATTGCGATGACCGCCGCCTCCGCCACGCCGGCGACGCCCACCCATCCGGTGTCCGGCGCCCTCACGGCGGCCGACGGCCCGGTTGCGGCAGCGCTGCGCAGCGCACTGTCCGACGATCGGGTGCGGACCACCGCGACCGAGCTCGGCCTGTACCGACGCGATGCGTCGAACATCGAGGGGTCGGCCGGCATCGTGTGCTTCCCGACCTCCACCGCCGAGGTGCGCGCCGCGGTGCGCATCGCCGTCGACCACGGCATGCCGTTCGTCGCCCGTGGGTCGGGCACCGGTCTCGCAGGCGGTGCCACGCCGCTCGGCGGCGCACTCGTCATCACGCTCACCAAGATGAACCGGATCCTCTCGGTCGACCCGGTCAACCGGCTCGCATGGGTGGAGCCGGGCGTGTTGAACCTCGACCTCACCCGCGCCGTCGCCGTGCATGGGTTGCACTTCGCGCCCGACCCGAGCAGCCAGCAGAGCTGTTCGATCGGCGGCAACCTCGCCAACAACTCCGGCGGCCCGCACTGCCTGGCCGACGGGGTCACCTCCGCCCACGTGCTCGCCGCCGAGGTGGTGATGCCCGACGGTGACGTGGTGGTGCTCGGCAGCGAGGGCGGAGAGACCGACGGATACGACCTGCGCGGCGCCTTCGTCGGCAGCGAGGGGATGTGCGGCATCGCCACCCGCATCTGCGTCCGCCTCACGCAGAACCCGCCCGACGTGCGCACGATGCTGTTCGACTTCGACACCGTCGAGGCCGGCGCCCAGACGGTGAGCGCGATCATCGCTGCAGGCATGGTGCCCGCGGCGCTGGAGATGATGGACCAGCTGTGTGTGCAGGCCGTCGAGGCCTATATCCATGCCGGCCTGCCCGTCGACGCAGCGGCGTTGCTGTTGGTGGAGGTGGCAGGCCCGGTGCACGGTGTGGCCGACGAGGTCGAGCGCATCGTCGCGATCGCCCGCGAGCACGCGTGTCGCACGGTGCGCGTCGCGCAGGACGAAGCCGAGCGTGCGCTGATCTGGAAGGGACGCAAGACCGCATTCGGTGCGGTCGCACGGATCAAGCCCAACTACTACCTGCACGACACGGTCGTGCCTCGTCGAGCGCTGCCGGACGTGCTCCGTCAGGTGTACGAGATCGCCGACCGCCACGGGATCCTCGTGATGAACGTGTTCCACGCCGGCGACGGCAACCTGCACCCGTTGCTGGTGTTCGACAAGCGTGAACCCGGCGTGCTCGAACGGGTGCACGCTGCGGGCGAGGAGATCGTGCGGGTGTCGGTCGCTGCGGGTGGCGTGCTGAGCGGCGAGCACGGCATCGGGCTCGAGAAGCGCGACCTGATGCCGTTGATGTTCGCCCCGGCCGACCTCGCCGCGCAGGCGGCGTTGCGCGCCGCGTTCGACACCACCGGGCTGGCGAATCCCACCAAGGTGCTCCCGAGTCCGTCGAGTTGCGGCGATTCGCACGAGGTGCCGGAGGGCGCGTGGATCTGACCGCGTTCGCGGCCGAGGTGGCCACCGACGATCCGGTCACGATCGCCGGGCTCGGCACCCGTGGCGGGGCGGTCGCCGGGGTGCGGTGTGTGTCGGCGCCGAGGGGTATCGAGTGGATCCAGGCCGACGAGATGACGGTGTCGTGCGGTGCGGGCACTCCCGTCGACGAGCTGTCGGCTGCACTCGCGGCGGTCGGTCAGCGAGCGGTGCTGCCTGCCGGTGGCACCGTGGGCGGCGCGCTCGCGGTCGGCCGCAGCGGCATCCGTCGGCTCGGCGACGGCGCGGTCCGCGACGTGCTGCTGCAGGCGCGTTACGTCGGCGCCGACGGGGTCGTCGTGAAGGCGGGCGGGCCCACCGTGAAGAACGTGAGCGGGTTCGACGTGTGCCGGCTGCTCGTGGGATCGCACGGCACGATCGGCTTCCTGGGCGACGTGATCCTGCGCACGCGTCCGATCGCACCGCACGCAGCGTGGTTCGCGGCGCCGACCGACGATCCGATGGCCGTGTTCGCCGCGGTGCACCGGCCCGTCTCGGTGCTGTGGGACGGCACACACGTGCACGTGCTGCTCGAAGGGCACCATCTCGATGTCGTCGAGCGGGCGATGCGGACGGGACTGGTCGAGAGCGACGGTCCGCCGCCGTTGCCGGCCGCCCGCCACTCGGTCCGGCCGGCCGACGTGGTGCGCGTCACGGCAGGGCTCCGGTCCGGCACGTTCGTCGCCGAGCTCGGCATGGGCGTCGTGCACGCCGCGCCCGACGCGATCCCGCCGACTGCCGTCGACCCGGGCGTCGCGGCGATCGCCCGCCGCGTGAAGGACGGTTTCGACCCGACGGGCCGACTCAACCCCGGCCGCGCCGCCTGAGTCTCGATGCACGCGCCGATGACGTTGCCGTTCGTGTCGCGCCCGCCGGGCGATGCCGCACTCGCCCGCGCCGCGGCGACACATGCCGCAGCGCACTGGGGGCTACCGTCACCGATGCTGCTGCGATCGGGGATGAACGCGCTGTTCGCCTGCGGTCCGGCGGTCGTGCTGCGCGTCGGCCGTCCGTCCGTCGACGCGTCGGCGGCGGTGTGGCTGGGGGAGTGGCTCACCGCTCGCGGACTGCGGGTGCCCCGCTTCGTGCACCCCGAACCGTTCGTCGACGGCGAGCTCACCGTGCTCGCCCAGGTGCGCGAGCACCCCGTCGGTCCCATCGACTGGGCGGCCGTCGGCTCGATGGTCGCGACGCTGCACACGCTCGGTCCCGACGAGGTCGCCACGGTGTCAGCGCACTATCCGACGCCGTGGTGTTCGTCGTTCCCGTGGTGGGACTTCGACGCCATGCTCGCCGACGTCGACGTCGACGTCGACCTCGACGATGCCGCACGAGCAGGGATCGATCGGGCGCTCGAGCGGCGGTCGTGGACGACGCTGGTCGACCGGGTCGTGCTCTGTCACGGCGACGTGCATCCCGGCAACGTCATCCCCACCGCCGACGGACCGGTGCTGCTCGACTGGGACCTCATGTGTCTCGGTCCGGCCGCATGGGACCACGGGCCGCTGGTCAACTGGACGTCGCGGTGGGGCGGTGAGCCCGGCGTGTACGAGTCGTTCGCCGATGGGTACGGCGCCTCCATGCGCGGTGATCTCGTCACCGAGGAGCTCGCCGAGCTCCGTCTGGTCGCAGCGACGCTGATGCGGGTGAAGGCGGGCCGCACCGACCCGATCGCAGCGGCCGAGGCCGAGGTGCGCCTGCGCTACTGGCGCGGCGACCCCGACGCCCCGGCGTGGACCGCAGCGTGAGACGTGGCTCGATCTGCGGCCCTCAGCTCGGCTGGCACGTGGGACAGAAGTAGCACGGACGCCCGGCGAGCTCGACCGACTGGATGGGTGTCGCGCACCGCAGGCATCGGTCACGCTTGTACGCGTAGGTCGCCTCGCCACGTCGGATGCGTCGCCCCTTCGGCAGATCGAGTTCGGCACGATCGACGGTGACGATGCGGTTGTCCTTCACACCCTGCTTCAGCATCGCGGTGGTCGTGGTCCACAGCGCCTCGAGTTCGACGCGATCGAGGTCGCGTCCGAGTCGTGACGGATGGATGCCGGTGACGAACAACGCCTCGGCTCGATAGACGTTGCCGACGCCGCAGACGACGGATTGGTCGAGCAACAGCGCGCCGATCGCCTGCCGGCTCCGACCGATGCGGTCGAATGCGAGCTGGGGGTCGGTGTCTCGGCGGAGCGGGTCGGGGCCGAGTCGACGGACGATCGCGTCGCGATCGCTCTCGTCGCCGACCGAGCAGTCGGTGGGCCCGGCGAGGTCGATCGTGGCTTCGTCGGTCTGCAGGCGCATCCGCACCGCGCCACGCGGCTCGGGTGCCTCGCCGGGTTCGTGGCGCACCACCCGGAACTTGCCGAACAACCCGAGGTGCACGTGGCCCACCATCCCGTTCGACCATCGGTAGAACAGGTGCTTGCCGTACGGCTCGATGCGATCGAGGCGCTGGCCGTCGACGAGCACGGCATCGGCGAACCGTCCCTGGGGCGACGAGACGGCAACGTGCATTCCCTTCAACACCGCGTTGTGGTCACGTGCGATGCGGTGGATCGTGTGACCTTCGGGCATGGCCGTCGAGGGTAGAGGCGGCCACGAGAGGGTGTTCGGTCGGGCGGCGGGTGTCACGGCGCCGGCACTCCGCATGAGCCGATAGGTTCGGCGTCGCCGTGGACCTCACCATCGACCCCGACGAACTCGCCACCTGCGTCAGCTGTGGGTTGTGCCTGCCGCACTGCCCGACGTTCCGCGCGACGGGGGAGGAGGCGTTGTCGCCCCGGGGGCGCATCGCCGCGATGCGGTCGGTGCAGCTCGACGGCGCACCGGCCGACGACTCCTTCGTCGAGTTCATGAGCAGCTGCGTGCAGTGCCGTGGGTGCGAGCCGGCGTGTCCGAGCGGCGTCCCCTTCGGACACCTCATGGAGGCCACCCGCAGTGCCCTCGCCACACAGGGACGGATCGCCCCGTGGTGGCAGCGCGCCGGGTTCCGGGTGCTGGCCCACCATCGTCTGCTACTCGCCGGATCGACCGTGCTCGCCGCGGGCCAACGGCTGCGGCTGGTGCCGTCGCGGCTCGGGCTCTCCCGACTGCCACTCCGGCGGCCGAAGGCGCTGCGCGGGACCGGTACCGACGTGTGGCTGTTCACCGGGTGCGTCATGGACGCGTGGCTGCGCGACGTGCACGTGGCCACCGCCCGGGTGCTCCAGGGCATCGGGGTCACCTACGCCGTGCCCGGGGCGGGCGGCGGGTGCTGTGGCGCCCTGCACGTCCACGCCGGTCTCACCGCCGAGACCGAGCGTCTGGCCCGCAACGTCATGGCCTCGATGCCCGGCGACGCTCCGATCGTCGTGAACTCCGCCGGCTGCGGCGCCGCGCTGAAGGACTACGGCCACCTGCTCGGCACCGACGAGGCGAAGGCGTTCGCCGCCCGGGTGCTCGACGTGCACGAGTTCGTCGCTCGCCGCGCCGATCGGCTCACACCCGTCCGTCGCCTCGCGCCGGTGATCGTGCAGGATCCGTGCCACCTGCGGCACGTGCAGCGAACGCACCTCGCTGTCCGCACCGTCCTCGGCCGGGTCGCCGACGTGGTCGAGCTCGACGACGACGGGCTGTGCTGCGGCGCCGGCGGGGCCTACTCGGCGCTCGAACCCGAGCTGGCCGGCCAGATCCGTGAGCGCAAGCTCGCGTCGATCGCGCGCGCGGGCGGGGCCGAAGGGGAGCGCGTCGTCGCCAGCGCGAACCCCGGGTGTGCGATGCACCTCCAGGCCGTCGGCGTCGAGGTCCGCCACCCGATGCAGCTCGTCGCGGAGGCGTTGGGATGAGCGGGTACGACGACCTCGCCGAGCGGCTCGAGGCGATCGTCGCCGACCTCGACGAGCGTCAGTTCGACATGCTGCGCGAAGCCGCACGGGAGCGCACCGGCCGCCCTGCCGACGACAAACGCCTCACGCAGGCACGCCGCTCGATCGAGAAGGCGATCCACCTGCTCCGCGACGATCGCGGTCGAGGCGACGACGACTGACCGATCCGACCGATCCGACGGATCGTCACACGAGCGTGACGGTGTCGCCGGTCGAGACGATCCCAGGGGTCGAGACGGTGGCGTACACGCCGACGTTCTGGTCGAGCTCACGCACCACGTGGCGCAGCACGGCTCGGTCGCCGGGGATCGTGGACGACACCTCCCGGGTGATCATCACGCACCGTGGACACGCGGCCGCCACATCGAAGGTGGCACTGCCCACTCGGAGCTGCTTGCCCACCCACGAGAATTCGGGGTGTCCCGGCTCGTGGCCGGTGTCGACCACCAGGTTGGGTCGGAACCGACGTACGTCGATCACGCTGTCGGGCAACGCATCGGCGAGTGACCGCAACGCCGACGACGTCATCACCAGCACGGGGAAGGCATCGACGTAGGTGCCTGGTGGCGACTCGAACTCCATGACTTCCGGCGGGAAGATGGAGAAGTCCGGGAACGGTTCGTCCTCGTCGCGGCCGAAGATCTGGCGGAGCTCCGCGATCGGATCATCGCTGTCCGCGGGCCCGCGGCGATAGTGGTCGAGCTGCTCTGGTGGCTGCAACGGCCACAGGGTCACCCGGTGTCCCAACGCCTCCGACAGACGGTCGTCGGCGTCGTCGTCGGACGACCGGATCGTGCGGCCATCGGGCAGCTCGATCTCGACCTCGTCGAAGCCGTTCTCGAGGTAGCGCGCGGCCAGCTGCATCAGCGAACCGATCTTCTTGGCGCCGCGGATGCCGCCACGCTCTTCGTCGCGCACCGCCCAGGTCCGGTCGCCCACCATGCCCTCGGTGACGAACTCGGCAGCGCCCACGCGCACGCCGAGCATCGACTTCACCGGGTACTGCCATACCTCTGCCACGTCCATCGCGCGATGATCGCGCATCGCGGCAGGTTCGTCAGTCCTGATCAGTCCTGTTCAGGCGTGATCAGGTGTGAAGCTGTTCAGCGTGTCGATCAGCGCTCGCAGTTCGCCGTAGCCATGCTTCGCGAACGTGAACGCGATGCGGGGGAGTGCGACATGGTCGTGCTCCTTGCGTTCGGGGTCGAGCGCCTCGACGCGCGCGATGCTTCCGCGCTTGCACAGGTGCCCGAACCGTTCGTTGAGCAACGCCAACTGTTCGTCGGTGACCGTGTGCTGGAGGCGTAGGACGAGCAGGTCGCCCACGTACCGCAGCGAGTGGTAGTTCGCGTAGAAGCGCAGGATCTCGTCGACCGCACGGTGGCAGTCGTCGGTCACCAGGTACAGCTTGGTGTCGGCCTCGGCCACGAGTCCTCGCTTCACCAGCAGGCCCTCGATCACGTCGTGCACCGAATCCCAGTACTGGTCGCCGGGGGTGTCGAGGAAGACGATCGGCACGGGCAGGCCCTTGCCGGTCTGGGTGAGCGTGAGCAGCTCGAAGGTCTCGTCGAGGGTGCCGAACCCGCCGGGCAGGCAGATGAAGCCACGGCTCTCTTTCACCAGCATGAGCTTGCGGGTGAAGAAGTACTTCATGCTCACGTACTTCTCGTCACCGGCGATCACCGGATTGGCGCCCTGTTCGAACGGCAATCGGATCGACACACCGATCGAGCGCTCGCGGCCGGCACCCTCCATCGCCGCCTGCATGATGCCGGGGCCGGCGCCGGTGACGACCATCCACCCGGCCTGCGCCAGGTCGTAGGCGACGTCGCGGGCCGCCTGGTAGAGCGGGTCGTTGTCCTTGGTGCGAGCCGACCCGAAGATGGCGACCTTCGGCGCGTCGTGGTACGGCGCGAACATCTCGAACGCCTCGCCCATCTCGAGCAGTGCGGCGCCGGTGATCTTCAGGTCGACCAGGTCGGGCTGGATGCGGAACAGCTCGGTGAGCGCCTCCACCATCTGCGCCGCCGTGCGTCGGTGCCGCTGGCTGGGCAACGCCTCGAGCGCGGCAGCGAGCGCCGCATAGGTCTCGGCGGGCACGGTTCCCGGGACGGGCGCATCGGTCACGGTGGACCTGCCGGTCAGCCGGCTCGGAGCTCGTCGGCCTTGGCCCCGAGCGCACCGAGCAGTTCGTCGAAGCTCTTCTGGAAGCTCGCGACGCCTTCGCGCTCGAGCTTGTCGGCGACGTCGTCGAGGTCGACGCCGACGGCGGCGAGGCCCTTCCAGGCCGCCTCTGCCTGGTCGACGTCGACGTCGACGCGCCGTGCGAGATTGCCGTGATCGGCGAAGGCGTCGAGCGTGGCGTCGGGCAGGGTGTTGACCGTGTCGGGACCGATCAGCTCGTCGACGTACAGGGTGTCGGGATAGGCAGGGTTCTTCGTGGAGGTGCTGGCCCACAGCGGTCGCTGCACGACGGCACCCCGCGCCTTCAGCGCTTCCCAACGGGGGCCGCTGAAGGTGCGCTGGAACAGCTGGTAGGCGAGCTTGCCCTGCGCGACCGCGCCCTTGCCCCGCAGCGCGAGCGCGTCGGGCGACCCGATCGCGTCGAGTCGGTGGTCGATCTCGGAGTCGACCCGGCTGATGAAGAAGCTCGCCACGCTCGCGACCTTCGACAGATCGGCACCGGGCGTCGCCGCGTACTGCTCGAGCCCGGCGAGGTAGGCCTCCATCACCTGTTCGTAGCGGGCGAGGCTGAAGATCAACGTGACGTTGATGCTGCGCCCCTCGGCGATCATCTGCTGGATGGCCGGCAACCCTTCGAGGGTCGCCGGGATCTTCACCATCAGGTTCGGTCGGTCGATCGTCTCGTGCAGGATTCGGGCAGCGGTCTCGGTGCCCGCCGCGTCGTGGGCCAGACCGGGGTCGACCTCGACGCTCACGTAGCCGTCGGCGCCGTAGCTCTGGTGGTACACCGGGGCGAACACGTCGAGTGCGCTGTTGATGTCCTGCAGCACCATCGACCAGTAGTCCTCGATCACCGGGCGACCCTCCGCCGCCAGCTCGCGGAACTGCTCGTCGTAGTCGGCCGAACCCTGGATCGCCTTCTGGAAGATCGTCGGGTTGCTCGTGAGGCCGCGCACGCCCTTGGCCACGAGCCCAGCGAGCTCACCGGATGTGATGTAGCCGCGCTTCAGGTTGTCGAGCCACGGGCTCTGGCCGAACTCGTTGTAGAGGCTGAGCAGTCGATCCATGGGGGAGATCCTTTCGGGGGCGTTCTGTCGGTCTCAGCCGGCGACCATGTCGCGGGCGGTGGAGACGACGTGGTCGAGGTTGATGCCGAGGCGGTCGAGTGCGACGGCGCCGGGAGCGCTCGCTCCGAAGCGGTCGATGCCGATGGAGCGGTCGGCCCAGCGGGCCCAGCCGAAGGTGGTGGCGGCCTCGACGGAGAGCACCGGCACACCGGCGGGCAGGATCGCCGCCCGGACGTCGTCGCCCTGGCGTTCGAAGCGGTCCCAGCTCGGCATGCTCACGACGCGCACGCGGATCTCGCCGGCGAGCGCTTCGGACGCGGCGACGGCGAGTGCCACCTCGCTGCCGGTGGCGACGATCACGAGCTGCGGGTCGTCGGCGTCGCGGACGATGCCGGCGCCGGTGTGCACGGCGCTGCCGTCGGTGCGCACCGGGATGTTCTGGCGCGACAGCACGAGGGCGGTCGGCCCGTCGTGTTCGACAGCGGCCACCCAGGCCTGCATCGTCTCGTTCGCGTCGGCAGGGCGGATGACCTGCAGGTCGGGGATGGCCCGGAGCGTGGCGACGTGCTCGACCGGCTGGTGCGTCGGGCCGTCCTCGCCGACACCGACGGAGTCGTGGGTGAACACGAACACGACCTTCGCCCGGCTGAGCGCAGCGAGGCGCACGGCGGGCCGCATGTAATCGAGGAACACGAAGAAGGTGCCACCTGCCGGCAGCACGCCGCCGTGGAGGGCCATGCCGACCATCGCCGACCCCATGCCGTGCTCGCGGATGCCGTAGTACACCTGGCGTCCGTCGGGGTGCTCGACCGACTGGGGCACCTGGCCGGCGAGCTTGGTGCCGGTGTTGCCGGTGAGGTCGGCGGCGCCGGCGACGAGCGAGGGCACCGTGTCGAGCGAGGCGTTGAAGGCCTTCTCGATCGCGACGCGCGTCGCGATCGACTCGCCGTCGGCGTATGAGGGGAGCGCCTCCTGCCATCCGGCCAGTCCGGTCGCGTGCCAGGTGGCGTCCCAGACCGCTGCGTCGATGCCGGCTGCGTGGTGACGGTCGCGCCAGGCGGTCACCGCGGCGTCGCCACGGGTCGCGCAGTGGGATCGGTATGCGGCCACCAGATCGTCGGGCGCCCAGAACGGCTCGTCGGGGATGCCCATGACGGCCTTGGTGTTGGTGACGTGCTCGGCTGTGAACGGGTTGCCGTGCGCATGGGGGTTGTCGGTGAGGTCGGGGCTCGGGTACCCGATGTGGCTGCGCAGGATCAGCAGGCTCGGGCGTTCGGTCTCGGCCATGCCGAGACGGATGCCGGCCTCGAGCGCATCGAGGTCGTCGGCGACCTCACCGAGCTGCTCGACATGCCAGCCGTACGCCTCGAAGCGCTTGGCGACGTCGTCGCTGTAGGAGAGGTTCGTGTCGCCGTCGATCGTGACGTGGTTGTCGTCGTAGATGCAGACGATGCCACCGAGACCGAGGTGACCGGCGAGCGAGGCGGCCTCGTGGCTGACACCCTCCATGAAACAGCCGTCGCCGGCGATCACGAAGGTGTGGTGGTGCACCGATTCGGTGCCGAAGTGAGCACGCAGTCGGCGCTCGGCGATGGCCATGCCGACCGAGTTGGCGAAGCCCTGGCCGAGCGGGCCGGTCGTCACCTCGACACCGGCGGTGTGGTGCACCTCGGGGTGACCGGGCGTAGCGGAGCCCCACTGGCGGAACTGCTTGATGTCGTCGAGCTCGAGGCCGTAGCCGGCGAGGAACAGCATCGAGTACTGCAGGATCGACGCGTGGCCGTTCGACAGGATGAACCGGTCGCGGTCGACCCAGTGCGGATCGGCGGGGGAGTGCCGCATGATCCGGCTGTAGAGCACGTGGGCCAGCGGAGCGAGCGACATCGCCGTGCCCTGGTGGCCGCTCTTCGCGTGGAGCGGGGCATCCATGGCGAACCCACGGATCAGCGAGATGGCCTGTTGTTCTTGTTCAGGGGTCAGCGACACGTGAGCCGACTCTAGTGCAGCCGGGTGCGCGCCGCCGTGGGCTGCCCGTGGTTTCCGAGTGGCGACAGGCTCACGCCGTGGCCGGTGTTGCACGGCGATGCCCGTTCGGCGCGGCCGTAGCCTGCCCGCATGATCAATCGGGTGAGCGAGGCAACGTCGCGAGCGATGCGTTGGGCATCGCGCTACGCCGCGGCGCGGATCGCGTCGAGCGACCGGATGATGGAACTGCTCTACGACCAGGCGAACGAGACCAACTTCGGCGGGTTCGCAGCCCATGAGGAGATGCTCAGCGACTCGGTGCGTGTCGACGCCTACCACCGCGGCATCCACCGCAACGTGAAGCCTGGTGACGTGGTGCTCGACCTCGGCACCGGCACCGGGCTGCTCGCGTTCATGGCGAGTCGCGCCGGGGCGAAGAAGGTCTATGCCATCGAGCACTCCGACTTCATCGACGTCGCCCGCGAGATCGCCCGCGTCAACGGCTTCACCAACATCGAGTTCGTGCGAGCGAGCAGCCGCGAGTTCACACCGCCCGAGCCCATCGACGTGGTGGTCCACGAGCAGATGGGCGACGAACTGTTCAACGAGAACTTGGTCCAGAACCTGCTCGATGTCCGCGAGCGCGTCTTGCGGCCCGGAGGGCGGATCCTTCCGGCGAGGTTCCGGCTCTTCGTCGAGCCGGTGACGATGCATCCGTCGATGCGCGTCCGCCGCTTCTGGAATCTCGACCTGCCCGACGACATCGACCTGAGCAGCATGGAGCACTCGCCCCTCGCGTCACGGTTCGGCACCCGCAACGAACAGAGGTGGGCCCGGGCCGGGTCGGTGGCGGCAACGTTCGGTGTGCCACGACCGATCCTCGAGTTCGATCTGCATTCGCTCGACTCCGTCGGCTCGCTCCCCACCGACTTCGTCGTCGATCGGACTGCATCGGCCGACATGATCGTCGATGGCACGTGCGTGTGGTTCGAGGCGCTGTTCGACGACCAGACCGTCCTGTCCACATCACCGTTGGCCACCAACACCAGCTGGGGCAACAGGATGTACCGCCTCGACCAGGAGTTCGTGCATGGCCAGCAGCTGCGGCTCGCAGTCCACCTCGAGCAACTGGTCGACGCTTCCACCTGGACCGTGTCGGTGGTGTGATCCGGCAGGCGGTTCCGCCCTCAGCGCTCGGGAGCGGGACCGGCTGACAGTCAGCCGGCGATGGGCGGGAGGAGCGTGAACGGCACCAGGTGCCACGGGCCCTGGCCGACGCGGCAGTGGGCGAAGATCTGCCGGTACACGGTGAACTCGAGCTCCCCCCGCACGAGGCGGTAGGTGAACTTGCCCGGATCGACCGTGAACGGGCTGACGTTTCGTGCGATCTGCTCGTCGTCGGGGTTCAGGCCGTTGCGGAACACCACCTCGAACACGCCCTGACCGCTCTCGTCGGGCGGGCAGAAGATGAGCGCGACCAGGTGTGGCGACAGGGTGACGGGCACGGGCGACGGGGCTGCCTGGCTGAACATCGCGCCCGTGAGGTCGATGCGCGTGGACGGCCCGGGCGCCTGGCGCATCTCGAAGTTCTCGACGAAGAGCGCTGACACGATCTGCATCGGGCCGAGGGTACCGTTGCCCGATGGGCTACACATCCGCTCCCGACGGTTGGTGGCAGGCGTTCGTCACCGCCCTCCCGGCCCGCACCGCGAAGTTGGCGGTCACCCGGGCCGACGGCAGCCCGCACGTGGCGCCCGTCTGGGTCGACCTCGACGGCGATGACGTCGTGTTCATGACCTCCGCCGACACCATCAAGGGCAAGTCGATCCTGCGCGACGGCCGTATCGCCCTCTGCTTCGACGACGAACGGCCGCCGTTCTCGTTCGTCACGCTCACCGGCACCGCCATCACGTCGACCGACCCGGACGAACTCCTGGCGTGGGGCACCCGCATCGGCGGGCGGTACATGGGCGCCGACCATGCGGAGGCCTTCGGTCGCCGCAACGCCGTGCCACCCGAGATGGTGGTGCGGGTCACCGTCACGAACGTCGTCGCCAAGGTCGACGTCGCCGACTGATACGGGCCGGCGACGAGGGTGTCGCCGAGATGGCGCGCAGGTGTCGCCCAGCTGACACCACGGCCTGCGCCGATGTGCTCTGATGTGGCTCGATCGGCCCTGGGGAGGGTGATCGAGGACCTGTTGGGGGGACCACCATGGACGACCGACTGGCGCAGCTGTTGCACCGGCTGCTGCCCGATGTGGAACACGTCAGCATCGAGGCGCTCGAACCGATCCCGGGCGGCTTCTCCCGGGAGACATTCCGATTCGACGCCCGCGTCAGGCGAGGTGGCGAGGAGGAGGTGCTCCCGCTCATCCTCCGCAAGGACCCGCCGGCGGCGGCGGCGCTGCTGCACACGAGCCGCCAGACCGAGCACGAGCTGCTGGAGGCGATCCGGACGCACACGAACGTGCCGGTGAGCGCGAGCTACGGCTGCGAGATGGATCCGTCGGTGTTCGGCGAACCAGCGATGGTGATCCAACGCATGCACGGCAGCGGGCACACGAGCAACCTGTTCCACGACGGCCCCGACGTCGACCAGGCAGACGATGTGATGGCGCACCTGTGCGAGCTGATGGCGGAACTGCACACAGCGGACATCTCGAAGCTCAACGTCGGCGGCAAGCTCAGCGACCCACGAGACGTCGGCATCGACACGTCGTCGTGGGACGCGTACATGGACTCCACGTTCGACTACTACATCCGTTCGTACCCGGACCTCGCCTACGACCCGATCGCGATGATCATCCTCGACGGCTCGCTGTGGCTGCGCCGACAGAAGCCTCGGCCGTTGCCGCTCGCCGTGGTGCACGGCGATTTCAACCCGGCCAACTTCCTGTACGCCGACGGCAAGGTGACGGCGCTCATCGACTGGGAGAACACCCGGATCGGCGACCCGCGAGAAGACCTCGGGTGGATGGTCGCGATGGACAACATGAGCAACACCACGGTCATGTCGCACCCGAAGCAGAAGGGCGGATTCCTCGCCTACTACAACGAGCTCACGGGCTTCGACATCACGCCGGAGGAGCTCGGCTACTTCATGATCTTCGGCACGATGAACATCGCCGTCCCGATCACCTCGGCAGTGAAGCGCAGAGTGACGAAGGAGCACACGCAGTTCCTCCACCTGTACCTGCTGCAGCCCAGCCTGCCGACGCTCGTCGCCTTCACCCAGCTGCTCGGCTACCCGGGCGCCACTCCCGACTCGGATCCAGGAGCGAACGCATGAACACCCAACCCGGTCCCGACGGCCTCATCGAAGGCGTGATCATCGGTCTCGAGCAGGAGGTGCTGCCGTTCGTCTCGAGCGAGAAGGCCTACGCCACGGTGGCGATGATGCAGTCGATCCTGCAGGGCGTGCGCCAGATGCTGCCGGTCTACGACGCGTACCTCGTCGAGGAGCACAACTCGATGACGTCGACGCTGCGAGACGCCGCGGCGGCGCTCGACGGGGTGTCGGGCCCGGAGGCGGATCGCATCCGCGAGCGGGCTGCCACGCTCGGACACTTGCCCGACCTGCCGGCGCCGCACGACCGTGAGGCCCTGATCGACGCGCACACCCGCCTCGGCCGTGCGCTCGAGGCGTCGATCCTCGATCTCGACACGATCCAACGCTCGCCGGACACCGCCGAGGCCGGCGATCGTTCGCTGGTGGCCATCCGCGCCCACCTCGCGCCGCGGGTTGCCAGGGACACCGCGGTGATCTCGGTGAGCGCCGGCATGATCGGCCGCGGCTGAACCAGCGTCGGACGCTGGAGACCTGATCGTCAGACGATACGGCTGTTGCCGTCGCCCCAGTACTCGTCGCGCAGCGCCTTCTTGTAGAGCTTGCCCGTCGGGAGCCGGGGGAGTTCGGCGCGGTAGTCGATCGAGCGAGGCACCTTCTGCCGAGCGAGGTGCTGCCGGCAGAACGCGAGCAGCTCCTCGGTGAGCGCCTCGTCGGGCTCGACGCCCGGCATCGGCTGGATCACCGCCTTCACCTCTTCGCCGAGATCGACGTTCGGCACCCCGAAGACGGCCGCGTCGGCCACTTTCGGATGGGTGATCAACAGGTTCTCCATCTCCTGCGGGTACAGGTTCACGCCGCCGGAGATGATCATGAACGTCTTGCGGTCGGTGAGGTACAGGAAGCCGTCCTCGTCGAGATAGCCGACGTCGTTCACCGTGGTCATCGTGCCGTCGCTCGAGGTCGCCTCGCGCGTCTTCTCCGCGTCGTTGTGGTACTCGAACGGAGTGGCCGTCTTGAACCAGATGGTGCCCGGCTGTCCGACGGGCACCTCGTTCATCTCGTCGTCGACGATGTGGAGATCGCCGAACATCACCCGGCCGACGGTGCCCTTGTGCGCCAGCCACTCAAAGCTGTCGCACGCGGTGAACCCGAGGCCCTCGGTCGCCCCGTAGTACTCGTGGATGATCGGCCCCCACCAGTCGATCATCGCCTCCTTCACAGGGACGGGGCATGGTGCCGCGGCATGGATCGCGATCTCGAGCGACGACAGGTCGTAGCGGTTGCGCTCCTCCTCCGACAGCTTCAGCATGCGGCTGAACATCGTCGGGACGAGTTGGCTGTGCGTCACCCGGTGCTGCTCGACGCAGCGGAGGTAGTCGACCGGGTCGAACCGCTCCATGATCACGACCGTGCCGCCCATCATGATCGTCAGGCCCACCGCTGCCTGCGGTGCGGAGTGGTACAGCGGTGCCGGTGACAGGTACACCATGTCTTCGCGGTAGCGCCACAGCTGCAGCAGGAACGAGAACAGCGGGCTGCGGGCATCTGGCGGTTCGTCGGCGAGCGGTCGGGCGATGCCCTTCGGTCGCCCGGTCGTGCCCGACGAGTAGAGCATCGCGACGCCGAGTCGTTCGTCGGGGATCGGTGTGGTCGGCTGCGACGAGATCGCGGTGACGTAGTCGACGACCCGTGCATCGTCGCTCGTGCCGTCGTCACCGACGACGAGCACGTGCGTGAGCCGCGGGCAGGCCGCGGCGGCCTCGAGCGCGAGTTCGCGCTTGGCGCGCGACGTGATCAGCACCTTGGACTCGCTGTTGTCGACGATGTAGGCGAGTTCGTCGGCGGTGAGGTAGGAGTTGACCGCGGTGTAGATCAGCCCGGCGCGGGCCCCGGCCGAACAGGCCTCGAGATACCGATCGTTGTTCTCCATGAAGATCGAGTAGTGGTCGAACTGCCGCAGCCCGAGCGACCGGAGGAGATGGGCGAGCGCGTTCGATCTCGCCTCGTACTCGCGGTAGCTCACGGCCTCGCCGGTGGACGCCATCACGAACGCCGGTCGGTCGGGATGTCGAGTTGCATACGGTCCCGGATACATCGCAGCCCCCACTGTCGATGCCGGTGGATACCGGCGACGGCGATCCTACGACCGGCTCGAGCGACCATGTTCCTTCAGGTCGCGGCGGTTCGGATCGGGACGCCTCGGATCACATGGAGGCGTAGACCGCATCGATCAGGGAGCGGTTGCGGGTGCTCTGCCAGCGTGGGATCACGTGGTTCATCACGTACCCGAATGCGACGCCGCCATCGGGATCGGCGAAGCCGACGGCACCACCGGTGCCGAAGTGGCCGAAGCTGTTCGGGTTGGGGCCGAACGGGCGGTGCGCCACGGTGGGCTTGAACCCGAGCCCGAACCTCGAGTGCTCGGCGAGCACCGGACACCAGCCCTCGCTCTGCACGCTCGCGGCCTCGCGCAGGAGGTCGGGGGAGAGGAGCCGGCCCGGCTCCAGCAGCGCCGCATAGATCCTCGCGACACCGTTCGCGGACCCGTGGCCGTTCGTCGACGGGATCTCCGCCCGGCGCCACTCGTCGGTGTTCACCACGCCGTTGGACGAGTAACCCGGTGGGTTGAAGTAGCCGAGCATCACCATCCGTGCCTCGCCCTCGATCGAGTGCGGATCGAGATCGGCCGGCACCGCTCGCGACGGATCCCAGATCACCTCTGCGCAACGTCGTCGTTCGGTGGCGGGCACGCCGAACCACATGTCGGCGCGCAGCGCATCGGTGATCGCCCTGAGCCGTGCGCTCGGCATCTGGCCGGTCACGCGGTGAACCACGCCGCCGACCAGATGGCCGTAGGTGTTGGTGTGGTAGGCGTGCTGCGTGCCGGGCTCCCACCAGGCCTCGGTCGCGGCGAGGGCGCCGGTCATGCGTTCCCAGTTCCAGAGGTCGCGGTTGGCCAACGGCTCGCGGATCGCGGGCACACCCGCCTGGTGCGACAGGGCATGTCGGAGCGTGGCGCCCTCCTTGCCGCCCGCAGCGAACTCCCGCCAGACGTCGGCGATGGGCGCGTCGAGATCGATCAGACCCGCGTCGACCAGCTGCAGGGCGAGCAGCCCCACGAACGCCTTGCCGACCGAGTAGACGTTCACCAACGTGTCGGTCTGCCACTGGCGGCTGCGGGCCTCGTCGGCCCAGCCGCCGGCCAGGTCGACGACCGTGCGACCGCCGACGACCACGGTGACCGCGGCACCCACCTCGCCCCGCTCGGCGAAGTTGGCGGCGAAGGCGTCACGCACCGCCGTGAAGGCAGGGTCGCAGGTGCCGGTGATCGGCGCGTTCACGGCTGTCGACCCGCCACGAGCGTCGCCTCCACCTCGAGGCCGGGGGAGAGGAGCACGAGGTCGGCCCGTCGACCCGGGGCGATGACGCCGCGGTCGCGCAGGCCGAGCAGGCGCGCCGGCACCGTCGATGCTGCGACGAGTGCGTGTTCGAGGTCGATGCCCGCATCGACGCACATACGCACGGCCGCGTCCATGGTGACGGCACTGCCCGCGAGCGTGCCGTCGGGAAGTCGCGGCGCACCGTCGCGCAGCTCCATGCCGATTGCGCCGACGGTGCCCGCCCGCCATGCGACGGCATCGGTGACGAGCAGCATGCGGTCGGGTCCGAGCAGACGGGCCGCGAGCTGCAGCATCCGTGGATGCACGTGCACCCCGTCGGCGATCACCGACGCAGCACAGGTGGCATGCATGAGCACCGACGCGGCCACGCCCGGGGTGCGGTGGTGCAGGCCCGACATCCCGTTGAACAGGTGCGTCGCCATCTGCGCACCGGCACCCACGGCTCGGTCCACGTCGTCGTGCGATGCCGTCGTGTGACCGATCGACACCAGCACGCCCCGCTCGCGCAGCAGTCGGATCGCGGCCGCCGCCTGGGGCTGCTCCGCCCCGAGCGTCACCATCGCCACCTGGCGGGGAAGTGCCTCCAGCCACGCCAGGTCGATCGGCACGATGTGCTTCGGTGGATGCGCGCCCGGCGCGCCGCCGAGGAATGGCCCCTCCAGGTGGGCGCCGGCGATCGTGGGTCGTGGGGCGTGCGGGCGGGCCATCGCCGCGGCGATCCGCCGCAGCGGTGCGTCGAACCGGTCGAGCGGCGCGGTGATCAGCGTGGGGCACCAGGTGGTGGTGCCCTGTGCCAGCAGCAGGTGGTCGAGACGCTCCCAGTCGGCACCGTCGGCCCGGCTGCAGTCGACGTCGTCGACGCCGTTGACCTGCACGTCGACGAATCCGGGGGCGATCACCCGGTCGGGCACCGAGCCCGAGGCGGCCTCGATGGCCGTGATGGTCCCGTCGCCGTCGATCACCACGACGGCGTCGTCGACGAATCCCTCGGCGGTGAGCACGCGACGCGCGGCGAGACGTTGCCCGGACGACGGGAGCGGCATGGGGGCAAGGTACCACCGGGGCGCCGCGCGCCGACCTGGCGGCGATGAGGTGAACCGAGCTTCGGGAACCCACGAAGGGCTGCTCCGGGCCGTGGCTATGCTGCGCGCCATGGTCGACCACGCGGGAGAGAGCCCGTCGACTCGAGATCAGATCGTCATCGAAGCCATCCAATGTTTCGCCGACACCGGCTACGACGGCACCTCCCTGAACGACATCGCCGCAGCGGTCGGCATCCGCCGGCAGTCGCTCCTGCACCACTTCCCGTCGAAGGACGTGCTCTACGGCGAGGTGTTCGAACGCCTGCTCAGCGACTGGTTCGAGCGTCTGTCCGCATCGATCGGTGACGTGACGCGAGGCTTCGAGAAGGTCGAGCTCGTGCTCGAGGCCGGTTTCGACTTCTTCGCCGACAACCCCGAGTACGTGCGGCTCGTGCGCCGCGAAGCTCTCGACGGGGGCGCCCACCTCGGCATCGACCTCGCCGCCGTGCTGCGCCCCCTCTGGGACCGCGCCGTCGCCTACTTCCAGCGTGAGATGGATGCCGGCACGTTCCGCCGGCACGATCCCGAACAGCTGCTCCTCACCGGCTACGGCGCGCTGCTGAGCTACTTCTCCGACGCCCCGTTCCTCGAGGGCCTGCTCGATGCCGACCCGTTGGTCGGCGACGCCCTGGCGCGTCGACGCCAGCACATCACCTCGTTCTACCGGATGGCCCTCACCCCGTAGCCGGGTGCGGATCGCCCGACCCCGATCGACGTTCGCGGCACGGGCTACGTTCGCCGTCCATGTCGACGCTCACACTCGGGAACGCCACGGTCGGATACGCAGTGGAAGGGGACGGCACACCGCTGTTGCTCTTCCACGGCACCACGATGAGCCGCACCGGCTGGGACATGGTGCGTCCCGAACTGCCCGGTTCCTATCAGTACGTGATGGTCGAGTTCCCCGGCTCGGGTGAGTCGTCGATGCCCGAGGGCCCGATCGAAACCGACGACCTCGTCGCACAGGCGCTCGCCGTGATGGACCACCTCGGGATCGAGCGCTTCCACGTCGCCGGCTACTCCCTCGGCGCGGTCGCCGCGCTCGCGACCGCTGCCGCGGCGCCTGCCCGGGTCATCTCGTGCACGTCGCTGTGCGGGTGGGCGACCACCGATCCCCGGATGAAGTTCACCTTCGGACTGTGGCGCCAGCTCATCGCGGCGAGCCCCGAGCTGTTCATGCGATACGCCGTGGCCGATGGCTTCACCGCCGGCGCGATCGCGGCGATGGAGCCGATGCTCGAGGCCGTGGTCGCGATGGGGGCACCCACGATCGCTCCTGGCTCCGACGCCCAGCTCGACCTCGACGAGCGCGTCGATCTCTCGGGTGTGCTCGGCTCGATCACAGCGCCCACGCTGATCATCGGCGGCGAGCAGGACCGCTGGGTCGACGTGTCGCACAGCCACGCGCTCGGCCAGGCGATCGCGGGCTCCCAGGTCGAGACGCTGCCCTTCGGTCATCTCGTGATCCAGGAGGGCGCGGCCGCCGTCGCCGCGCTGCTCCACGCCCACGTGAGCGCCTCGGCATGAGCCTGCCCACCCGCGCCGATCGCTACGAGCGCCTCGAACCGGAGGCGGAGGCCCGCTGGTCGCGGTTCGTGAAGATGAACCAGGAGCTGTACGTCACCCTCCTCGGACTGGTGGTCGAGGAGGTGCGGCTCGACTACTGCCGGATGCGCATGCCGTTCAAGACCGAGCTCAACCAGGCCGCCGGTGTCGTGCATGGTGGGGCGATCGCCGGTCTCCTCGACTCGGTCGTCGTGCCCGTCGTGGGCGGTCCGCTGCCCCAGGGCGCCCGGTTCTCCACCGTCGACATGCACGTGCAGTACCTGTCGGCGTTGATCGAGGAGGACGCGGTCGCGGAGGGCTGGGCGGTCAAGCGTGGCCGCACGACCGTGTTCTGCGAGTCCGAGGTGATCGGCGCCACCAGCGGCAAGCTGATCGCCCGCTCGATCCTCACCTACAACGTCAGCCTCCCGCGCTGACCTGAGCTCGAGCCGACTTCGGTCTGACGGAGAGCTACGTCCGGACACGGCCGCGTCGCTACCGTTGCGGCGATGGCTGCCGCTGGGAACACTCTGTCCGAATCCGCCTCCAAGGCGCTGCTGCGCGAGTACGGCGTACCGATGGCCGACGAGCGCGAGGTGGCCACGGCCGCCGAGGCCGCCGCTGCGGCCGGCGAGCTCGGCTTCCCGGTGGTCGCGAAGCTCTGCGGCGACGCGATCGCCCACAAGACCGAGCGCGGCCTCGTGCGCCTGCGGCTGGGCGACGCCGGTGCCGTGGAGCAGGCGGCTGCCGACCTGTTGGCCGCCGCGACGCCGGCCGACGGGCCCGTGTCGGTGCTCGTCGCCCCGATGGTGTCGGGCAACCGTGAGCTGATCGCCGGCGTGGTCCGCGACCCTCAGTTCGGCGCCAACGTGATGCTCGGTGTGGGCGGCATCCTGGCCGAGGCGATCGCCGACGTCGTGTTCCGCCCGGTGCCGATCAGCGCCGTCGACGCGGCAGAGATGGTCGACCAGCTCGCCACGCAGCAGCTCCTCGGCGAGTTCCGCGGCGAGGCCGCGGTCGACCGCGCCAAGCTCGAAGCGGTCCTGGTCGGCCTGTCGGCAGCTGCGGTCGCCCGGCCCGACATCGCCAGCATCGACGTCAACCCGCTCATCGTGCGCGCCGACGGCGTGCCCATCGCCGTCGACGCCCTCGTCGAGATCGGCGATCCCGCCACGCCCAGCACCTCGGGCTCGGGTCGGGCCCGGCCCACCGACGAGCAGTTCCGTGCCCTGTTCGAGCCGAAGGGCGTGCTCGTCACCGGCGCGTCGACCCACCCCGGCAAGTTCGGCTTCGTCAGCCTGCACAACATCCTCGCCAGCGGCTACCAGGGCGGCGTCTACGGCACGAACCTGCAGGGTGAGGAGGTGCTCGGCATCCGCACGGTCGCCGACATCGACTCGCTGCCCGACGGGGCGATCGACCTCGTGTTCGTCTGCACCCCGGCCTCGGCCAACCCCGACCTGCTCCGCGCCTGCGCCCGCAAGGGCGTGAAGGCCGCATTCCTCACCAGCGCCGGCTACGGCGAGGCGGGGGAGGAGGGCAAGCGTGCCGAGGACGACCTCGTCGCGCTCGCCGACGAGCTCGGCATCCTGCTCGCCGGGCCCAACGGCCAGGGCGTCGTCAGCACGCCCGCCAACCTGTGTGCCCAGATCGTCGCCCCGTACCCGCCGGCCGGTCGCATCGGCGTCGCGAGCCAGAGCGGCAACTTCATCTCGAGCTTCCTCAACTACTCGCGTCAGACCGGCGTCGGCATCAGCCGTGCGGTCTCGGCCGGCAACGCCGCCGCGGTCACACCGGCCGACTACCTCGACTGGTACGCCGACGACGCAGCTACCGGTGTGTCGCTCGCGTACGTGGAAGGCATCGTCGACGGCCGCGGCCTGCTCGATCGGTTCGCCTCGGTCGCGAAGCGCAAGCCCCTCGTCGTCGTGAAGGGTGGGGCCACCGAGGCCGGCGCCAAGGCGGCGGCCAGCCACACCGGCGCCCTGGCCGCCAACGACAAGATCTTCGACGGCGCGTGCCGCCAGGCCGGCGTCACCCGCGCCGCGACGGTGGAGGAGGCCTTCGAGGCCGCCGCCACGTTCGCCACCCAGCCGCTGCCGAAGGGCCCGAACGTGATCGTGCTCACCACGGCCGGCGGCTGGGGCGTGGTCACCAGCGACGCCATCCACCGCGAGCGTGGCCTCGTGCTGATGCCGTTGCCCGACGACCTGCGCGCCCAGATCGACACCAAGCTCCCGCCTCGGTGGAGCAAGAACAACCCGGTCGACTGCGCCGGCGGCGAGGTACGTGACACGATCCCCGAGGTGATGGAGATGATCGCTGCGCACCCCGACGTGCACGCCGTGATCTACCTCGGCCTCGGCATCCAGAGCAACCAGGCCCGGCTCATGCGCGAGGGCGGCTTCCACCCCGACCACGGCCTCGAGCGCATCGTCGAGTACCACGAACGCCAGGACCGTCGCTTCGCCGAGGCGGCCGACGAACTGTCGCGCCGCTACGACAAGCCGATCCTCACCGCCACCGAACTCGCCGTGGCCGACCCAGACAACCCTGGGCCGGCGGCCGTCCGCGCGAGCGGACGTCTCTGCTATGCGAGCGGCAACCGCGCCGTCACCGCGCTCGGCCATCTCACCCGCTACGCCGACTTCCGTCGGCGCCACGGTCTGAGCGACTGATCGGAACTGATCACATGGCGCGACGGGCGAGCAACCCGCTGATCGTCCTCACCTCGGTCGCGGTGACGGTCACGATGGTGCTGCTCGTCGCGTGGCAGTGGGCGGTGGCGTCGACCACCGTCGACCCGGTGCCGGCCATCGCCGCCCCCGCCGACCCGACCGTCGAGCTGACGACCCCGCTCATGTCGTTCCGGCGTGCACCCGGCGTGCTGTCGCGGTCGCTGAACACCACCCAGTTCCGCATCCAGCTCGCCACCCTGCTCGACCGGGTCGGTTCGGGCTCGTGCGCCTCGGTCGCCGTCGACGGCGCCGTGGTGTCGGCCAAGAACGACGGCCTCCCCGTGATCCCTGCGTCGAACATGAAACTGGTCGTCGCTGCGACGGCGCTCGAGGTGCTCGGGCCGTCGTACACGTTCCGCACGAGCGTGTTCGGCGATGTCGACGCCACCGGCGCGGTCACCGGCGACCTCGCACTGCTCGGCGGCGGCGACCCGCTGCTCACCACCGATGACTGGCTGGCCAACAACACCCAGACCTATCGCCAGATCAACACGACACGCCTCGAGGCGCTCGCCGACGCCGTGGTCGCCGCCGGCGTCACGCGGGTGAACGGGCGAGTGCTGGGCGACGCGAGCCGCTACGACGACGAGTACTTCCACCCGAGCTGGGACCCGGTGCTGCATGGCTCGGAGGCCGGGCCGATCGACGCCCTCATGGTGAACGACAGCTGGCTCGGCAACTCGTTCACCAGCAGCCGCGACGTCGCCGCCGACCCGGCGCTGCGCACCGCCGAGGTGTTCACCCAGCTGCTCCGCGAGCGTGGCGTGCCCGTCGGCCAGGGGTCGGCCGTCGGCGTCAGCGAGTTCGGCACCGAGATCGCCGGCATCGACTCGCAGCCGATGAGCGCGATCGTGCAGGAGATGCTGCTCACGAGCGACGACAACACCGCCGAGGTGTTGGTGAAGGAGATGGGCTCGCAGTCGGGGTCGGGCGGTACCACGGCCGCCGGCCTCGAGGTGGTGCTCGACACCCTCGCCGGCTGGGAGATGCCGCTGATCGGCGTCAGCCTCGTCGACGGTTCGGGTCTGTCGCGCGACAACTTCGTCACCTGCTCGCTGCTCGTCTCGATCCTGCACCGGGGGAGCCCCAACGATCCGCTCGGGGTCGGTCTTCCCGTGGCGGGCGCGACCGGCACGCTGGTCGACGAGTTCCTCGGCACGCCGGTGGCTGGTCGGCTGCAGGCCAAGACCGGGTCGCTCACCGACGTGAAGGCCCTCGCGGGCTACCTGCCGGTCGACGGCGGCGACACGATCGAGTTCGCCGTGATCCTCAACGAACCCGGCGCCAAGACCGAGGACGTGTACCGGCGGGTCTGGGACGCGCTCGCCGTCTCGCTGGTCACGTACCCGAGCAGCGCCACCAGCGACCAGCTCGCCCCCCGCTGACCGACGTCCGTGAGTGCGACCCGCAGACGATGCGGGTGCGGCTCACGGAACGATGGTCGCACGTCACCTCAGAATCACCCGGATCCGGCCATCCCCGGCGGAGGTGGGAGGCGTACAGTGCGCGACGTGGCCGTCCTGCCCATGTTCCCGTTGGGGAGCGTCCTGCTCCCCGGGGCAGTCCTCCCGCTGCACATCTTCGAACCGCGCTACCGCGAGCTCGTCCGCGACTGCCTCGAGGCACCGGAGCACGAGTTCGGGGTCACCCTCATCGCCCGCGGCAGCGAGGTCGGCGGCGGCGACCAGCGGCTCGAGGTCGGCACCGTGGCCCGCATGCTGCAGGTGGCCGAGATGGACGACGGTCGCTTCGCGGTCGTCTGCGTCGGCACCCGGCGCATCCGGGTGAACGCCTGGCTGCCCGACGACCCGTACCCGATGGCCGACGTCGACGACTGGCCCGACGGCTGGCCCGACGGGTGGATCGGCGCCGACGACGCCGCCCCCGAATCGCTCGCTGCCCGCATGACGGCCACGCTCTCGCGGGTCCGCCGCTCGTGCGCGATGGCAGCCGAGCTCGGCGA
Organism: Actinomycetota bacterium; assembly: GCA_963169665.1. Classification (GTDB taxonomy): domain Bacteria; phylum Actinomycetota; class Acidimicrobiia; order Acidimicrobiales; family Ilumatobacteraceae; genus VFMC01. The sequence continues at coordinate 9,152 of CAUJET010000054.1, read as the reverse complement.
CTCGGTCGCCGACGCTTCGTCCGAGATCAGCGACGACCCGGTGCTCGGGTCGTACCACCTGGTGGCGATCGCCCCGGTGGGCGCCGCCGACACGTATCAGTTGCTGTGCGCCGACGGCCCGGTCGAGCGCATCGCCCGGCTCGACGCCATGCTCGACGACGTCGAGGCCGTCCTCCAGTTCCGCCTGGCGGACGAGAGCGCCGAACTGCCCCTCGACGAGCCCTGACCTGGCTCCCGCCGACGCCTCGGCACCTCGAACGACTCGAACCACCCACCGGCACGCCGGGTGGATGTACCGGGATGTGCTATCAAAGAGATCCGTGGCCGACTCCGACCTCCCCAGCACCCCTCCGCCCGCGTCGGTCCCGATCGGCGAGGTGATCGATCTCGTCAAGGGCTACGCCCGACAGGAGACCTTGGCACCCGTGCGCGGTGCCGGTCGCTGGCTCGCGTTCGGTTCGGCCGGTGCGGTCCTGCTGGGCGTCGGCACGATGCTGCTGGTCCTCGGCCTGCTCCGCCTCATCCAGAACGAGTTCGGCCCCACCTTCGCCGGGCGCTGGATGAGCCTGCTGCCCTATGTCGCCGCGCTGTTCCTCTGCATCGTGGTGATCGGGGTCGCCATCAGTCGTATCGCCAAGTCGTCCCTCAACAAGGACTGAGCCGGAGCACTCCCATGTCGCAGCAACGCATCACCCGTGACGACCTCGAGGCGAAGTTCAAGGCACTCCAGGACGACGTCAACCACAAGGTGAACGACAAGAAGCAGACGATGACCACCGCGGCGATCGCCGGCGGCGTCGTGCTGTTGCTGATCTTCTTCTTCCTCGGCAAGCGCAGCGGCAAGAAGAAGACCACGTACGTCGAGCTCCGCCGGATCTGACGTGGCGCTGGTCCCGCGGCTGCTGCGGCCGTCCGTCATCATCCGCCGCAACGCCACCTACAAGGGGCTGCTCGGCGGGCACAAGGGATGGCTGGCCGTCGGGGTCGTGCTGTGGAGCAGGTCGTTCGTGAAGAAGACCTTCGGCAAGCAGGAGGAGATCCTGACGACCGAGAAGCTGAAGAAGGGCCAGTTCCTGCGCATCGACGCCATCGCGCCGCCCACCCGGCGCCAGCGCCGCAAGGCCACGAGGGTGCGCCGTCGTTCGGAGGCCGCAGCCAAGGCCGCCTCGCAGGCTGCACAGGCCGCAGCGAGGGCTGAATCGAAGGCCGCGAAGTCGGCATCGAAGGCCGCGAAGTCGGACTCCAGGTCGGCGTCGAAGGCCGCCTGACGCGCTTCGTGCGTCCGTCGCGGCACACTGTCAGGCGATGCAGGTCCACCTCCGCAACCCCACCCGCGTGCTCGAGATCGAGGGCCGTCGCAAGGTGCACGCGCTCCTCACCGAGCTCGGACTGAATCGCGAGTCCCACCTCGTCATCCGCAACGGCACCCTGGTGCCCGGCGACGGCGAGCTCGACGCCACCGACGTGATCGAGATCCGTCCCGTCATCTCCGGAGGTGCATGACGTGAACCCCGGCTCCAAGTGCCGCACCTGCCGTCAGCCGGCGATCATCGACCTGCCGCGCCACAACGCCAACTTCTGCGCCGAGCACTTCCTCGAGCTGTGCCGCCGCCAGGTCGTCAAGGCGATCGAGCACTGGAAGCTGCTCGAGCGTGACGACAAGATCCTCGTCGCTGTCTCCGGCGGCAAGGACAGCCTCGCCGTGTGGGACCTACTGATCGAGCTCGGCTACCAGGCCGACGGCCTGTACGTCGGGCTCGGCATCGGCGACTACAGCGACGTCTCGGGCGACTACGCCCGCCGCTTCGCCGCCGACCGCGGCCTCAAGCTGATCGAGATCTCGTTGCGCGGCGAGTACGGCTACGACATCCCGACGGCGGCCAAGGCCACCCGTCGCGTGCCCTGCTCGGCGTGCGGGCTCAGCAAGCGGCACCTGTTCGACAAGGCGGCGCTCGACGGCGGCTACACGGCGCTCGTCACGGGCCACAACCTCGACGACGAGGCCGCCGTGCTGCTCGGCAACACGATGCGGTGGGAGATCGACTACCTCGCCCGCCAGCTCCCGAAGCTCGAGGCCCGCGACGGGTTCCCGAAGAAGGTCAAGCCGCTCGTGCGTCTCACCGAGCGCGAGACGGCCGCCTGGTGCGTCGTGCGCGGCATCGACTACCTCGTCGACGAGTGCCCCATCGCCGCCGGCAACAAGCACCTCGGGTACAAGGCCACCCTCAACGCGATGGAGGCCGAGTCGTCGGGCTCGAAGGCCGCGTTCTACCTCAACTTCGTCGAACGGATGGCGCCACTGTTGGCCGGCCACCTGAAGGACGATCGCGAAGCGCTGCGCGAGTGCGAGCAGTGCGGATCTCCCACTTCCGGCGACGTGTGCGCCTTCTGCCGACTGGTCGCCACCGCCAGCGCGCACGAACGGGTCCCGGTGGAACTGATCATGAGAGGCCGTCGATGAACGCGCTCCCTGCCAACCGGCCGTGCGCCTACGGCGACAAGGTCCAGGGGATCGACAACAAGCAGCGCCGCTACCAGATCGATCTCGCCGAGGGCGCGGAGTTCCACACCCACACCGGGCTGTGGGCGCACAGCGAGCTCGTCGGCCAGGCCGAGGGCGTCGTGATGCGCAGCACCAAGGGCACGCCGTACACGGCCCTGCGCCCCACGCTCGAGGACTTCGTCGTCGAGATGCCCCGCGGTGCACAGGTGATCTACCCGAAGGACCTGGCACCCATCTGCATGCTCGCCGACATCGGTCCGGGCGTGCGCGTGCTCGAGAGCGGGGTCGGCTCCGGCGCACTCAGCATGACCATGCTCCGCTACGGCGCCGACATCGTCGGTTACGAGCTGCGCGAGGACTTCGCCAACCGTGCCAAGAACAACGTGCGGGCGTTCCTCGGCGAGGACGTGATGGACCGCTACAAGGTGGAACTGCGTGACTGCTACGACGGCATCGACGAGCGCGAGCTCGACCGCGTCGTGCTCGACCTGCCCGAGCCGTGGCAGGTGGTGCCGCATGCGATGGAGGCGCTGCGGCCCGGTGGCATCTTCATCGCCTACCTGCCGTCGATCATCCAGGTGAGCCAGCTGCGCGAGTCGATCGCCTCCAAGCAGTGGAACGGCACCCGCACCCTCGAGGTGCTGCACCGTGGGTGGTACGTCGAGGGCAACGCCGTCCGCCCCGACCATCGCATGGTCGCCCACACCGGCTTCCTGACGGTCAGCCGCTTCCTCGGCTGACCGGCCGGGCCGACGCAGCCGGCCCCCGAACGCGGAACGGCGCCCCGAGGGGCGCCGTTCTCAGATCGTGTTCCTGTCGGGTCCGGAGACCCGTCGAGCGACTTACGGCTCGATGAAGATGCACTCGCCGGGGCACTCCTCGGCGCTCTCGATGACCGCGTCGAGCTGGCCATCGGGGATGTCGGCCATGCCGTCGGCACCCTGCGGGTTGCCCTTGGCAGTGGCGTAGACCTTGCTGCCTTCCTTGACGTAGGCGAGGCCGTCGTCGAGCAGGGTGAAGACATCGGGGGCGATTTCCTCGCACAGGCCATCGCCCGTGCAGAGATCCTGGTCGATCCAGACCTTCATGGTAAGTGCAGTCTCCTCAGTGGGGCCTCAGGTAGTGGGCTAGACGTGGCGAAGTGTACAGGGACAGGTGCCGGAGGGACCGCATCCGTCACGCAACCTCCGGCGGTCGCCCCGGGTCTCCGAACTCCGGAACGTGCCCTGCGAGAACCCCGTGTGAACGTGTCATGCGCCCGTGTTCCATCCGTGCAGGCCTCGTTCGGACGCGTGTAGGTTCCAGCCATGGCACCCATCGACCCCGACCGCCTCGGGGAGCAGCACGAGGGCGACGAGTCACCGGAGGTCCTGCGTGCGCAGGCCATCGTGCTCGAACAGGAGATCGCCGACCTCCGCCGGCGCCTCGCCGATGCCCCCAAGCGCATGCGCGCGCTCGAGGAACGCCTGCTCGAGACCAAGGGTCAGCTGGCGCACGCGGTGAGCCAGAACGAGAAGCTCAGCTACACCCTCCGCGAAGCTCGCGAGCACATCGCCACCTTGCGCGATGAGGTCGACAAGCTCAGCCAGCCGCCCTCCGCCTATGGCGTGGTGGTCGGTCGCAACGACGACGGCACGGTCGACGTGCTCACCAGCGGCCGCAAGATGCGGGTCGGTCTGCACCCCGAGATCGAGCACGAGACCCTCGAGCGCGGCTCGGAGGTCGTGCTCAACGAGAGCTTCAACGTCGTGCTCGCCCGCAGCGCCGAGATCACCGGCGAGGTCGTCACGATCAAGGAGATCATGGACGACGGCGTACGCGCCCTCGTCGTCGGCCGAGCCGACGAGGAGCGGGTCTGCGAGCTCGCCGACGCCCTGCGCGGCGTGCACTTGCGCAGCGGCGACACGATGCGCCTCGATCCGCGCACCAACCTGCTGCTCGAGAAGTTGCCCCGGCCCGAGGTCGAGGACCTGCTGCTCGAGGAGGTGCCCGACATCTCCTACGAGGACATCGGTGGCCTCGACGACCAGATCGAGCAGATCGCCGACGCCGTCGAACTGCCGTTCCTGTACGCCGACCTGTTCGCCGAGCACCAGCTGCCGGCGCCGAAGGGCATCCTGCTCTACGGCCCGCCCGGGTGCGGCAAGACCCTCATCGCGAAGGCCGTCGCCAACTCGCTCGCGAAGAAGGTGGCCGAGAAGACCGGTGGTGAGAAGGGGCAGTCGTACTTCATCAACATCAAGGGCCCCGAGCTGCTCAACAAGTACGTCGGCGAGACCGAGCGGCAGATCCGCCTGGTGTTCCAGCGGGCGCGCGAGAAGAGCGAGGAGGGCTGGCCCGTCATCGTGTTCTTCGACGAGATGGACTCGATGTTCCGCACCCGCGGTTCGGGCATCAGCTCCGACATGGAGAGCACGATCGTGCCCCAGCTGCTGGCCGAGATCGACGGTGTCGAAGGCCTCCGCAACGTCATCGTGATCGGCGCCACCAACCGTGAGGACCTCATCGACCCGGCGATCCTGCGGCCCGGCCGCCTCGACGTGAAGATCAAGATCGAGCGGCCCAACGTCGACGCCGCCCGCCAGATCTTCGCCCGGTACCTCACCGACGAGATCCCGATCTCGCCCGAGTCGAACGTGGCCCGCATGATCGACGCCACCGTGGCTGAGATGTACCGCGACGACGAGGACAACCAGTTCCTCGAGGTCACGTACCAGAACGGCGACAAGGAGATCCTCTACTACAAGGACTTCTCGTCGGGCGCGATGATCGAGAACATCGTGCGCCGGGCCAAGAAGCTCGCGATCAAGCGGGTCATCGCCGGCGGAGCGCGGGGCGTGTGCACCCAGGACCTGCTCGACTCGATCAAGCAGGAGTACAAGGAGCACGAGGACCTGCCCAACACCACCAACCCCGACGACTGGGCGAAGATCTCGGGCAAGAAGGGTGAGCGGATCGTGTTCATCCGCACCCTGGTGAAGGGTCGCGAGCCGGCCGAGAAGGCCGGGGGTCGGGCCATCGAGCGGGTGGCAACGGGCCAGTACCTGTGACCCCCGTCGCGATCGTGGGTGCCCACCGGTGGGCATTCCCGGGAACGGCTCGCTAGGGTCCACGCGCATGGCGATCCCCAAGGTCTGTGGCATCGAGACCGAGTACGGGATCATGGTGCGCGGGGCCGACAACAACCCGGTCACCGCCTCGTCGCTGCTCATCAACTCGTATCTCGCGGCGCACACCCGCCAGCGGGTGTCGCGCATCGGATGGGACTTCGAGGACGAGCGGCCGGGCAACGACGCACGGGGCTTCAGCCTCGACGACGCCCTCGCCCCCGAGATCGAGACGCACCTCGTGAACGCGGTGCTCACCAACGGGGCTCGCTACTACGTCGACCACGCCCATCCCGAGATCAGCACCCCGGAGTGCCGCGACGCCCTCGAGGTGGTGGCCTTCGACCGGGCGGCCGAGGAGATCGTGCGCCTCAGCATGACCGCCGCTCGCCAGATGCTGCCCGACGGCGCCGAGATCCTCTGCCACAAGAACAACTCCGACGGCAAGGGCAACAGCTACGGCTGCCACGAGAACTACCTGCTGTCGCGCGACACCCCGTTCGGACGAATCGTCGCCCAGATCACCCCCCACTTCGTCACCCGCCAGGTCGTCGTCGGCGCCGGCAAGGTCGGCTGCGAGCTGCCCGGTGCATCGGCTGACGATGTGCCGTTCCAGATCAGCCAGCGCGCCGACTTCTTCGAGGAGGAGGTCGGCCTCGAGACCACCCTCAAGCGGCCGATCGTCAACACCCGCGACGAACCGCACTGCGACGCCTCGAAGTATCGCCGCCTGCACGTCATCGTCGGCGATGCGAACATGAGCGAGGTCGCCACCTTCGTCAAGGTCGGCGCCACGTCGATCGTGCTGGCGATGATCGAGGACGACGTGATGGGCGACGACCTCGTGCTCGCCAATCCCGTCGGCGCCATCCGCGCCGTCAGCCACGACCCCACCATGCAGCGGACGCTGATGCTGAAGTCGGGCCGGCGGGCGACGGCGCTCGAGATCCAGTGGAGCATCCTCGAGCGAGCCCGCAAGTACGAGCGGTCCCACGGCCTGGAGAGCGTCGGTGACGACGTCGGTGCCGACGTGTTGCGCCGATGGGAGGCGATCCTCACGGGCCTCGAGCGCGATCCCGACAGCGTCGCCGACGTGGTCGACTGGGTGGCCAAGCGGCGCGTCGTCGAGGGCTTCGCCGACCGGCACGGGCTGCGGCCCGGCGACGCTCGGCTCAAGGCGCTCGACCTCCAGTACCACGACATGCGCGCCGAGAAGTGCCTGGCCACCAAGGTCGGGCTGCAGACCATCGTTGCCGCCCACACCGTGGCGAGCGCGATCACCGAACCGCCCACCACCACCCGGGCCTACTTCCGCGGCCGATGCCTCCAGAAGTGGCCGCTCGACATCGTCGCGGCCAACTGGGACTCGCTCGTGTTCGACGTCGGGCGAGACCCGCTGCGACGGGTGCCGATGATGGAACCGCTGCGCGGCACCGCCGAACATGTGGCTAGCTTGATCGACGACAGTGACACCGCTGCCGAGCTGCTCGCTCGGCTCGGTGCATGACCTGCAGGGAGCACCGACCATGGCTGAGCGCACCCAGAAACAGAAGCCCACCACCACGGGCCGCACCGACGAGGAGGTGGTCGACGCCCCCGCATCGACCGCCACCGGCGAGAAGCTGAAGGCCGAGCTCGACGATCTCCTCGACGAGATCGACGACGTGCTCGAGACCAACGCGGAGGACTTCGTGAAGTCGTACGTGCAAAAGGGTGGGCAGTAGTCCACATGTCGATGCCGTTCTTCACCCCGGGTGACGACCCAGGGGCCAGCTTCCCCGAACTCCTGCGCCGCATGGGCCTCGGCCCCGACGACGCCGGCATGGCCGCCGCCGGAGCGGCCGGCGGCCGACTCGACGTCCCGCATGCCACCACCTGTGTGGCGCTGCGCTACGCCGACGGCGTCGTGATGGCCGGCGACCGCCGTGCCACCAGTGGCAACCTGATCAGCCACCGCGGCATGGAGAAGGTCGTCCAGGCCGACCGGCACAGTGGCGTCGCGATCGCCGGTGCCGCCGGTCCTGCGGTCGAGATGATCAAGCTGTTCGCTCTCCAACTCGAGCACTACGAGAAGGTCGAGGGGTCGGCGCTCAGCCTCGAGGGCAAGGCCAACCAGCTCTCGATGATGGTGCGCGGCAACCTGCCTGCAGCGATGCAGGGCATGGTCGTGGTGCCGTTGTTCGCCGGCTACGACCTGCGTCGCCGCACCGGTCGGCTCTGGAGCTACGACGTGACCGGCGGCAGGTACGAGGAGTTCGACCACGCCGCCACTGGCTCGGGCAGCCTCCACGCCGGCACGGTCATCAAGGTCGGCTTCCGCGACGGCATGGACCGCGACACGGCGGTCGACCTCGCGTGCAAGAGCCTGTGGGAAGCGGCTGATGCCGACTCCGCCACCGGCGGCCCCGACGCCCTCAGGGGCATCTACCCGGTGGTCGCCACCATCACCGCCGACGGCTGGTCGCGTCTCGACGACGCCGAGCTCGCCGCCCGCTACCAGACGATCGCACTGCAGTCGACGGAGGGCCGTTCGCGATGAGCATGCCGTTCTACGTCGCGCCCGAACAGGTGATGAAGGACCGGGCCGACTACGCCCGCAAGGGCATCGCCCGCGGCCGTGCACTCGTCGCCGTCCGCTACGACGACGGCATCGCGCTCGTCGCCGAGAATCCCTCCAACACGCTGCGCAAGATCAGCGAGATCTACGACCGCATCGCCTTCGCCGGCGTCGGCAAGTACAACGAGTTCGACCAGTTGCGCGTCGCCGGTGTGCGCGCCGCCGATCTCAAGGGGTTCCAGTACTCGCGCGATGACGTCGACGCGCGCAGCCTGGCCAACCAGTACGCGCAGATCCTCGGCCAGATCTTCACCCACGAGATGAAGCCGATGGAGGTGGAGATCCTGGTGGCCGAGGTCGGTGTCGACGGCGCCGACGACCAGCTGTTCCACATCCTGTACGACGGCACCGTGATGGACGAACGCCAATACAGCGTGCTCGGCGGCGACGCCGAATCGATCACGTCACGCCTCGCCGGTGTCCCGGTCGACGGCCTCTCGCTGTCCGGCGCGGTACAGGCCGCCACCCGTGCGCTGTGCGGACCCGATCGCACCCTGAAGAGCCCCGACCTCGAGGTCGCGATCCTGTCGCGGTCCAACGGGCGGCGCTGCTTCAAGCGGCTCACCGACGACGACGTCGCCGCGCTGCTCGACGTCCCGGGCGACGCATCCGGCGACGCTGCTGCGTCCGCCGACGTGCCGGCGGATCCGCCGGCGGCACCCGAGAGCTGAGCGCCGGCCCCATGGGCGCGCCGGTCGACCTCAACGCCGACATCGGCGAGGGGTTCGGTCGCTGGTCGCTCGGCGACGACGACGGGCTCCTGCAGGTGATCTCGTCGGCCAACGTGGCCTGCGGGTTCCACGCCGGTGACCCGACGATCATGCGTCGCACGTGCCACGAGGCGGCTGAGCTCGGCGTCGTGATCGGCGCGCAGGTGAGCTACCCCGGCCGCGCCGGCGACGGGCGGGGGTTCAAAGACAACCAG
>CAUJET010000053.1 GCA_963169665.1 Actinomycetota bacterium | reverse complement strand
ATCTTGCCGGCCGGCGAACTGCAGATGCACCACGAATCGGACCGCCACGAGCGCTCGCGCCGGTGGCGACGAGATCGCCGGCGAGCCTCTCGAGGCAGGTGGTTCGGGTGGTACGGGTGGTCATGGGTGGGACGGAGCCATCGGCTCGTCGTCGGTGCCTCGTTCCTCCTTTGCGTGCTCGAGTGCGGAGATGTGATGAGAGCGCGACGTCGGGGTCATGCGAGGCTCCCGCTCAGATCGGTGGTGCCGGCCGCCTGGACGAGCTCGAAGCGCTCGGGGGACCAGATCTCCACCACGTCGAAATTGCCCGTGACGACCACCGTTGCCTCGGTGACCAGGCCGGCGAACGTGCGGAGCTTCTCCTCGACGTTCACGCGCCCCTGCTTGTCGATGGTGACCGGCGTGGCGCTCGCAGCGACCGCACGCTGGTACTGACGGCTGATCTCACCGGTGCGCACGCGCTCTTTCAGATCGGCGGCCATCGACTCGAACTCGTCGGAGGGCACGACCTTGACGCACTGGTCCTCGCCGGCGACCAGGTAGCAGCGCTCGCCCAGGTGCGTGCGGAACGAGGCCGGCAGTGCCAGCCGTCCCTTGTCGTCGAGTTGACGCTCATGCGTCCCGACGAACAACACCACCTGGAGATCACCCCGATTCCTGCCTCACGACCACGCACGACCTGTGCGCACCACCGGTCGGGACCTTCCCGACGACCGGCCTCCACCGATGTCGGGGAACGGCGCGTTCGGCGCGCCGTGTCCTGTCCGATTCCCCATTCTTCCCCCTGAGACCCCCCTAGGTCAACAATCTTCCCCACATTCCCCCTCTGCGCGCCACCGACGCCCACCCACCCCACCAGCCACCGGGACGCGTTCTGTCCTCTGAGCAGGGACGATGGGATCGCAGGACGCATCGGGCGCGCATCGATCCGCAGATCGCGCACAGTGCAGCGCGACGCGCGCCCGGCGCGCGCCGACCCGGCGGCCACGGCGGCGTCCCCCCGGCGCTGCCGGACGAGGCGGGTGTGCGGTGTCGACGCCGCGTCGACCCTGGTCGGGGTGGGCGCGACGCGACGCGTCGACCGACGCGCTGGTGGGGGGTCGTGGGGAAGGTGGTGAACGCCGTGGCCGCAGGACTCGCGTCGGTGGGACGTGGTGCCGGTCGCCGACGGCGTCCCGACGAGCGGATCAGCCCCGCGACCCCTCCCGAGGGCCCGTCAGGCGAGGATCAGCGGTCGGCAAGCGCCGACTCGACGGCGCGTCGCAGCTCGTCGGCAGAGCCCGAATGCACCGCCGGCGGGCGCAGATCGGCCACGGTGGGGGCCGGTGGGGTGAGCAGCGAGACGAGCAACTCCCCCTGCCATGCCAGGTGGATCGACGACTGGAGCCGCACCCAGTCGCGGGTGCGTCGCTGGCTGATCCCGACCGCCTTGCGGCCGTCGACCAGCACCTCGCCCGAGCCGAGCCCGTCGAAGCAGACCAGCCGCGACCACGGCGTGTGCTCGAGCGCACCACGGTGCACCGTTGCCGACGGCGCGCCGACGGCGCGGAGCGCCTCGCACCACACGTCACCCAGCCACCACATCGCCGCAGCGACGTCGTCGTCCCAGCAGGGGTCGTGCCGAGGCACGACCACGTCGAGCCACAACGACTCGCCGGGGACCAGGAGCACCACACCTCCCCCGCTGCGCCGGCGCACCACGTCCACACCGGCCGCGGCGGCCGCTGCATGGTCGACGACGTCGTCGCGCTGGGCCGAGCCGAGCACCAGCGCCGCGCGTTCGACCTCGTACCACTCGGCGACGCGAGCGCCGCCGTCGGGGACCGTGCCGTGCAACGACGCGGCCGGACCTCGACGGACGCCGACGTGCCACCCTGGCCCGACGGCGTGCGGGACATCACCAGCGTGGGACGGTTCGTTCATCGGCGACCAGTGTGGCGTCGACCTCGGTCGACGGCGCGACCGGAATCGATCACGCCCGGATCACGCCCGGATCACGCCCGGAACGGACCAAGAACGGACCAAGAACGGACCAGGATCAGGACAGGACCGACGACGGGCTCAGGAGGCCCGCGCCAGGTACGGCTTCCACGCCTCCGGCACGCGGGTCACGGCAACCGTGACCCAGGCCATCTCCCGCGGCGCACGCGGCGTGCGGGCGAGGCGCATGCCTGCCTCGTCGGGCGTGCGATCACGCTTCGACAGGTTGCACGGACGACAGGCCGCAGCGACGTTGTCCCACGCGTGCTCGCCGCCTCTCGACCTCGGCATCACGTGGTCGATCGAGTCGGCGAGGCCACCGCAGTACTGGCAGCGATGCTCGTCACGGGCGAAGACCGCACGACGCGACAACGCCGTGCGACGGTGGAACGGCACCTTCACGACGTACCGCAGACGGATGACGAGGGGGTTGGGGACCTCGAGCGAGGCCGAGCGCAGCACCGTGCCGTCGTCCTCGACCACCTCGGCCTTGTCGGCGAGCACGAGACAGGCGGCGCGACGTGCCGGCACCACCGAGAGCGGCTCGTACGTTGCGTTCAACACCAGCGCGCTCCTCATGGGCAGGGACCCTACCGAGCCCCTCGTGGCAGGACCGGCGGGGTTTCCCCGCGGCTGCGGACCCTGGGCGCGGGGGCGTCCCCCATCACGTCGAGCTCGTCGAGAGTCCGTGCTGCGCCTTGCACCACGTGAGGTAGTTCAGCACATCGGCGGGGACCGGTGGATGATCGGCGTCGCCGTACTGGGTGAGCACCCGGAACCGCAGGTACTCACCGCCGGGCACCGGGAGGAACGGCGGCCGGCGCCACCAACCCGGTCGTGCGGTGCGGCGCGCCTGGCGCGCCGCGGTGGGCCACAGCGACGGCCGACGAGCGACCGCCACGGCGACTCGACCCCATGCGCCCATCGAGGACGTGGCACCCATCGGGGTCAGCGAGGCTCCTTCGGCAGCCCGAGCACCATCTCGCCGATGATGTTGCGCTGCACCTGCGACGACCCCGCGTAGATGGTGCCGGCCCGAGCATTGAGGAACGTGCCGACCCAGCTCCACGAGCTGTTCGGCGCACCGGCATCGTCGGCCTGGAACGCGGACGACGGCCGACGGCCGGTCGGCACCAGGGCATCGGCGCCCATGATGTCGACGGCGAGCTCGGTGATCTCCTTGTGGTACTCGCTCCAGTACAGCTTCGTGATCGCACCGTCGGGGCCGGGGTGATGACCCTGGAGGAACTTCGTGAGGACACGCATGCCGCTGTAGCGCATGATCTGCACCTTCGCGTAGCACTGGGCGAGTCGCTGACGGATGCGCGGATCGTCCGTGACGCCGCGCTCCTTCGCCAGCAGGAACAGCCGATCGACCTCGGCCTGGAAGCGGATCGGCAGCGTCGCCGCAGCCTCGCCGCGCTCGTGACCGAGCAGGGTCATCGCCACCGCCCAGCCGTTGTTCACGCCGCCGACCACTTCGCCCTTGGGGGTCGTCGCATCGGTGTAGAACACCTCGTTGAACTCACTGTCGCCGGAGATCATCCGGATCGGGCGCACCTCGATACCGGGCTGGCGCATGTCGACGAGCAGGAACGAGATGCCCTTGTGCCGCGGCGCATCGGGGTCGGTTCGGGCGAGGGTGAAGATGTGGTCGGCGAGGTGGCCGGCGGAGGTCCAGATCTTCTGACCGTTGAGCACCCACTGGTCGCCGTCGAGCTCGCCCTTCAGCCCGAGGTTCGACAGGTCGCTGCCGGCGTTCGGTTCGGAGTACCCCTGACACCAGGTGTCCTCGCCCGAGAGGATGCGCGGCAGGTAGTGCTTCTTCTGCTCCTCGGTGCCCCACATCAGCAGGGTGTTCCCGAGCATCTGGATGCCGAACACGTCGTTCGGCCCACCGGTGGGCACGCCGGCCTTGGCGAACTCCTCACCGACGATCACCTGCTCGAGCGCCGACAGTCCGGCGCCGCCGTACTCCACGGGCCAGCCCGGGGCGAGGTAGTCGCCCTCGTAGAGCGTCTTGCGCCAATCGGTGACGAAGTCGACGAGTTCCTGCCCGTCGAGCTGCCCCATGCCCTTCCAGTTCACGGGGAGCTTCTCGGCGAGGAAGGCCTGCACCTTCTCGCGGTAGGCCTCGGCTTCTGCGGTGTACGTGGGACGCATGACGGCGATGTTACTCGCCGGTAGCCCCCGGCGACAGTTGTCCGCCCTCGGCGGCCCCGCCAGCTCCGCCATCCCCCGACGACGGCGATGGACCCGCCGCCGATGCGGTCGGCTCGGTCGCTGGTCCCGTGGCCGGACCTGTCGCCGGTCCCGTGTCGTCGGCCGGTGGGCGGGCGACGCCCGACGGGGGCGAGAACGACTGCGGCGGGGCGAACCTGGCGAGCGCTGCTGCGCCGACGAGCGGCGCGTGATGGCCGAGACCGACCGGCACGATCTTGAAGCCGGAGACGAACCCGAGCCGGGCGCGGACGTCGAGCTCGTGTTGGGCCGCCTCGAAGAACACGTCACCGAAGCCGAGAGCGAGCGACCCACCGACCACGGCGAGCTTGAGGTCGACGACGGCACCCACCGAGGCGAGCGCCCGACCCACGAGGGTGCCCGTGCGCTCCATGATCGCTCTCGGCGCCCGTTGGGCAGCCCGCCCGGTCTCCTCCTCGATCGCCGACCGGCTGCAATAGGCGTCGAGACACCCCTGCCCACCACACACGCAGTCGCGTCCCTCGGGCTCGACCACCATGTGGCCGATCCCGCCGGCGTTGCCCGACCTGCCCTGCAGGAGCCTGCCGCCGCTGATGATCCCGCCGCTCACGCCCGTGGCGACGACCACGCCGATGAAGTCGTTGACGCCCTGTGCCGCGCCGTGCCACGCCTCGCCCGAGGCGAGCGCCTTCGCATCGGTGTCGACCACGGTGGGCAGTCCGGTCAACTGCTCGATCTGGTCGCGGATCGGGAACCCTCGCCACGACGGCACGTACAGCGGCGACACGATCCCGTCGGGCTTCACCGGCCCCCCGCACCCGACCCCGCAGGCCGCCGGCGGCGTCGGCGACGCCGCGACGACCCGACGCACCAGACGGGCGAGCGCCTGCCAGACGTCACGGGAGGGCGTCGGCACACGATCGCGGATCAGCACCGCACCCTGAGCATCCACGATGCCGGCGGTCAGCTTGGTGCCGCCGATGTCGATGGCGAGGTAGAGCTCGGACACTGGGTCGACAGTACATCCGCACCGAGCGCGGAACCCGGCTTGCCGCGCTGCGGCGCGGCAGGCACGGCGAGACTCGGGCGAGAGCCGCTCCCAACAACCCGCGAGATGTCGACCGCGACCGAGGGGACATCGACCGATTCCCCGTCTACGCTGCGCAGCCATGACGGCGCTGTTCGACCAGCCCCCGGGGGCACAGCCACCTCCCCCGCCGGGCGCCACCCGCAAGACCTTCGCGTCGTTGTTCGAGGCGATCACGGCCAACGTGGCCTCCGTCGTGCACGGCAAGCGCGAGGCCATCGACCTCGCGGTCATGTGCCTGCTCGCGGAGGGCCACCTCCTCATCGAGGACGTGCCCGGCGTCGGAAAGACCAGCCTCGCAAAGGCGCTCGCCGGTTCCATCGACTGCTCGTGGAAGCGTGTGCAGTTCACGCCCGACCTGCTGCCGACCGACCTCGTCGGCGTCAGCGTGCTGCAGCGGGCAACCGAGACGTTCGTCTTCCAACCCGGCCCGCTGTTCGCCAACATCGTCCTCGCCGACGAGATCAACCGTGCGTCACCGAAGACGCAGTCGGCCCTCCTCGAGGCGATGGAGGAACGGCAGGTCTCGGCCGAGGGCCGCACGTACGCCCTGCCGGCGCCGTTCATGGTGGCCGCCACGCAGAACCCGATCGAGCAGGAGGGCACCTACCGCCTGCCGGAGAGCCAGCTCGACCGCTTCCTCATGCGGCTGTCGCTCGGCTACCCCGGTCGTGCGGCCGAGCTCAGCATCCTCGACACCCAGGGTGCGGCCACCGCGCTCGGGCAGCTCCAGCCCGTCGTCACCTCGGCCGAGGTACTGGAGATGGCCGCCGCGGTGCGGGGCGTGCACCTCGCCGACCCGCTCAAGTCGTACCTGGTCGACATCGCCGAGACCAGCCGGGCACACCAGGGACTCACCCTGGGCCTGTCGCCTCGCGCCACGCTCCAGCTCGCCCGGGCCACCCGCTCGCGCGCCGCTGCCAGCGGGCGCGACTTCGCGACGCCCGACGACGTGAAGGCGGTCGGCATGTCGGTCCTCGCCCACCGTGTCGTGGTCCGGCCCGACGCTGCGTCACGCGGACTCACGGCCGAGCACGCCATCCGCGAGATCCTCGACACCGTGCCGGTGCCGACCGGGCGCTGACGGCCCGCCCGTGCTCACACGCAGCGGCTGGGGGGCCATCGCCTTGGCGGCGGTCTCGTTCGTCATCGGCCGAGTCTTCGGCATCATCGAGCTGTTCGTGCTCGGGGTCGGCGTCGTCGCCGCCCTGATCGTCGCCGGCTGCACGATGCTGCAGCGACCGCCGCGCCTCGTGGTCCGACGCCTCGTCGAGCCATCGACCGTGCAGGCGGGCGATCACGCTCGCGTCGACCTCCAGATCGGCAACGCCGGCTCGCGGCGCAGCCCCGTGCTGCAACTGTGGGAGCCGGTGGGCTCGTCGGGTGGCGCCACGATGAATCTGGCGCCGCTTCGACCGAAGGAACGTTCGACCGCCGCGTACCGCCTGCCGACGTCGGCCCGCGGCGTCGTCCGGATCGGCCCCATGCGCGCCCGGCGGCGCGACGTCCTCGGTCTCGCCTCGCGCACCTTCCTGCTCCCGGGTGGCAGCGAGCTGCTCGTGATGCCACGTCACACGCCCGTGCGGTTCAACCTCGGCGGGTCCTCCGGCCGGCTCGGCGACCACCTGCGCATGCGCGCCTACGGCCAGTCCGGCAGCGAGTTCCATTCACTGCGTGAGTACGTGGTGGGCGACGATCTGCGCCGCATCAGCTGGAAGGCGTCGGCCCGCTCGACCGAGATGATCGTGAAGGAGACGGCGCTCGAGGGCGTGAAGCGGTGCATCGTGGTGCTCGACACGATCGCGGCCGACAGCGACGACGAGGCGTTCGAGCGGGCCGTGTCGGCCGCGGCGAGCCTCGTCACCGGCGCGGTCAATGCCGGGCTCAACACGCGCTTCGTCGCGATCGACACCGACCTCCGCGGCCACGACGTCGCACCGTCGACGCTGCGATGGCTCGCCACCGTGCAGCGTGGGGACGGCGCCGACGGCCAGCTGCCCTCGCTCAAGGCCGGCGAAGGCATGGGCATCGTCCTCGTCGTCACCGGCAGCCCTGCCGACGAGTGCGCCGGCGAGGTGCGCGCTGCGCTCGGCCCGGACGACGTCCTCGTCGTCGTGGCCACACGCACGGCCGCCGGCCGGCGCGACCGGTTCGTGGTCGACGCCACCTCCGACGAAGCCTTCGCCGACTCGTGGAGCCAGCTCACCGGCTCGCTCGGAACCGGACCGAGGCTGCCTGCGGCCTACCGGGAGCCGGCGTGACCGCTCCGGCAGCGGCCACCGCACACACGCGACGGGTCAGACGCGCCCGGCCGAGCGACATCGACCACATGGTCGCGAGCGTCGCGGTCGCGCTGCTGAGCACGGTGACGGCGATCTCGATGTGCCGCGTGTTCGCCGACTGGCAGTTCCTCGACACCCTGCTCGTGATGGTGATCGGCGTGCACGCCGCGAGCATCGTGCTCCGCATCGTCCGGGTGCCGGGGTGGCTGGCGATGCCGATCGTGCTGCTCGTGCTGTTCGAGCTGCTCGCGATCCTCTTCTACCGCGACACGCTCACCGCACTGTTCCCCTCCCGCGAGACCTTCCAGCTGATGCGGGTCGATCTGCGCCTCGTGTGGAGCCAGTTCCCCACCGCGGTGGCCCCGGTCCCGAGCGAAGGGTCGTTCCTGCTCGCGGCCGCACTCGGCCTCGGGCTCGTGTCGATGCTGGGCGACGCCTTCGCGTTCCGGGCGTACGGGCGGGCCGAAGCAGTCGTCCCCGGCGGCGTCTTGTTCATCTTCACCGCCGCCCTCGGCACCGACCGCCTCCGGGTCGGCGTCGCCGCCGCCTGGTTCGCCTCGGCGCTCGTGGTGGTCGCGGTGCTGCGCGCCCTCCACGGTGGCGGCTCGGAGTCGTGGCTCGGCCGCCGCAGGCGGGCCGTGGGCGCTGCCCTGCCCGCCACGGCCATGTGTGCAATGGTGGCCGCCCTCGGCGCCGCACTCATCGGTCCGCTGTTGCCCGGCGCTGGCGCCGAGCCGCTGCTCGAGACCCGACAGACCCAGAGCGACGTCACCGAGGTGCTCAGCCCGCTGGTCGACATCCGGTCCCGCCTCGTCAACCGCAAGAACACCGAGATGTTCACCGTCAGCTCGGCCGCCGGCCGGTACTGGCGCAGCACCGGCCTGACCGTGTTCGACGGCACGACGTGGAAACTGCCCGAACGATCGCTCGACGCCGCCGACGGCACCCTCAACGAGCCGGGGCCCGACGCGCAGATCGTGCAGCAGCAGATCATCATCTCCCGCCTCGGCGGCGAACTCGTGCCCGCTGCGTTCACGCCGGTCGAGGTCGCCCAGAACGACCTGCTGTGGCTTCCCGAGACCGACACCATCCTCCTCGACGACGGCGACAAGCTCACCGAGGGTCAGGTCTTCAACGTCACGTCCGACGTCACCGTGCCGTCGCCCGAACTGCTCCGCTCGACGAGCGCCACCGGCATCTCGGCCGACTTCACGGCGCTGCCGAGCGGCGTGCCCGACGAGGCGATCCAGCTCGCCCAGCAGATCACGGCCGGCCAGCCGACCGACTACGACAAGGCGCTGGCGCTGCAGAACTTCTTCCGCACCGAGTTCGAGTACAGCCTCGAGGTGCAGCGGGGCCACAGCGACGACGCCATCTCGGCGTTCCTGCGGGTACGGATCGGCTACTGCGAGCAGTTCGCCGGCACATTCGCCGTGATGGCCCGCGCCGTGGGCCTGCCGGCCCGTGTGGCGGTGGGGTTCACCCAGGGCGAGCTGCGTCCCGACGGCCGGTACCACGTGCTCGGCAAGCACGCCCACGCCTGGCCCGAGGTGTGGTTCGACGGTGTCGGCTGGGTGCTGTTCGAACCCACGCCCGGCCGTGGCGCCCCTGGCAGCGAGGGCGTCACCGGCGCCACGGCCGCCCAGGACAGCACGCCGGCCGAGCCGGGCGACGGGGAGGGCAACGCCCCGGCGCCGACCACCACGGCACCACGGGTCACCCCCACCACCGAACGCGATCCCCTCGGCCGGCCGACCCCGACGGGCACCACGGTGCCCCCGGTGGCCGTCGCATCGAGCGGCGGAGATGGCGGCGGCCCGGCCGGCTGGATCTTCCTGGCGATCATGGCCGTCGGTGCCTGGGCGGTGGCGATGCCATGGCTCGTGCGTCGGATCACCCGCACCGGGGACACCCCCACCGAGCAGGTGATCAACGCCTGGCACGGCACCGTCGGTGCGTTGCAGCTGGCCGGCGCCTCGCCCCAGGGCGGCGCCACGCCGGTCGAGTACGCCGGCCAGGTCGAGCGTGAACTCGCCGTCGATCACCGGTCGATGCTCGAACTCGCCCGCTTCGTCACCCGGGCGATCTACGCCCCCGCCGGCGTCGGCGAACCGGCGGCGCTCCGCGCCGCCGTCCTCCGCACCCATCTCGACCAGACGGCCAGAGAACTCATGCCGTGGTACCGGCGCGTGTGGTTGCGCCTCGATCCCCGGTTGGTGCGCCAGCGGTTGGTGGGCGATCGGTCACGGCGGCCGGCTCGCCGTGCGGGCGTGCGGCGGGCCTGAGACCTCGAGGGGACGGACGACGCTGTTCGCTCTGGTCGATCCACTGGACGGCCCTGTCACGACGTGACGGGGCGGGTCGAGACGACGCGCAGGGGCGAGGTCAGCGGTCGCTGTCGCGGCGGGCGTTGGCGGCGTTGCGCCGCATCGTGCCCACCCGTTGCATGGCCTCGTCACCGAGTGCACGCAGGTGCCGCTCGGCCACCGTCACCGCGGCGATGGCACCGATGAACGCGACGAAGGCCAGGTATGGGCTGGTGCCGAGCAACAGCACGCAGACGGCCACGGCGAGGACACCGCCGATGACCGCGGTGAGCAGGGAACGACGGGAAGCGCCCCGAACGGGAGACAGGTCGCGCGCGAAGTTGGGGTCTCGGTGGAGCTGCTCTTCGATCTCTCGAAGAATGCGCTGTTCGTCTTCCGAGAGCGGCATGTCGTCTCCTCGTGGGAACCGGTCCTCACCGGCCGCTGTTGGTCATTCTTCCATGTTCGACCACCGGTCACAACGCGGTCGCAAGGTTCGTATCGGCACGAGAGCAGGTCGTCTGCAGTCGCTCGAGATGTTGATCTCGTGTGGGTGAAGTGTTGCTGTCAGTCTGCCCGCTCGCCGCATCGGACATCGGCTTTCCGACGTGAAATCCGACCGGTGTGCCGAATCGCCCGCTGGGGCGGTCGATCGGGCGATCAGGGGTGCTCAGGGGTGGTCGGGAGTTCTCAAGGGTTGTCAGGAGTTCTCTGGCGTGGTCAGGGCGCTCGGCTGGTCGTCGGCCGGGCGGTCAGGCCCCCATTGCTGGGCGCCGGGTCGCACGAGCCGCAGGCCGCTGCCCGACAACGCGCTCGCCGGACCGATCGACCTGGTCCCGAACCGTCCTCTGATCGCGTCGATCGTCTCGGAGGCTGCCTCCCACTCCTGCGCCGAGCTCACCGGTGCGTCCTCGGGACGGTCGCCCGAGTCGAACAGTCGGTCGAGGCTCAACTGCTCTGCCGGCGCACCGAAGCCGCTGACACTGACGCCCAACAGGCGCACACCCCGGGTGAGCTCGATCCGGCGGAGCATCGGCTCCACGGCATCGAGGATCGCCTTCGCCGTCGTCACCGGCGCCGGCAGCGAGTGCGAGCGGCTGATCGTGACGAAATCCGTGAACCTCAGCTTGATGCTGATGGTTCGAGCGCCCTGACCCGTGGCCCTGAGCCGGCTGCTCACCGCGTCGGCGAGCCGCACCGCTTCCCGCATGAGCTCGTCGTGGGTGTGGCGATCGTGGGCGAAGGTCTCCTCGTGTCCGATCGACTTCGCCTCGCGCTCGGGCTCGACCGGACGGTCGTCGCGAGCCCAGGCGAGCTCGTGGAGGTGGCGGCCCTGTGCGTGCCCCAGTGCGCCGATCAGGACGTCGAGGTCGAGCCGGGCCAGGTCGCCGATGGTGGAGATGCCGAACCGGCGCAGACGTTCGAGCGTCGCGGGCCCGACACCCCAGAGCGACTGCACCGGGAGCGGATGGAGGAACTCGAGCTCACGACCCGGCGAGACCAGGACCACGCCGGCGCCGGGCTCCACGCCGCGGTCGGTGATGCGCGGCTTGGCCCGCTTCGACGCCAGCTTGGCGATGAACTTCGAGGGCCCGCCGCCCACGGAACAGACCAGGTCGAGTTCGTCGGCCACCCGGGAGCGGATCTGGTCGGCGATCGCCTGGGCCGATCCGAACAGCCGCAACGAGCCCGTCACGTCGAGGAACGCCTCGTCGAGCGCCAGCGGTTCGACGAGCGGGGTGACCGCGTGGAAGATCTCGTGCACCTGGGCGCTCACCTCGGCGTAGAGCGCGTGATCGCCGGGAAGGAACACCGCGTGGGGGCACTTGCGTCGAGCGGTCGACGACGGCATCGCCGAGAACACCCCGTAGCGCCTCGCCTCGTAGGAGGCGGCGGCCACCACACCGCGACGGTCGGTGCCGCCGACCACGACGGGCTGCCCCACCAGCTCGGGGCGCCGACGCAGCTCGACGCTCACGTAGAACGCGTCCATGTCGACGTGGAGGATGGCGCGCGTGCCGTCGGCACCGAGGGGCGGTGCGGGCGACGCCATCGGTCACCAGATCCGTTCGACGCGCGTGTCCCGGCGATCGTTGCCGTGGAGGCGGAACCCGAAATCGACGGTCGTCGTGTCCGCCTCGACCGTCGCACCGATCTGGTCCGACTGCACCGCCGATTCGATCCACTGGCCGACGGGCACCTGGATCCACGCCGGGCTCGCGAGGAGCAACGCCGGCACGTCGGGGAACGGCACGGCGCGGCAGTGCTCGACGATGCCGTCGGGGTCGGCGATGCACATCTCGCCCTCGGCGTCGGCCTCCCATGCCTCCACCGTGAGGATCCAGTCGAGTCCGGGCGCCTGCACCTCCACGCGATAGGCACAGCGCGTGAGCTCGCGCACGACGAGGCCGGTCTCCTCACGCACTTCGCGCACCAGCCCTTCGGCGATGGTCTCGCCCGGATCGATCACCCCGCCGGGCGGGGTCCAGTCGACCGACTGGTCGCGGCGGCGGTTCGCGACGAGCACGAGGCCGTCGTCCCTCCTGATCAAGGCTCCGCCCACCTGCCACGCACGCATGGGTGCAGTCTGTCAGCCGCCGAGTGCCCGCCGTCGACGCCGACCACCGAAGTCGGCGATCCACAGCTTGATCACCAGCAACAGCGCCTCGCGGACGATCGAGCCGGAGAACTTCGACTCGCCCTCCATCCGATCGCGGAACGTGATGGGGAACTCGACGACCTTGCCGCCGAGGCGGACGATCCGGTACGTCATCTCGATCTGGAACCCGTAGCCCTCGGCCGTGACGTTGTCGAAGCGCATCTGCTCGAGCGCCGTGGCCCGATAGGCGCGATAGCCGGCCGTGGCGTCGTTGATCGCGAGGCCCAGCACCCCGGCGGCGTAGCGGTTGCCCCAACGGGACACCCACCGACGGCGGCGCGGCCAGTTCAACGTGATACCGCCGGGCACGTAGCGACTGCCGATCGCCACGTCGGCACCGTGTTCGACGACGGACACCAGCGCCGGCAGGGCACCCGGGTCGTGGGACAGGTCGGCGTCCATCTGCACGCAGATCTCGGCGCCGTGCTCGATCGCGTGACGGAGCCCGAAGCGGTACGCCGCACCGAGGCCGGCCTTGGCCTCGCGGCGCACGACCTCGACGTTGCCGAGCGAGGCGTCGAGTGCCTCAGCGAGGTCGGCAGTGCCGTCCGGGCTGCCGTCGTCGATCACGAGGATCGACGCGTCGGGCAACACCTGGCGGACGGCCTTCACGAGCGTCTCGATGTTCTCTGCCTCGTTGAACGTGGGCACCACCACCGTGACACGCATAGTCCGGGCAGGCTATCCGTCGCCGCTTCCGGGCACGGGATCCCCCCTTCGTCGCTCCGCCGATCCGGCGTGGGCCCGGACCGCCACCTGTGCGGAGATGCCCGTAGATTGGCGGTCGTGGTCGACACCGACGAACGCCCGCTCTCCGCGCTCCCCTCCCCCGCTGCACGCATCGCCGCCTTCGTGGCGATCCTCGTCGGCGGGTTCGCCGGGGGGCTCATCGGCTACACGCTCGTGAAGCTCCAGTGCGAGGGCGACTGCGGCCTGCCGCTCGGCATCGGGCTGTTCCTCGGCTCCGTCCTCGCCGCTGGCGGGATGAGCATCGTCGCCGTCCTCGTGCTCCGGGCCCTCGGCGAGTGGCGTGAGATCGAGCGCCGCGAGGCCGCCCGCAACAGTCCCTCCGCACGATGACGGGATCCACATCGCCCGATCCCGACGAGTTGTTGTCGCTGGCGTGTTCATTGGCGCGGGCCGCAGGCACCATGGCCGCCGAGGGGCGTCGGCGCGGGGCGCCCATGGGCGACACGAAGTCGACCGCCACCGACATGGTCACCGAGTTCGACCGGGCGTCGGAACGCTTGATCGTCGACGGACTGCGCAGCGCCCGTCCGCTCGACGGCTTGATCGGCGAGGAGGGCAGCTCCTACGACGGCACCAGCGGCATCGACTGGCTCGTCGACCCGATCGACGGCACCACCAACTTCCTGTACGACCTCCCGGGCTGGGCCGTGTCGATCGCAGCGGCCGATCGCGACGGGGCACTCGTCGGCGCCGTCTACGTCCCGACGCTCGACGAGATGTTCGCCGCCCGACGAGGTGGCGGCGCCACCTGCAACGACCGACCGCTGCGGTGCGGCAGCCTGGCCTCGCCCGCCACGGCGCTGGTCGCCACCGGCTTCTCCTATTCGCCCGAGCGGCGGGGTCGGCACGCGGCCCGGCTCACCCACGTACTCCCCCAGGTGCGCGACATCCGACGCTTCGGCGCTGCCTCGGTCGATCTCTGCCACGTCGCGGCCGGACGGGTCGACGCGTACGTCGAGGAGTTCCTCGGACCGTGGGACCTCGCCGCCGGCGAACTCATCGCCCGCGAGGCGGGTTGTCGCACCGGCGACCTCCACGGCGGCCCCGCACGCCCGGAGCAGGTGCTGGTCGCCAACCCGACCCTGTTCGAGCCGCTCGCCGCACTCCTGCGCGACGCCTGGGCCACCGCCTGAACGAGGTGCGATCCGGCTCGTGCCGGACCGCTCGTCGCCCTCCGACGGCGACGTTCCACCAGCCACGAGCGACTCGTCGCACGCTGGGCACCTCCGACCCGACGATTCCTGGCATCATGGTCACGTGGGTACACGCATCCTGGCAGTCGAGGACGACGAGCGAATCCGGTCAGCCGTCAAGCTCGCCCTGGAGGACGAGGGGTGGACCGTCGACGAAGCGGGCAGCGGTGAGGAAGCGATCGAGCTCTTCGCTCGCGCCACACCCGACGTCGTGCTGATCGACATCATGCTGCCCGGCATCGACGGGTTCGAGCTGTGCCGCACTCTGCGCCGCACGAGCGACGTGCCGATCGTGATGGTCACGGCCCGCAACGACACCCACGACGTCGTCGCCGGCCTCGAAGCGGGCGCCGACGACTACCTCACCAAACCGTTCGCTCCGAAGGAGCTGTCGGCACGCATCCGTGCGCTGCTGCGCCGGATCCGACCGATCACCACCGGCCACGCGAAGTTGGCGTTCGGCAATCTGGAGATCGTCCCGGAAGAGGGCAAGGTGCTACGCGACGGCACCGAGCTCCACCTCACGAAGACCGAGTTCCGCCTGCTGTGCGAGCTCGCCCAGAACCCCGGTCGGGTGTTCAGCCGGGAGAGCCTGCTCGACAAGGTGTGGGGATACGACTACTTCGGTGACGGTCGACTGGTCGACGTCCACATCCGCCGGCTGCGCACCAAGGTGGAGGTCGACCCGGCCAACCCGCGCCACGTGGTCACGGTCCGCGGCCTCGGCTATCGCCTGCAGTCGTGACGGAACTGTTGTCCGAGGCGCCGACGGCGTCCCGGGTGCAACGCCTCGTCGCCAGCGTCTCCGCCGCCCGCCCCGCTCGTCTCGGGCTGCGCACGCGTGTGCTGCTCATGTTCTCGCTCGGGTCGCTCTTGCTCGCCGTGTTCCTGGCCGCTGCCGCCTACAGCTTCACCCGCAGCAGCCTGCTGACCCAACGTGACCGCACCGCGGTGGCCGACGCACGCAAGCACGCCGACATCGCCGGGAACGAGGTCGCGAAGGACTCAGCCGTGGCCGCCATCGCCGTGCTCGGCAGCCAGGACGTCTCCCAGATCGTGATCTTCGACGGCACGTCGGTCGAGTCCTCGGGCACGTTCGATCCTGCCGAGATCCCGCAGGCGCTGCTCACCCGAGTGCGCGACGACCAGGTGGCGTCGCGGATGGTGGGGCTGGTGGACGATGCGCCGGCCATCATCGTCGGCTTCCCGCTCGACGACGCTGCGTACTTCGAAGCCGTCGACATCAGCGAGATCAAGGAGACGCTCAGCTCGGTGGGGTTGTCACTGTTCTTCGGCGCGCTCATCACGTCGATGTTCGGCGTGGTGCTCGGGTGGTTCGCCGCCAACCGCGCGGTCCGACCGTTGGCCGACGCGGCGCAAGCGGCGCAGCTCATCGCGGGCGGTCGACTCGACACTCGCCTCG
Source organism: Actinomycetota bacterium (assembly GCA_963169665.1). Lineage (GTDB taxonomy): Bacteria > Actinomycetota > Acidimicrobiia > Acidimicrobiales > Ilumatobacteraceae > VFMC01. The sequence continues at coordinate 20,785 of CAUJET010000053.1, read as the reverse complement.
AGCCGTCCGACGACCCCGATCTGCGCACCCTGGCCCAGTCGTTCAACGACATGGCGTCCGCACTGCAGTCACGAGTCGAGCGCGACGCCAGGTTCGCGAGCGACGTGAGCCACGAACTGCGCAGCCCGCTGATGACCCTCGCGGCCAGCGTCGAGGTGATGCAGGCCCGCCGCGGCGACCTGCCCGAGCGTGCGCAGACCGCGCTCGATCTCCTTGCGAGCGACGTCGTCCGGTTCCAGGGCCTCGTCGAGGACCTGCTCGAGATCTCCCGCTTCGACGCCGGTGCGATCCGGCTGCACCGAGAGGACCTGCTGGTCGCCGAATTCGTCCGTGCCGCCGTCGCGGTGAGCAGCGTGCCCACCACCCCCGTCACGGTCAGCGAACGCGGCGAGTGCATGGTGATGCAGGGCGACCGCCGGCGCCTCGCCCGCGTCGTGGCCAACCTCATCGACAACGCCCGCCTGCATGGCGGCGGGGATGCGGCGATCTTCGTCAGCGAGGCGGAGAACGAGGGCGAACCGATCGGCCACGTGTGGATCGCGGTCGAGGACCACGGTCCCGGCGTGCCGCTCGACGAACGCGATCTCGTGTTCGAGCGGTTCGCCCGCGGCGCCGTCGCCGGTCGACGCAGTTCGAGCGACGGTGCGGGCCTCGGGCTCGCACTCGTCGACGAGCACATCCGCATGCACGGCGGTCGGGTGTGGGTCGAGGACCGGCGTGACGGCGAGCCCGGCGCACGGTTCGTGCTCGAACTGCCCGCCGAGGAGGTGGGGATCTGATGCGCTGCGTCACGTCGATCCACCGTCGGCTCGCGCTCGTCGTCGGCTGCCTCGCGACGGTGTCGACGCTGGCCGCGTGCGGCATCTCGGCCGAGAGCGCCCCTCGCGACATCGAGCAGACCACTGGTGACGACGCCCAGGTGCCGGCCGCGATCGGGAGCGGTCAGATCTTCCTCGTCCAACCGGGCACGGGTGGTGCGGCACCGGTGCTGGTGAGCGTGAAGCGTTCACCGCGTGCGTCGGTCGGTGGCGACCCCACGCCCGTGCTCGAGGTGCTCTTCCTCGGGCCGAACCCGAAGGAGATCGAGAGCGACGTCACGACCTTCCTGCCGGAGGGTCTGGCGGTGGTCGACTGGAGCGTGCGCAGCGGCGGCGTGTTGACCGTCGACCTCCCGGAGTCCTTCGGTGAGCTCACGGGCACGACCCTGATCTTCGCTCTCGCCCAGATCGTGCACACGGTGACCGCGGACGAGGGTGTCAACGGTGTGCGGATCACGATCGACGGCGAGTCCCGCGAGTGGCCGGACGTGAACAGTCAACTGCAGAGCGATCCGCTCACGGTGTTCGACTATCCGGGCCTCGTGCGCTCCACCCAGCCGGCGTTCCCCGCCGTCCCGAGCGACTGACCCGACCTCGCCCAGCCAGTTGACTGTGGGCTCGCTCAGCGGGCTCGCTCAGCCGGTCGATGTTGGCCTCGCTCACTGGTCGCCTGTGGGCCTCGCTCGCTGCGCTCGCTCAGCGGGCTCGCTCAGCCGAAGAAGACGCTCGCCACGTCCCGGTACAGGTGCAGGTCCACCGGACGGGTACGGCCGACGGTCTCCGCGAGCGGCACCATCACGATCTCGTTGCCCTGCAGCGCCGTCATGGCACCCCACGACTCGCGGTGCACCGCGTCGATCGCCTCCACCCCGTATCGGGTGGCGAGCACGCGGTCGAACGCCGTCGGCGTCCCACCCCGCTGGATGTGGCCGAGCAGCACCACCCGCGACTCGAAGCCGGTGCGCTCCTCGATCGAATGGGCGATGGTCTCCGCGATACCGCCGAGGCGCACGTGACCGTAGGGGTCGTACACCTTCTCCCCCATCGGCAGGGTGCCCGGCACCGGTTCTGCGCCCTCGGCGACCACGACGATCGAGGCGTACCGCCCGCGTTCGTGGCGCTGGCGCAGGATCGCGCACACCTCTTCGATGTCGAACGGCATCTCCGGGATCAGGATCACGGTGGCTCCGCCGGCGATCCCTGCATGGGTGGCGATCCAGCCCGCGTGGCGGCCCATCACCTCGACGACCATCACCCGGTCGTGGCTCTCCGCTGTGGTGTGCAGCCGGTCGATGGCATCGGTGGCGATCTGCACGGCTGTCGTGAAGCCGAAGGTGAGCTCGGTGCCCACGACGTCGCTGTCGATCGTCTTCGGCACTCCGATGATCGGGAGGCCGAAGTCGCTGTGCATCTGGCAGGCCACGCTCAGAGATCCGTTGCCACCGATCACCACGAGGGCGTCGAGGCCCATCTCACGGAAGGTGTCGACCACACGCTGCGGCCCGCCCGGATGGTCGTACGGGCTGCCACGGCGCGTGCCGAGCAGGGTGCCGCCGCGCGGCAGCATGCCACGGAGGGACGATACGTCGAGCGGCATGGTGCGGCGCTCCATCACGCCGTCCCAGGCGTCGAGGAACCCGACCAGCTCGTCGCCGTACACGGTCTCGCCCTTGCGGACGATGGCTCGGATGACGGCGTTCAGACCCGGGCAATCGCCGCCCCCTGTCAAGATCCCGACTCGCACGTAGCCCGATCCTAGACGATCGTCGGCCCGGATCCCAGGGTTTCGCCACGACGTCCACAAACCCCCTCGCCGCACCCGGGACGGGGATCGACGAGCTGCAGGAGATGGGCGACGAGATGGGCACCCGATCGCCCGCCGTGCTAGGAAACAGGCCCATGGCGTGGGACACGACCCGACCGGTGCCGTGGCAGCGGCTCATCAGGGACTGGCTGATCTACGTGGCCATCATGACCGTGGTGCTGGCCATCGTGTACCGCGACCGGCTGACGGCCGGACTCATCGGCGGTCTGCTCGTCAGCGGGCCGGTGTTCGTGCTCATGGGCGCACTGCTGGCAAAGCTCGGCTACCAGCGCAAGACCCTGAAACAGCTCCGCCGCGAGACCGAGGAACGGGCGGCAGCGAAGGCGGCAGAGGCGGGACTGCCGCGAGCCGCCGCGTCGTCGTCACGCGCCCGTCCGGCACCGACCAAGCGGACCGCGGGCGGCGGCAACCGCCCCGGGCAGCGCAAGAAGCGCTGACGACCGGCGGGCGGACTCGCCGGTAATGTCGCCGCCGATGTCCGACACCAGCACCACCGCGTCCGCTCCCCTCGGTCCACGACCCTGCGTCATCGCCATCGATGCCGGCACCACCGGTGTGCGCAGCCGGGCCGTGTTCACCGATGCGCCGTCGGTCTCCTCCTACCGAGAGTTCGGACAGCAGTACCCCGAACCCGGCCAGGTCGAGCACGACGCAGTCGAGATCTGGGAGCGCGTCCGCGACACCCTGCTCGAGGTCATCGGCGAGGTCACCGCGCAGGGTGCCACCGTGGCGGCGATCGGCATCACCAACCAACGTGAGACGGTGCTCGCGTGGAGCCGCTCCACCGGCGCCCCCTACGGCACCGCCATCGTCTGGCAGGACCGCCGCACCGCAGCCCGCTGCGACGAGCTCGCCGAAGCCGGCGCGTTGCCGCGGGTCCGCGAGATCACCGGTCTGGTGCTCGACCCGTACTTCTCCGGCACCAAGGTCGAATGGCTGCTCGCCAACCGCGACATCCCGGTCACCGCCGATCTCGCCATCGGCACGATCGACTCGTGGTTGTTGTGGAACCTCACCGGCGGCGAGGTGCACGCGACCGACCCGTCGAACGCGAGCCGCACGATGCTGTTCGACATCCGCACGCTCGACTGGTCGGCGGAGATGTGCGACCTGCTCCACGTGCCGATGAGCGCGCTGCCCACGGTCATGCCGTCGAGCGGCCGGTTCGGGGTCACGTCCGACCGGTGCGGCATCCCGGCGGGCATCCCCGTGTCCGGCATCGCCGGCGACCAGCAGGCCGCCCTGTTCGGCCAGGCCTGCTTCGTCCCGGGCACCGCCAAGAACACCTACGGCACCGGCAGCTTCGTACTGATGAACGTGGGCGACCGGTGTCCGCCGCCCACCGAGGGGATGCTCACGACCGTGGCCTGGACGCTCGCCGACGGCACGACGGCCTACGCGCTCGAGGGGTCGATCTTCGTCACCGGCGCGGCGATCCAGTGGCTGCGCGACGGACTGTCGATCATCGACAGCTCACCCGAGGTCGGCCCGCTCGCGGCGAGCGTGCCCGACACCGGCGGCGTGTATCTCGTGCCCGCCTTCGCAGGCCTGGGCAGCCCGTACTGGGATCCGTACGCCCGTGGCACGATCGTCGGCATCACACGCGGCACCACACGCGCCCACCTCGCCCGGGCGACGGTCGAGGCGATGGCCTACCAGACCCGCGACGTCGTCGATGCCATGGTCGCCGCCTCCGGCACCCCGCTGCTGGAGCTCCGCGTCGACGGCGGTGCATCGGTGATGGATCTGCTGATGCAGCTGCAGGCCGATCAGCTCGGCGTGGTCGTGCGACGCCCGAAGGACCAGGAGACCACGGCGCTCGGTGCCGCGTTCCTCGCTGGGCTCGCCGAGGGCGTGTGGCCGTCGCTCGAATCGGTCACGAGTCGCTGGGAACTCGACGCGGAGTTCACGCCGATCGAGGGCGACCTCGCGGTCTTCACCACGCTGCAGTACGAGCAGTGGCAGCGGGCCGTCGAGCGCTCGCGCCACTGGGCGTCGAGCTGAGCGTTCCGGCCACGATCCGCGGCGCGGCGGCATGCCCGGACGCTGTCACCAGCCTCGTCGGCGACGACCACTGACGAGCACGATCGCGAACGCCAGCGCACCCGCCGCGCCGCTGTAGCCCAGCAGGTCCGAGGGCCGGACGTCGCGAGGCGTCGAGATCGGTGCCGACCCGGCGGCTGCCGCTGCCGTCTCGGGGGCCGACGTGGTGGGGTCGGCGGCCGCCGACGACTCGCCCGGGCGGACATCGACGGTGTCGACGTCGACGTCGTCCTCCGAGGCGGCGTCCGCCGGATCGGCCGTGAGCATCGCGGTGACCGCCACGTCGTCGGTCTCCGTCGCGGCGCCGACCGTCGCCGTCAGCGACAGCACCGACGTGGCGTCGGGCGCGATCGCGTTCGGTGCGGTGCAGACGACGGCGGCCGCCCGGCCGTCGCACGACCAATCATCGGCACCACCGTCGACGGCGACGATCTCGATGCCCGCCGGGAGTCCGATCGTGAGCGTCGCCGGGGTCGCCGACGGGCTGGGTCCGTCGTTGGTCACGGTCACCGTCACGACCATGTCCTCACCGAGGTACGCCACCTCGGGCGCGGCGACGTCGATCGACATGGCAGCCGAACGCCCCACCTGCACCGGGAGTGCCGAACGATGTGCCACGTCGTCGGTGACACCCATCACCCGCACGGCCTGGGTCGCCTCGCCATCGGCGGCCGGCACCAGCGTCATGTCGATCGGTGGGAGCGTCTCGCCCGCGTCGAGCACCGGCTGTCCGTAGTCGGTGCGACGCCTGGCGTAGGTGCATTCGACGGTGCGGGTCACCTCGGGATCGTCGGCGTCGACACCGCGGGTGGTGACGCCGCAGGCCCAGCCGTCCCCGTCGGCGGCCATCAACTCGATCGCGGCGGTCACGGGGATCTGCACGACGACGGGCCCGTACTCGCCGCTCGGCCCGTCGTTGCCGACCACGACCTGCACGTCGTGCGGTTCGCCGGTGCGCCACGCCCCTGACGACCTGTCCACCAGCGAGACGGTGTTGGTGGTCTCCGGCGCCGCGATCCAGGTGAGCGTGCTGCTGATCGGCTCGGGGCCGGAGGCCGACCCGGTCACCGTCACGGTGTGCTCGAACGATTCGCGTGCGCTCGGTGCGAGGTTCGGCACGGCGTCGGCGCTCACCGTCGCCGTCACCTCGATCCCGGGCAACAGCATGCCCGACACCACGGGCACGGCGGATCCGTCCCAGGTGCAGGTCCAGCTGCCGTTGGCGAGGTCGCTCGGCGCGTCGACCGTGCACGCCCACCCGTCGCCGACGACCGCGCCGATCGAGAGTCCGGCGGCGACCTCGGCATGCACCGCGACCTCACCCTCGTCGGCGGCGGGACCCTGGTTGGTGACGACCACCTCGTAGGTGAGTTCCTCGCCCACCTGCACGAGACGGCTGCCGGTGACGGCCAGGATCGAGAGCTCCGCGACCGGCCCCGGCGCCGCGCTGGGCTGGGCGAGGTCGTTCGACGGGTTGCGGTCGCCGGCGAGGGCGACACGGCCGGGGATCGGCGGATCACCGGCGAACCCCGGGTCGATCTGGACGTTGACGACGAGTGCGTCGAGGGCCGTGCCGGCGCCCGCGTCGCGGAGTTGGCGGCGGCACGACAGCACGCCGTTGGTGTCGGGATCCGATGCGTATCCGGTGCCGACACGGGAGCCGCCACAGGCCCATCCTCTGCCGCGGGCGCTCACGAATCGCAGGCCCTGCGGCATCGCGTCCTCGAGCACCAGCTCACCGGTGACGGCGGCCGGTCCGACGACGATCGGCGTGAGGATCCAGTCGACGCGGGCGCCGGGTGCGATCGGCGTCGTTCCCGAGAGCACGCCGGTGAGCGCCACGTCGACGTCGCGACGCACGCGGGTCGACTCGCCGTCGGCGTCGTTCGAGGTGTCGCGGTCGAGACCCCCGCCTGACACGGTCGCCGTGGCCGTGCCGATGGCGAGGTCGGGGTCGTCGTCGGAGCCGTCGTCGACCAGCGCGCCGGACCCGACCGCCACACCGACGACGACGGGCGGCGCTGCGTCACCATCCTGGATCGCAGCCGACGAGGTGCACTCCACCGTTGCACCGAGCGCGCACTCCCAACCGTCGCCGGCCGCGCTGATGGCGACCATGCCGTCGGGGACGTCGACGCTCACCGTGACGGGTCCGGTCGTCGCGTCCGGCCCCTCGTTGGCGACATCGACCCGATAGCGACCGAGACCGCCCACGACGACGGCGGGGTCGTCGTTCGCCGTCCCGTCGTCCGGGCCGACATCCGTGAGCCGGGCCACCAGGTCGACGGTCCGAGCGATGGCACCGGCGCGGTCGCCGGCGGATCCGAGCGGGTTCCCGGCGACGTCCTCGGCGGTGAGGGCCACCTCGCTCACGTGGGCGATGGGCTCCCCCGCTGCGTCGACGACGCCGGGGTCATCGATGGCCGCTTCCTGGGGTGTCGCCGAGAAGGCGAGCACGAGCTCGTCGCCCTGGTCGAGGTCGCACATGTCCGACCAGGTGGCCGTCTGCGTGCCGGCAGCGTCGTCGACGAGCACCACCGGCGCCACGTCGCACGTCGGCGGCGAGACCGACACCGTGGCCGTGTAGACCCAGTTCTTCGGGAGCGAGTGCACCAGGTCGATACCGTGCGCGGTCACCGGGCCCGGCGAGATGTTCGCCACCGTCAGCACCCAGGTGAACGGCTGCCCGATCGTCATCTGGTCGACTGCCGTGCCGTCGCCGGCCGACGCCGTGAGGCGGAGCGTGGCTCGCCGGACGACCAGCTCGTCGACGACGGACGGACCATCGGTGGTTCCCGACCGGCCGGCGAATCCCTGATCGGTGACGCTCACCGAGCTGGTCACCATCGAGCCGTCCTCGAGCTCCGTCGCCGCGGGCAGGCTCTCGCGCCACGTGACGGTGCACTCGGTGCCGGGTGCGAGCGACCCGGCAGTCCCGAAGAGGGTCCAGCCGACCGTCGCCGGCCCGTCGACCGCCGTGGCACCGGTGTCGGCACCGGCGCACGTCCCGGCGAGCGACGTGGCATCGATGACCCCGACGTCGGGCGCGACCAGCACCGAGGCCGAGCTCAACGCGGTGTCGCCGTCGTTCCGGAGTGTCGCCGTGTGGGTGATCACCTGGCCGCCCTCCACCTGCCGGTCGGCGTCGTCGACCGACGTGGCGAGGATCAGCCCGTCCACGCTCGACAGTGGCCGGGCACGAGGCGTCGGCGTGGCAGCGCCCTCCCCCGTCTCCTCGCCGTCAGCACTGCCGTCAGCGTCGCCGGGTCCGAGCGATGCACCCGTGGATCCGACATCAGTTTCGGCACCTGCGTCGGCACCTGCGTCGACATCTGCCTCGTCGTCGCCAGGCTCGGTGGAGGTCGGAGGGGCGGCGGAAGTCGTCGGTCCGGTCGAGGTCGTCGTCTGTTCGGCGATCGACGCCACCGCGGGTCCGGCGGCGCGACCGCTGGTCGGCGGCAGCACTGCCACCCCCGCGGCGACCATCGCCGCAGCGGTGAGCAGTCGCAGCACCGGCACCCCACCGGCGCGCACGGGCATGCGCCCCACCACCGGATCGGGTTCACGACGGGGCCGCTCCTCGGCCGCACCCGCCATCTGCCACAGCCACAGGGCGAGGTAGTCGTCGTGCTCACCGGCGAGGCCGCCGCCGGCCAGGCGCATGCCGAGCACCCAGGTGTCGGTCCGCGACTCGACGCGCACCACCTGAGCACGCACCTCCACCGGATGCTGGCCGCGGGCGACGAGCTGCACCGGGAACTCCACCAGCAGGTCGGCCGGCGCCCCGAACTCGACCCGCATGCCTCCCGCTGCGAGATCGAGGACGCGGCCCTGGTGCGTGCCGATGCGGGCGGCGATGTCCACCGGCAGGCGGCGGCTGCCTCGGAGCGAACGGTTGCGACGCAGCACCCGGGCCGACGCCAGCAAGCAGGCCACGGTCGACGCGCCGGCGATGAGCAGCGACCCTTCGGTCAGGAGCCGACGGGCGTCGTCGTCGGTGGCCAGCACCTGCGACACCCGCCAGGCCAGCGCGACGTCGACGACGAGCACGAGCGCGAGCAGTTCGATCTGCGATCGCCATCCGCGGCGCGACGTGGCGACGGTGGGGACGTCGACCGTCCGTCCGGTGCGTCGCATCGATCGGGCCGCGGCCCGAAGCGACGGTGCGATGTCGTCGGTGGCGGCACGGCACATGCCGACGGGCCGGACCAGGCCGCCTGTCAGCAGCAGCCGGGCGAGCCAGGCGAGGGCGACCGCGATCGGCGCGCTCCACGCCCAGGCGTCGAACGGCAGCGGGAGCTCGCCGAGCGTGAGCGCCGCGGCCACCGCGGACACGGCGGTCACCGCAGCGACGCCGGCGAGGTCCTCCACGAGGGTCGCGACGTGCGCAAGGCGCTGCCAGCGGGTGAGCCCGCGCGCCCAGATCGGGGAACGGAGGCCGCGCACCGAGCGCAGACGATCGGCCCGTGCGTCGATCTCACGGTCGCGGGCCGCGCTGGCGTCGACCTGTTCGACCGCGATCATCGGTCGGTGCCAGCGGCCGCGCCACCCCCGCCGCTGAGCGGCGACGGTGCACGCGGCCGCACCACGGGCGACGGGGAGCGTGCGGAACGCCTCGACGAGCACGATCGAGCCGAAGCCGAGCCACGGCATCGCACCACGGGCGTCGAGCGACGGCCACCACCGGTCGTGGCGGACGTGGTCGAGCAGGGCTCGATCGCCCGGCGCCACCGGCTCGGCCTGCACCCACACCGTGCCACGGTCGAACTGCTCCAGCGCAGGACGCAATGCCCCCGGCAGGACCGCCGAAGCGGCCGACGTGAGCACGAGGTGCTCGCCGGTCGCGGCGGCCACGGCCGCGGCGATGCCGGCCCGCGGGCCGATGCCGCTCGTCACCCGGCGCACGCCGAGCGATCGCCCGATCTGGTCGAGACGGGGGTCGGCCCCGACCAGCAAGACCCGTGACGGCGCGCCGGTGGAAGCGATCGCGGCGATCGTCGCCGTGCGCACCAGCACGAGCGATTCGCCGTCGCACACGACCGCGACCTCGGTGCGATCGAGTGCGGCCTCGGCCGCCGATCGTGCCCGACGGTCGGGTGGGGTGGCCCGGGGCCTGCTCCACAGCAGCGACCAGCACAGCAGGCGCACGCCGCCGTACACCGCAGCGGCGAGCGCGGGCGCGAGGACGACCCAGTCCTGCGCGCTCGTGTCGGCGCTCGTGACGGTGCCGGAGACGACACGAACGACGACCGCCACGGCCACAGCCGCTGCCATCGCACCGATCGTGCGCCCCATCCGTGGACCTGCCATTCGCCGAGCGTGCCTTCCTGTGCTCCCGGACTCTCCTCGGGCGCGACCGTCCGGACAACGGGCGATCTGTCAACCGGAGGTGCCGTCACCCCAGCTCAGCCACAGTGCTGAAGGCGGGCGAGCAGGCGGTCGGGCGGGCGGGGACCCGCCAGATCAGGCGAGGGCGATGACGCCGAGGAGTGCCGTCGTGGTGCGGCACAGCAGGCCGAGCTGCTGGCGTTCGCGGGTGTGGAACGGCCGGCCCGACCGGCCGACGACCACCACCAGGTCGCGGCCGCTCACCGCGTCGATGCCACCCAACCATCCCCACGCCAGGTCGCCCGGCGCGCCGGCCGCCTGCGCAGCGTCGTCGAGGTGACGGCTGCCGTCGAGGAACGCCGCCAACCAGACCACGTCAGGCGCCGCACCATGACCGGTCACCACCACGGCGGCGGCGGCATCGAGCGCCGCCACCCAGTCGCCGTCGAGGAGCACGGCCAGACGGTCGCACAGCAGGTCGAGCCGTCCCTCGAGGGGCGCCTCGGCGAGTTCCGCGGCCATCTCCAACGCCACCAGACCGGAGTCGGGGCGATCGTTCGCCACCCGCCGCACGTCCTCGACCGCCACCCCGTCCACCTGCATGATCTCGGCCACGAGCAGGTCGACCAGCTCGAGATCGGGGAGGCTCACGACCAGTTCGTCGACCGCTCGGCCGCCACCGCGCTCGAGGATGTCGATGCCCACCACGTCGCCGCGAAGCGCACCGATGCGGCTCGCCACCTGGCCCAGCGCGCCCGGACGATCGGGGAGCCAGACGCGAACGACGAAGGTTTCCACGACGGCGACGGTACCGACGGCCATGTCGCCGAGGATCACACGCGTGTGACGAGCATGTGAACGGCTCCCAGACCCGCTACCCGAGCTTCGGCAGGCCCTTCTTCAGGTTCCGGATGCCTTGGGCGATGCGGCGCTCGTTCTCGATGAGTGCGAAGCGGGCGAAGCCCTCACCACCGGGACCGAAGCCCACACCGGGCGACAGCGCCACCTCGCACTCGCGCACGACGTGCGAGCAGAACTCGACCGAATCCATGTCGGCGTACGGCTCGGGGATCGGCGCCCACACGAACATCGAGCCCTTCGGCTTCGGGATGTCCCACCCGATACGGGCGAGACCGTCGATGAGTGCATCGCGACGGCTCTGGTAGATCGCACACACCTCTTCGGGATAGTCGGCCGCCTCGTTCATCGTGACCGTGGCCGCGATCTGGATCGGCTGGAACTGGCCGTAGTCGAGGTAGCTCTTCAGCTTCACGAGCGCCTGGACGACCTCCTTGTTGCCCACCAGGAACGCGCAGCGCCAGCCGGCCATCGAGAAGCTCTTGGTCATCGAGTACAGCTCGACAGCGCACTCCTTGGCGCCCTCGGCCTGCAGGATGCTCGGCGGCTGGTAGCCGTCGAAGCCGACGTCGGCATAGGCGAAGTCGTGCACCACGATCATGTTGCGCTCGCGGCAGAAGTCGACGACTTTCTGCATGAAGTCGAGGTCGACCACGGCACCGGTCGGGTTGTGCGGGAACGAGATCACCAGCACGCGGGGCTTCGGCCAGCCCACTTCGTAGGCGGTGGTGAGGCTCTCGAAGAAGTCGCCGGTGAAATCGCCCTGCACGCGCGGATCGGCGAGGTGACGCATGGGCACCTGGCGCAGATCGGCGCCGGCGAACAGCGGACCGTAGATGTGGATCGGGTAGCTCGGGCTGGGCACGATCGCCGCGTCGCCACGGTCGAGCAGCACCCACATGAGGTGGCTGAAGCCCTCCTTCGACCCGATCGTGTTCGTGATCTCGAGTTCCTGGTCGAGCACGACGCCCCACTTGCGCTCGTACAGCGCAGCGACGGCCTCGCGCAGCTTGGGCAGACCGCGGCTCAGCGAGTACCGATGGTTGCGCTCGATGTGGGCCGCCTCGGCCAGCTTGTCGACGGCGATCTGCGGCGAGGGGATGTCGGGGTTGCCGAAGCCCAGGTCGATCACATCGACACCTGCTCGACGTGCCTCGATCTTCAGGTTGTTGATGATCGTGAACACGTACGGCGGCAGGTTGGTGATGCGGCGGAACTCCATTCGGCCCAGGTTACGAGTTCGGCCCTGCGATGACGGTGTTCATTGCCTCGACGGTCGGAGATTGGAACGGGTTCTCAGGGACGTTCGGCGAAGTAGGCCTTCACGGCTGCGTCGGTCGAGACCAGGCAGGCGTTCCAGGCGCTGTCGCCACCGGCGGCGAGGCACGACCGCATCTCGGCATCGGCGAAGGCCATGTACGCCTCCTCGTCCGTCTGTGTCATCCCCTCGAGCACGGTCGAATCCACGTCCGGCACGTAGTCGGGCCGCGCCGTCACGAACGTCGATGACCAGGTCTGGACGACACCGGACTGGCGGCCGTCCTGGGCCGCCGGGGTGCCCTCCCCCTGCAACGAGACCGTCGACCAGGTGGTACGGAGCACCTCCTGGTCGGACGCGTCGAGCGCAACGTATTCGTCGGTCGGGAGCCGGTCGGCGAGGGGGAACGCGACCACGCCGTCGATGACGTGCTGCCACCACACGTCGTCGCCCCGGCGGATCTCCACGGTGGCTACGTCTGCGGGGAGCCCGATCCACATCACCGAGTCGCCCACACCTGCCAACTCGAGTTCGGTCCACGGCAACGGGTCGAGGTCGACCGACGGTGGGGCGGTCCAGCACGCGGAGAACCCGGAGAGCGCTCGACAGGGGTGCTGGTCGTAGGTGTCGAAGTACGGCCGCGCATCGACGTAGAAGGTCAGTTGCTCGCCGTTGGCGAGTTCGAAGCCCTGCGCAACGGGCTTCGTGACATTGCTCACCCACCACGGGGGCGAGATCGTCCCCAGTGCGCGCAGTGGCACCTCGGTGCGGGTCGGGCCGGCGTCGGGGTTCGTTGCGTCGGCATCGTCCGAGCCGCTCCGGGCGTTCACGGCCACGAGCCCGCCGACCAGCAGCGCGAGTCCGCACACCGCAGCCGCCCCCCTGGCGTTGGCCCGGCGGCGACGACGGCTGCGGACGCGGCTCATCACGTCGTCGAGCTCGACGGTGGCGCCGTCGGCCCGATGAGCCAGTTCGGGGAGGTGGCGGTGCAGGCGATCTTCGACATCGGTGTTCATCCGAGGGTTCCTCTCAGTTGGGCGAGCGCCCGGTTCAACGTGGACTTCACGGTGCCGACCGAGACGCCGAGGGTGTCGGCGATGTCGGCCAGCTCGAGCTGCTGGTGGAAGCGGAGCACGACCACCGCCCGGCGGCGGCGAGGCAGCTGGGCCAGCGCGACGGCGAGCTCGTCGGTCTCGGCCGGTCGATCGAGGTACGACTCCGCCCTGGCGACGTCGGCATCGGTGCGGCGGACGACCGCCCGGTGGCGATGCCACGAGGTGCACCGGTTCACGACGGCCCGCCGCAGGTACGCGCCCGGGTCGTCGATGGTGCTCCACCGCTCGAAGACGCGCACGAACGACTCCTGCACCGCCTCTTCGGCCTCGCTCACCGACCCCGTCAACAGCGACGCGAGACGGAGCATCGGATCACGGGTCTCGGCGAAGAACGACTCGAACGAATGTGGGACCGCGGCCACGCGAGGCACGTCGCCGTCGGGGAACGGAAGCTGCGCCGGCAGCGGCTCCACGGCCCGGGTGATCGCATCGTCCACCATCGTCCACTCTGACGCACGACCGACGTCAGAGGTTGCTCGACGTCGCCGATCAGGCCGCGGGTCGATCGTCCCACCTTGCGACGTGGAGGTGGGAATCGGTGATCGTTGTGCCACCATTCATGACCATGTCGAACCCCCTTCCCGACGGATGCATCCACGTGGTCATCGAGATCCCCCGCGGCAGCCGCAACAAGTACGAGATCGACCACGAGACCGGGCGGGTCTTCCTCGACCGCCGCCTGTTCACGGCCACCACCTACCCGGCCGACTACGGCTTCATCCCCGACACCCTCGGCGGCGACGGCGACCCGCTCGACGCCCTGGTGCTGCTGGAGGACCCCGTGTACCCGGGCGTCTGGGTGCAGGCCCGCCCGCTCGGCGTGCTGTACATGCACGACGAGGCCGGCGAGGACGCCAAGATCATCTGCGTGCCGCCCCGCGAGCCGCGCTGGCAGGACGTCCACGACCTGAACGACCTCACCCCACAGCTCGTGGAGGAGATCCAGCACTTCTTCGAGGTGTACAAGGCGCTCGAGCCCGGCAAGACCTCGTCGACCGCCGGTCTCGCCGGTCGCGACGCCGCCTGGCGTGAGATCGAAGAGGCCCGCCGCAACTACGTCCCCCACCACTGACGGGCGGGGCCGCTGGCTCCGGCCAGCGGTACCGACCTACAGCTGAGTGAGCAGTGCGGCGCCGATGCCGCCGGCCAGCGGGCCGAGTTCGGCGAACACGATGCTCGGCCACGGCCGGTCGTCGCCGCCGTACATGCTCTCGTGGAACGCGTGCTCGATCGGCGGCAGGAACAACTCCGGGTCGGCCGACAGGCCACCCGAGAACACCACCGTGCCCGGGTCGTAGAGGTTGGTGAGGTTCACCAACCCGATCGCGACCCAGTCGGCGAAGGTGTCGATCACGGCGAGCGCCTCGGCGTCGCCGGCGCGTGCCGCTGCGGTGATGTGCTCGCCACGGATGGCATCGATGCTCCCGGCCCCCGCGAGCACCGACGACAGCTTGCCCGCCGTCGCCGCCTCGCGGGCGTGGTACCCGAGGCTGTTGCCCGAGGCGTAGCGCTCCCAACAGCCCTGCTGACCGCACGGGCACGGGATGCCGTGCGGCATCACGATCATGTGGCCGAACTCGCCGGCGAAGCCGTTGTGGCCACGCTGCAGCGCACCACCGCTCACGAACCCGCCGCCGATGCCGGTGCCGAGACCGACGAGCAGGAGGTCGTCGACCCCGCGGCCGGCGCCCAGCTTCCATTCGGCGAGGCAGGCGACCGTGTTGTCGTTGTCGACCAGCACCCGCAGGCCACTGCGGGCCTCGAGCAGGTCGCGCAGACGCAACATCTTCACACCGGTGAGGTTCGCGGCAGCGAGCAGCACACCGTCACGGTTGACGAGTCCGGGCACGGCGACGCCGACCGAGTCGACCGCACCCAGTTCCTTCGCGATGTGGGTGAGGGTGTCGACCAGGCCCTCGGGACTGTCGGGGGTGGGGAGCCGGAGCTCACCGACGACGGAGCCGTCCTCGCCGAGCGCGACCCCGAGGCACTTCGTCCCGCCGACGTCGATGCCGACCGCTGCGGGAGTCACGCCTCGGCGCGAGCCTTCAGCTCGCGCACGGTGTTGAGGATGCGCACCTCGGCCCGGCGCTTCACGAAGCCCGGCAGCGGCACGACGAGCTCGATCACCAGGTCGTACCGCACCTCGGTGCCGCCGTCGTTCATCGCGGTGAACACGTAGGCACCGTCGATGGTGCTCATGATGTCGCCGCGCACGAGGCTCCACGCGAGCACGTTCGGCGCCTGCGAGTAGTCGTAGGAGAGGGTGTAGTGGGTGCTGCGGCCCAATGCCGACGCCCGGAACTCGACCTCGGTCGGGCGGCCCTCGCCGTCGCGGGCGCGGACGACCACGTCCTTCACGTCCTTGGCCCACTCGGTGTACCGCTCGAAGTCGGCAGCGATGGCCCAGACGCGCTCGGGGGACGCGGCGATCGTGGTGGTCTGCGAGGCCTGCTCTGCCATAGGAGTTCTGTTCTAGCCGATCTTCTTGTTGGTCGGACGCACCGACTTGTCGATGCGGGGCCCATAGGCGCCGTGACGGACCGCCCAGAGCGAGTTCATCGCCAGGGGGAACATCGGCACGAGGATACCGAAGGCGAGTGCGTTCACCTGGGAACCGGTGAGCCCGACGGCGCCGATGATGGCCCCGACGAAGGCCACCACCACCTGGGTACCGAGCAGCACGCTCATCAGCAGCTTCACCTTCGGCGGCGCCGTGGCGCCCGTGAGCAGGTAGAGGTTGGCGACGCCGATCTCGTCGACGCGGGAGCGCTCGAGCGCGGAGACGTACGCCCACAGGCAGCCCACGGCGCCGATGGCGAACAACACCATCGACACCGCCCCGACCAGGATTTGGGCGGGTCGCTCGTCACGAAGCGGGATGCCGACCGCGATCACGATCGCGAAGACGACGGTGCCGATCAGGTTCGCCCGCACCAACCCCGAACCGGGCTGTTCGGCGGACAGCGGGGCCGCCGTGTCGGGCCGCGCCGCATCGGGGGTCGTCGGGTCGGTGGCGTTCATGACCTGCTCATGATGGCAGCGCCCCGAGCGAACGGCCCAACCGCTCGGCCAGGACGTCGTAGGAGAACTCGGTCACGGCACGTCGGCGTGCAGCGATCCCCATCTCGTGCCGGCGGGCGGGATCGTCGAGCAGCGCGGTGTATGCGGAAACCACCTCGTCGAGGTCCTCCGGCCGGCGCACGACGATGCCGGTCTCGCCGTCGGCGACCGCCTCGGCCGCTCCCCCGCTGTCCCCTGCCACCTGTGGCACCCCGCAGGCGGCGGCCTCGACGAACACGATGCCGAACCCCTCCTGCTCGAGGCCGCCCCACCGGTTGCGGCAGAGCATCGAATAGATGTCGGCGCAGCCGTAGAGGCGGGGCAGGTCGTCGTTGGAGACCCGACCGAGGAACCGCACGGGCGCGTCGAGTTCGATGGCGAGCTTGCGGAGGCGTTCCTCGTCGCGACCGCCACCGGAGATGGCGAGCACGAGGTTCGGACGCGACCTGCGCATCCGGGCGACCGCCCGGATCGCGGTGTCGAAGCCCTTGCGCGGCACGAGGCGGCTGATCGACACGATCAGTTCGGCATCGGCGGGCAGGCCGAAGTGGGCGCGGGCCTCGAGCCGTTCGGCCTCGGTGAGCGGGTGGAAGCGTTCGACGTCGACGCCAGGCGGCACGACGGTGATCGGGAGCTTCCGCCCGGCTGCGTGCTCGGCCTCGGCGGCCGGGTAGCCGCCGGCGGCGACGATGTGGCGCGAGCGGCGCAGCACGTGCCCGAGCGTCTGCTTCGACAGCGGGAGACGTCCGGGCACGGTGACCTCGGCGCCGTGGAGCACGACGTCGTACGGCAGCCGCAGCGACGGGCCGACGATGCCGAGCGGCACGGCCGGGTCGAGCACCACGAGTTCGGCGCCCACCTCGGCGGCCAGTGCGTCGATGCGGCGGATCATCCACGGGTGCGGCAGGAGCACGGGTTCGCGGGTGCGTTCGATGCGGAACGGTTGGGCGGCGTCGAACTCGGCGGTGCCCTCGTACGGCGACGTCAGCACGGCGAACGAATCGGGCGGCAGGCGACGCCACCACTCCCACAGCAGCGACTGGATGCCGCCGATCTTGGGCGGGACGTCATTCGTGACCAGGAGGTGCTTCACAGCGGAGCGCTCAGTTCGGCCCGTACGTCGGCGTCGACGTCGGTGTCGGGCAGCAGGTCGTCGCGGCCGAGCATGCGTGCGGCCCACACGGCATGGCAGCGGAGGACGGAATCATCGTGGGCAAGGTATCTGGCCAGCGCCCCGGTCACCCGTGCACCATCTGCGTCGCTCGGGCGTGCGCCGCCCGGGAGGCCCCCGCTGTTGCCGAGCACGATCAACGCGTTGCGACGGTGCCAGCGAGGGTCGCGGTCGCTCAGGTACCAGCGACCCCAACGCGCCAGCACCTCGTCGTCGGTGGCCTCGAGCATCGCGAGTGCGTCGATGAACGGCTCGACCGGCACGCCGGCCGGCGCCTCCCCCGCCGCCCGCTTCACGCCGAGCCGCACGGTGGGCGGGCACACGTCCTGGCACTCGTCGCAGCCGTAGATGCGGTCACCGACCGCCCGACGGAACGCCCGCGGGAACATACCGGGCTTCTGCAGCAGCCAGGCCAGGCAGCGACCTGCGTCGATCACGCCGTCGGCCACGATGGCGCCCGTGGGGCAGCCGTCGATGCAGCGTCGGCACGTGCCACAGCCGTCGCCCGCCGGTTCGGCGACCACCGGCAACGGCGCGTCGGTGACGACGCTGCCGAGCACGAAGAAGCTGCCTGCACCGTCGAGCAGCAGGTTGGCGTTCTTGCCGAACCACCCGAGACCGGCCCGATGGGCGATCTCGCGGTCGACCATCGAGTTGTCGTCGGCGTAGGCGACCGCCTTCCACCCGTCGGCCCGGAGACGATGGGCGACGGCCCACAGGCCTTCGCGCAGGGGGCCGTAGTGGTCGGTCCAGGCGTAGCGGGCAACGCGGGCGGCGACACCGTCAGCCGGCACCGTCGATGTGTCGGGCTCGGCCAGCAGGTACGGGCGGGCGCCGACGAACACGGTGCGAGCACCCCGGACCGCCTGGCCAGGATCGGTGGACCGCTCGGGGTTCTTGTAGGTGAACTGCATGCCGTCGTGGAGCCCGGCATCGCGTCGACGCACGATCTCGACCCGGGCCCGCAGCATCACCTCGGCCGAGGCCACCCCCGTACGGGTGATGCCGTGGGCCATGGCGATCGCCCGCAACTCGTCGACGACAGCATCGCCGAGCAATGGTCCGTCGAGGGACGTGGGCAGCACACGTGCTGGCTCAGATGGCCTCACGGTGCTTGAGCGTAGGCACCAATCCGGCAGCTGCGAGCAGCCTCACGGCCCGCTGCTCGGCGAGATCGAACACGACCGCCTGAGCGGGCGACGACTCCTCGTCGCACATGAACGTGACGACGCAGTCGTGGCAGTGCTCGCTCTCGCGCATGACGCAGGTCTCGCAGGTGATGATGATCGGCAGCTCCATCGACATGAGGCGATGGTGCACCAGGGGTGTCACACGAGCCGTCGGCTCGTCACCGGTCAGCGCGTCAGCGCGTCAGCGGGTGGCGAGCTCGATCCAACGATCGCTCGACACCGGGTTGGCACCCATCGCCCGCACGTCCGCGATGACCGCCTGGTCGTTGGTGACCACCACGACCGGCACGTCGTCGGGCAGCGATGCCACCTCGCGACGGATGACGTCGTCGGCGATCACGCCCTCGGGCGAGAACGTCACGCGCACGAGCCGGCGCACGGTGGCAGCGATGCCGAGCCCGTTCGTGCCGTCGAACACCACGACGATGTTGGTGCCCCACCGGCGGGCGACGTCCTCGCACAGGTCGATGCACTTCGCCCGCTGCGCTTCGAGCTCGAGGAGCGGGAAGCGCAGCTTGGCGACGTTGTAGCCGTCGACGAACACGACCGCGCCCGGATGGCGCACGACGTGTTCGGCCGCAGCGAGCGACGAGCCGTACAGGCCGCCGGGCACGCCGATGGGCTGGCGCTGCGACGACCTGCCCGACTGCTTGCGTCGCGACACGGGCCGCTCGGGCACGTTCGGGGTGCGCGCCGCCGGCTCGAGATGGTGCAGCCGACGGGCCAGTCGGTCGAGGTCGCCCATCAGCTGGCGGGCCAGGCGCGACTGCGCGTCGAGCTCGTCGGCGACCGCTGCGGCACCGGCGAGCACCGCCCGTTCCGTCGAGTGGGCGGCAGCCGCTGCGGGGCCGGCCGCGGCACGGGCGGCGAGCACCTCGTCGCGGAGACGCTCGGCGTCGGCCGCTCGGGCCAGCGCTGCGTCACGAGCAGCGGTGAGCTCGGCCAGCTCGTTGCGGGCCGCCTGCAGCTGATCGTTCACCTTGCGCATGGCCGCCTGGTGGCGCTCCACCTCGAGACGCGCGGTCGCCGCCTCCTTCTTGAGCCGCTCGATCTCCTGCGTGGCCGTGGTGGACACGTCGGTGCGGCGCTCCAGCTCGGCGCGCAGCGCCACGCTCTCGGCGAGCACGCGATGAGCGGCACTCTCTGCCGCCTCCCGACGTCGCTCCGAGCGCCGCAGCTCCGCCGCCAGGTCGCTCGGGTCGGCCTCCCCCATCAGCGCGGCGAGCTGCTGCTCCCAGCCCTCGGGCCGCGTGAGCCACAGCATCGAGGCGTCGTCGAGCAGTTCGGGTGCGGCCGCAGCGGCGCGGGCGAGCTTGCGTCGGAAGGCGTCGTCGCCCTCGACCGCGGCGCGGACCTTCGCGAGTGCGCTCGCCGGCAGCTTCTGGAACTTCAGCAGCGGCTTGAGGGCGACGGGGAACGCCAGCGGCGCCCGCAGCTTGGCGCCTGCCGCGGCGATGCCGACCGCGAACTCGAGTGCCAGGGTGATCAGCCGATCGGGGACGTCGGCGGCCGGTGGACGGGCGTCACCGTTGGACGCACCAGGCTCACCGGACATGGCTCAAGTGTACGGGGCCTCGATCGTGGCGCCCTCGTGGTCGATGCGCAGCACCTTCACCCGACCGTCGGCGGGCATCGCCGCGGCGAGTTCGTCGGCGTCGGCGACCGAGCACATCGCGGCGACCGTCGGTCCACTGCCCGACAGCCACGAGCACCAGGCGCCGGCAGCGAGGGCGGCGTCGATCGCGGCGCGGCACGGCTCGGCGGCGGCGAGGCGCGCCGGTTGGTGCAGACGATCCTCCATGGCGAGGCGAAGGGCACCCACGTCGCCGGCCGCCAGAGCGCCGACGAGCATCGCCACCCGCCCCACGTTGAACACCGCGTCGGCGAACGGCACGGGTCCGCCCAAGGATCGCCGCGACTCGTCGGTCTTGGTCACGAACGACGGGATCCACACCACCACCGCCGGGTCGAGTGCGAGCGGCACCCGCACCACCTGGCCGTCGGCCGTGGCGACGACGCCGCCGTACAGCGACGCCGCGACGTTGTCGGCGTGACCTTCGAGCTCGCTGACCACCGCGAGCACCTCGGCCCGATGGGAGTCGTCGACTCCACCTGC
>CAUJET010000052.1 GCA_963169665.1 Actinomycetota bacterium | reverse complement strand
GGACGGCCACCCGTTCATCGGTGGGGATCTGTCGATGTGGCGGTCGGTGCTGGGATCAGTTGCGACTCATCGAGCGGCCGTTGGCGGCCCGGTACACGAGCAGGGCGATGATCGCCCCGATCACCGAACCGATGATGCCCGACGGCTGCAGGGCACCCTCGGTGCCGTCCTCACGGAAGATGAGGTAGCCGAGGAAGCCGCCGACGAACGAGCCGACGATGCCGAGCAGCATCGTCCCGCCGACGCCCATCGGGTCGTGGCCGGGCACGATCGCCCGGGCGAGGAAGCCGGCGATGATGCCGATGAGGAGCAGGAACAGGATCAGTCCGAACATGTCGGGAACCTCCAGAGCAGTGGTGGGAACGGGTGAGCGGCCGGCGGACGGCCGCTCGCTCGAACGGGCCCCTCGAACGGGGCGATTGGAGAGATGCCCCGCTGAACCGGTCGGCCAAACCTGTGATGGCACCTGATCGGTGAGCCCTGATCGATGGGGAGGACCCGCGGTACTCCCCTGTGACGGTGCGCACGCCCGGCGGTGCATGAAGCAGGGTCCGCTCGGGTACCCACCCCTTCGTGACCTCCACGACGTCCACGTCGATCCCGTCTCTGCCCTCGAACCCCTCGATGTCGGCGGATCCGGCCATCGCGCCTGCAGGAACCGCCGCCGGCGGCGTCGATCCGGTGCACGCAGCTGCGGAGCACCTCCCCGCCCCGTCGCGCGTGGCGATCACCGACGTGCGGCCCGTCGTCGATGCCGGCCGCTTCCCCGTGAAGCGTGTGGAGGGCGATGTGATGGTCGTGTCCGCGGTCGTGTGCGCGGACGGACACGACGAACTCCGCGCCCAGGTGCTCCACCGGCGCGGCGACCGCGCGTGGCACACCGCCGAGATGCAGCGTCGACCCGACGGGCGCTGGGAGACCGAGGTCGCGCTCACCGGACTCGGTCGCCACCAGTACGCCGTCGAGGCGTGGGTCGACGAGGTCGCGACCTGGGACCGCACCATCGCCCGCAAGCGCGCCGCCGGCCAGGACGTGGCGCTCGACGAGGCCTCGCGCGACGAGGCCGCGGCCCGACCACGCCGCCAACACCTGGTGGCGACGCCGGCGTTGGACGTGGTCGTCGAACGCACGCTCGCCGGGTGCAGCAGCTGGTACGAGTTCTTCCCGCGCTCCACCGTCGACGGCACCCATCGCCACGCCACCCTCCGCGACGCGATCGACCGTCTCGACCAGGTCGCCGCGATGGGATTCGACGTGGTGTACCTGCCCCCGATCCACCCGATCGGGCACACGTTCCGCAAGGGCCGCGACAACACGACCGTTGCGTCGGCCGACGACGTGGGGAGCCCGTGGGCCATCGGCGACGAGCACGGTGGCCACGACGCGGTGCATCCGCAGCTCGGCACCCGCGAGGACGTGCGGGCGCTGGTCCGGGCGTGTCGCGAACGTGGGATGGAGCTCGCGCTCGACGTGGCGTTCCAGTGCAGTCACGATCACCCGTGGGTGCGTGAGCATCCCGAGTGGTTCCACGTCCGCGCCGACGGCAGCATCGCCCACGCGGAGAACCCGCCCAAGCGCTACGACGACATCGTCCCGCTGAACTTCGACACCGACGACTGGCCCGCCCTGTGGCAGGCGTTGGCGAACGTGGTGCGCAGCTGGCGCGCGCTCGGCGTGCGCACGTTCCGTGTGGACAACCCGCACACGAAGCCGTTCGCGTTCTGGGAGTGGCTGATCGCCGAGATGCACCGGGAGGACCCCGGCGTGGTGTTCCTCGCCGAGGCGTTCGCCCCGCCGCCGGTGATGCTGCACCTGGCCAAGGTCGGCTTCACGCAGTCGTACACCCATTTCCCCTGGCAGCACGCCCCGTGGCAGCTCGAGCAGTACATGCGGCACCTCGTGACCGGCGAGGCGGCCGAGTACTTCCGTTCCAACGCCTGGCCGCAGACGCCCGACATCCTCACCGAGGAACTGCAGCAGGGCATCCGCCCGGCGTTCGTCTGCCGGTTGGTGCTCGCCGCCACGCTCGGCGCCTCGTACGGCATCTACGGGCCGGCGTTCGAGACGATGGCCCACGAGGCGCGACCCGGCGCCGAGGAGTATGCACACAACGAGAAGTACGAGCTGCGGTCGTGGCCGCCCGGCGAGCACGCGCTCACCAGCGAGATCACGACGATCAATCGGATCCGGCGGCAGATGCGGGCGCTCCAGCACGACCGCTCGCTCCACTTCCACCGGTGCGACAACGACCGCATCGTGGCGTTCTCCAAGACGGCGCCGCGCCGGACGCATGGCTCCGACCCGACGGGCGACACCTCTGACGACCCCGTGCTCGTGATCGCGACGACCGATCACTGGTCGACACAGGCGGGCACGGTGCACCTCGACCTCGATGCGCTCGGCGTGCCGGGTGCGAGCGGTGCTGGGACATGGGACGACTACGAGGCGATCGACCTGTTCGGCGGCGAGCGATACCGCTGGTCGGGCGCGCACAACCTCGTGATCCTCGACCCGAACCACCACCCGGTCCACGTGCTGCGGCTGCGGCCCGCCAACGGCAGAACGACGAGCAGCACGACCGACCGGACGAACGAAGGAGTCGGGGCATGAACCGTCCACTGGACGCACCGCCGATCGACGCGAAGATCGACGCGCTGACCAGCGCGCTGACGGGCGACATGGGTCCCAGCGCGTCGGGATCGAGCGCCTCGGGATCGAGCGCCTCGGGATCGAGCAGGGTCTCACATGCGCCACGGTCGAGCGACTGGTACCGCGACGCGGTGATCTACCAGCTGCACGTGCGCTCGTTCGCCGACAGCAACGGCGACGGCACCGGCGACTTCGACGGCCTCACCGATCGGCTCGACTACCTGGTCGACCTCGGCGTCGACACGCTGTGGCTGCTGCCGTTCTTCCCGTCGCCCCTGCGCGACGACGGCTACGACATCGCCGACTACCGCAGCATCCATCCGGCGTACGGCGACATGGGTTCGTTCCGTCGCTTCCTCGCCGCGGCACACGCCCGCGGCCTGCGGGTGATCATCGAACTGGTGCTCAACCACACGTCCGATGCGCACCCGTGGTTCCAGCGCGCCCGGCGTGCGCCCCGCGACAGCCGGCACCGCAACTTCTACGTGTGGAGCGACACCCCCGACCTCTACGACGAGGCGCGGGTGATCTTCCAGGACTTCGAGTCGTCGAACTGGACCTGGGACCCGGTGGCGCACCAGTACTTCTGGCACCGCTTCTACTCGCACCAGCCCGACCTCAACTTCGAGAGTCCCGACGTGCGCCGATC
Organism: Actinomycetota bacterium; assembly: GCA_963169665.1. Lineage (GTDB taxonomy): Bacteria > Actinomycetota > Acidimicrobiia > Acidimicrobiales > Ilumatobacteraceae > VFMC01. Next base: position 51,183 of record CAUJET010000052.1, on the reverse strand, counting down.
GATGCTCGCGACGATCGGCCGCTGGTTCCGCATGGGCGTCGACGGTGTGCGGCTCGACGCGGTGCCCTACCTGTTCGAGGCGCCCGGCACGAACTGCGAGAACCTGCCGGCGACCCACGACTTCCTCCGCGTGCTGCGCGCCCACGTGGACGAGCACTTCCCCGGACGCATGCTGCTGGCCGAGGCGAACCAGTGGCCCGAGGACGCGGTCGCCTACTTCGGCGACGGCGACGAGTGCCACATGGCGTTCCACTTCCCGGTGATGCCCCGGCTGTTCATGGGCGTGCAGATGGAGAGCCGTACCCCGATCGTCGACATCCTCGAGCAGACGCCCGACATCCCCGACGGCTGTCAGTGGGCGATGTTCCTGCGCAACCACGACGAGCTGACCCTCGAGATGGTGACCGACGAAGAGCGCGACTACATGTACCGCCGCTTCGCCGGTGACCCGCGCATGCGCATCAACCTCGGCATCCGTCGCCGCCTCGGCCCGCTGCTGCAGGACGACCGGCGCAAGGTGGAGCTGATGAACGGGCTGTTGTTCTCGCTGCCCGGCACGCCGATCGTCTACTACGGCGACGAGATCGGCATGGGCGACAACGTCTACCTGGGCGACCGTGACGCGGTGCGGACACCGATGCAGTGGAGCGCCGACCGCAACGGCGGGTTCTCGTCGTGCAACCCGCAGCAGCTGTTCCTGCCGCTCGTGATCGACCCGCAGCACCACTTCGAGGCGCTGAACGTGGAGGCGCAACGTGCCAACCCTGCATCGCTGTGGTGGTGGATGCGCCGCCTGATCACGCTGCGCAAGCGGCACCGGGTGTTCGGACGCGGGCGCATGGTGATGGTCGACTCCGACAACACCAAGGTGCTGTCGTTCCTGCGCACCTCCACCGGACTCGGCCTCGGCTTCGGCGACGACCGCGAGGAGGACGTGCTGGTCGTGGCCAACCTGTCGCGCCATGTGCAGGCGGTGACGCTCACGCTGCCGCCGGGCTACGACGGCGTGCGACCGGTGGAGCTGTTCGGACGCACCGAGCTCGAGCCGATCGAGGGTGACCGCTACCGGCTGACCCTCGGACCGCACGACTTCTTCTGGCTCCGGATCGGCCAGCGCGTGCCCGCCGGCACGCTCCTCACCGGCGAGATCCCGGCGGTCGGGTTCCCCATGCCCCTGCTCCCGATGCCGTCGACCTCGGCCGATCCCGCTGGGCTGCACGCCCTGGCATCGGCGCTGCCGAACTTCCTCCTCCGTCAACGCTGGTTCGGCAACCACAGCCGGACGATCACCGACGTCACCGTCGTCGACTCGGTGCCGATGCGCCCGCTCGACGCGGCCGGCGTGGTGGCCGAGGTGGAGTTCAGCACCGGCGAACCCCAGCGCTACTTCGTGCCGGTGAGCGCCGGGGCCGACGGGATGGGCGACCCGCGTGTCGCGAGCCGCTTCGTGCGGATGATCCTCGGCAACGAGCGGCTGCCGGGGACGAACGGGGTGCTCGTCGGCCGCCTCGACGACCGTGTGCCCGAGGCGATGCGGGAGGCCCGCTCACTGCACCCCGACGTCGTCCGTCCGCTCGGCGCGGAGCAGAGCAACTCGTCGACCGTGATCGACGAGCGGGCGATGCTGAAGGTGTTGCGCCGGGTGGACCCCGGCATCCATCCCGAGGTGGAGATCCTCGAGCACCTCACCGCTCGCCGTTTCCCGCACGCGCCCACGCTGTACGGCACGATCAACCATCGCTCGCCCGGGCACCTGCATCCGACCTCGGTCGCGACGCTCACGCAGTTCGTGCCGAGCGACGGCGACATGTCGAAGTTGTTCCGCTCGGAGGTGGCCCGGTTCGTCGAGCACGCGGCGGCGAACCCCGCCGATCCCGTGGTGCAGGCATGGGGCGCCGAACAGCTGCCCGAACCCCTCGGCGAGGCGCTGCACCTCGTCCAGCTCCTCGGCCGCCGCACCGCCGGCCTCCACCGCGAACTCGCCTCGATCGTCGAGGAGCGCTTCGTGCCGGTGCCGTTCACCCGGCTCTACCAACGTTCGCTGTACCAGGCGATGCGATCGCACACCCGCGCCACGTACGCCGCGATCGCCCGGTCCCGTCACCTGATCGACCGAGCCGTGCTGGCCACGCTCCCGGCGGAGGAGACCGTGCTGGGCATGTTCGCGTCGCTCACCACGCGCCTCGTCGAGTGCGACCGCATCCGGATCCATGGCGACCTGCACCTGGCCCAGGTGCTCGAACGTGGCGGCGACGTGACCTTCATCGACTTCGAGGGCGAGCCCGCACGCCCCATCGGCGAACGCTCGATCAAGCGCGGCGCGCTGGTGGACGTGGCCGGCATGGTGCGCTCGTTCGACTATGTCGCGCACCAGGGGATGATCGATGCCGTCGAGCGGGGTGTCGGCACCGTCGAGGACCTCACCGTGTTCGCCGAACGTTGGGGCACGTGGGCTGCCGACGCGTTCGTCGCCGCGTACGTCGACGAAGCGCGGGGCGATGCCACGGCCGACCCGGTGGTCGCCGGCGAGCGGCACGTGCATCGCCTCGTCCCGACCGACCCGGCCGACGTCGAGCTGCTGCTCGAGGCCTTCGTGCTGCAGAAGGCGATGTCGGAGGTGGTCTACGAGCTCGACAACCGACCGCACCTCGTCTGGCTCCCCCTGCGAGCGCTCGGACGCGCCGCCGGTGGCCGCCAGGAACGCCCGTTGCTCGACGGCGTCGTCCCCGTCGGCGCGGCCCGGGTCCCGGGCTGACGTCCGGGACCCGCACCCACCCAGCACCCATACAGGCACCCACACCAGCACAGGAAGATCACGAGCACGACATGCGCATCTGGCCAGGTTCATCGACGCCGCTCGGCGCCACCTTCGACGGGGTGGGCACCAACGTCGCCGTCTTCAGCGACGTCGCCGAGGCGGTGGAGCTGTGCGTGTTCGACCCCGACGGCACCGAACACCGCGTGACGCTCCCCGAGCGGTCCGGCTCGGTGTGGCACGGCTACCTGCCCGACCTCGACGCCGGCACGCCGTACGGCTTTCGTGTCCACGGCCCGTACGACCCGGCCGCCGGACATCGGTGCAACCCCAACAAGCTCCTGCTCGACCCGTACGCCCGGGCCGTGGCGGGGGACATCGACTGGGACCAGGCTGCGTTCGGCTATCCGTTCGGCGATCCCGACTCCCGAGACGACAGCGACAGCGCCGGCGTCACGCCTCGCGGGATCGTGGTGAACCCGTTCTTCGACTGGGGGCAGGACCAGGCGTTGCGCGTGCCGTGGGCCGACACCGTGATCTACGAGGCTCACGTGAAGGGAGCCACCATGCGCCACCCCGACGTCGACCCGGAACTGCGCGGCACCTATGCCGGCATCGCCCACCCCGCCTTCGTCGAGCACCTGCGGTCGCTCGGCGTCACCACCCTCGAGCTGCTGCCCGTCCACCAGTTCGCCCACGACTCGCACCTGCTCGAGCGCGGACTGCGCAACTACTGGGGCTACAACACCCTCAACTTCTTCGCGCCCCACCACGAGTACGCCCACCGCGGCCAGCACGGTCAGCAGGTGACCGACTTCAAGCTGATGGTGAAGACGCTGCACGAGGCGGGCATCGAGGTGATCCTCGACGTCGTCTACAACCACACGGCAGAGGGCAACCACCTCGGCCCCACCCTGTCGTTCCGGGGCTTCGACAACGCGGCGTACTACCGCCTCACCGACGACGACCAGCGCTACTACATGGACTACACGGGCACCGGGAACACGCTGAACATGCGCAACCCCTACGTGCTGCAGATGGTGATGGACAGCTTGCGGTACTGGGCCGAGGAGATGCACGTCGACGGCTTCCGCTTCGACCTCGCCTCGACCCTCGCCCGCACCCTGCACGAGGTGGACCGCCTGTCGGCGTTCTTCGACCTCGTCCAGCAGGATCCCGTGATCAGCTCGATGAAGCTGATTGCCGAACCGTGGGACGTGGGCGACGGTGGGTACCAGGTGGGCAACTTCCCACCCCAGTGGGCCGAGTGGAACGGCAAGTACCGAGACTGCATCCGTGACACATGGGCCGGCGCGCCGCACACGCTGGGTGAGTTCGCCTACCGCATCACCGGGTCGAGCGACCTCTACGAGGCGGCGGGCAGGCGTCCGCACGCGAGCGTGAACTTCGTGACCGCCCATGACGGCTTCACCCTGCGCGATCTCGTGAGTTACGACCAGAAGCACAACGAGGCCAACGGCGAGGACAACCGCGACGGCGAGTCGCACAACCGCTCGTGGAACGGCGGTGTCGAAGGACCCACCGACGACGAGGCCGTCGTCGACCTGCGGGCACGTCGCCAACGCAACCTGATGGCCACGCTGTTGTTGTCGCAGGGGGTGCCGATGGTGCTCGGGGGCGACGAGCTCGGCCGCACGCAGCAGGGGAACAACAACGGCTACTGCCAGGACAACGAGCTGTCCTGGTTCGACTGGGACGACGTCGACGCCGAGCAGCTCGCCTTCACCCGCGGGCTGATCGCCTTCCGGGCGGCCCATCCGACGTTCCGGCGGCGCCGCTTCTTCCAGGGCCGCCAACTGCACGGCAGCGACGTGACCGACCTGGCGTGGTTCACGGAGGCGGGGACGCCGATGGAGGACGAGCGCTGGAACGACGGCCAACTCGGCGCGCTCACGATGTTCCTGGGCGGCGAGCACATCGAGGTCGACACCCGCGGCGAGGAGGTGCACGACGACGACGTGCTCTGGTTCGTGAACCCGTCGCCCGACGACGTCTCGTTCTGCATCCCGCCCGAGCACGCCGGCCGATCCGCCGACGAACACACCGACGGCAGTGCGCACACCGGTCCGTGGTGGTTGGCCGTCGACACCGCCTCCGGCGCGGTCGACCCGACGGAAGCGGTGCCACTGGGCGACGACGGCCGACCGATCGTGGTCGCCGGTCGCTCGTTGATGGTGCTCCGCCGGCCCCGCGCCGTCGACGGCGGAGTCACGCCGTGACCAGACCGCTCGACATACCTGCACTGTGGGCGCCGCTCGCCCGCGAGGTGACGCTCGTGCACGAGGGCCGACAGTGGGCGATGCGGCGGGACGGGCAGGGCTGGTGGACCACCGATCGCGAGCTCACCGGGGCGTACCGGTTCGTGGTCGACGGCGAGGAGATCCCCGACCCGAGGTCACGGCGGCAACCGGAGGGTGTCGACGGACCATCGATGCCGCCCGGACCGTTCGAGTGGACCGATCGTGGCTGGATCGGACGTCCGCTCGCGGACCAGGTGATCTACGAGCTGCACGTCGGCACCTTCACGCCCGAGGGCACCTTCGACGGTGTCGTCGACCGGCTCGACCATCTCGTGGACCTGGGCGTCACGGCCATCGAGTTGATGCCCGTCATCACCTTCGCCGGCGCCCGCGGCTGGGGGTACGACGGCGTGTTCCTCTACTCGGTGCACGAGGCGTACGGCGGCCCCGACGGGCTCCGGCGGCTGGTGGACGCGTGCCATGCCCGGGAGCTCGCGGTCGTGGTCGACGTGGTGCACAACCACTTCGGCCCGCTCGGCAATCGACTGCCGAGGCTCGGCCCGTACCTCACCGAAGCGCACCACACGCCGTGGGGTGCTGCGGTGAACCTCGACCAGCCGGGCAGCGATGAGGTGCGACGGTTCCTCGTCGACCAGGTGCTGATGCTCGTGCGCGATCTCCACGTCGACGGTCTCCGCCTCGATGCCGTGCACGCGCTGAAGGACGATTCGGCCCTGGCCGGTGACGAGCCGTTCCTGGCGCAGCTGTCGCGCGAGGTGCGTGCGCTCGGCGACGAACTCGGCCGGACGGTGTGGGTGATCGGCGAGAGCGATCTGAACGATCCGACGCTCGTCGACCGGGGTGTCGATGCCCCGGCCGGGCTCGATGCGGTGTGGAGCGACGACTTCCACCACGCCCTCCACGTGGCCCTCACCGGTGAGCACGACCGCTGGTTCGCGGACTACGAGGGCTGGGACGATCTGGGGCGCGCGCTGGAGCGCGTGTACGTGTACGACGGGCGCGTGTCGGTGGCCCGCGGCACCGAGCACGGCGCGCCCGTCGGTCTGCGCTCCCGACGGTCGTTCGTGGCCGCCGTGCAGAACCACGACCAGGTGGGCAACCGTGCGAGCGGTGAGCGGCTGGAGCATCTCGTCGGCGTCCCCGCGGCACAGGCCGCGGCAGCGCTGCTGCTGACGTCGCCGTTCCTGCCGCTGCTGTTCCAGGGCGAGGAGTGGGCTGCGTCGGCGCCGTTCCAGTACTTCACCGACCATCCCGATCCCGAGGTGGCCGAGGCCGTCAGTCGAGGGCGTCGCGCCGAGTTCGCCATGGCCGACGATCACGACGTGCCCGATCCGCAGGACGAGGCGACCTTCCGGCGCAGCGTGCTCGACTGGGACGAGCTCGAGGAGGAACCGCACTCGTCGATGCTGCGCTGGTACCGGCAGCTGCTCGGGCTGCGCCATCGCCACCCGGCGCTGCGCACCGAGGGTCCGGAGGACACCGCAGCAGCGGTGCATGCGGATGCGGGCGCGTTCGTGGTCGTGCGCGGGCAGCGGGTGATGGTGGTGGTCGCGATCGACGACCGACCCGTCGACGTGGGCACCCTCGCCGGCGGCGGGACCGCGCTGCTCACCAACGACGCGACCTGGGGTGACGCCGCACTGCTCGCGCCCGGGTGCACGGTGGTGCTCGACCTGCGGCCGGCCGAGCCGGGCGAGCCCGACGCCTGATCCCGTCGCCTGATCCCGACACATGGCACACGGGCGCCGGCGTCGCGAGGTGTCGCCGACGGCGGAACGGGGGACCACCTCCACGTGCCGCCCGACGCGTCGTCAGCCCTGTCAGCTCCGTCATCCCCGTCGTTCTCGTCGTCCCCCGACGGGCCGGCGCCGCTCGCCACCTACCGGATCCAGCTGACGCCGACGTTCGGCTTCGACGCCGCGACCGATCTGCTCGACCACCTCGTCGAGGTCGGCGTGTCGCACGTGTACCTCTCGCCCGTACTCCAGGCCGTGCCCGGCTCTCGCCACGGCTACGACGTCATCGATCCGCACCTCGTCGACCTCGAACGAGGTGGCGAGCACGCCTTCCGGCGGCTCGTGACCACCGCGCACGAGCGCGGACTCGGCGTGCTGCTCGACATCGTGCCCAACCACCTCGCCGCCGATCCTCGTTCGCCCGCGTGGGCCGACGTGCTCCGCCACGGTCGGTCGAGCGGCATGGCGCGTTGGTTCGACCTCGCCTGGGGGCACGGCACCACCGAGGTGCCCGACCGGCTCCTGCTCCCCGTCCTCGGCGACGAGCTCGACGTCGCGGTCGGCAACGGCGACGTTCGACTCGGCCGCACCGGCCACGACCTCGTGCTGCGCGTGTACGAGCAGAGCCTGCCGTTGTGCGACGAATCGGTCGCCGAGATCGTCGACGCGGTCGCCTCCGCGCTCGATGCCGCGATGCCGGCTGCGCCCGTCGACGCCGTCGACGCGCCCGGCGGGACGGTGCGCCGGCGCTACGCCACGCTGGCCCATGGCTTCCAGCAGCGGATGATGGATCCCGCTCGGGTCGGCGCCACGGCGGACGATCATCGGGTGGTGTGCGTGCTCGGCGACCTCGCCGACCGCAGCGCCGAGATCGCCGACGAGATCGATGCACTGCTGGCCGCGATGTCGGGCGATCCGGGCACGCTCGACTGGGTGCTGGAACGCCAGCACTACCGGCTGGCCCACTGGCGCGAGGCGCGCACGCGCCTCGATCGTCGACGCTTCTTCGACGTCGCCGATCTGGTCGGCGTGCGCCAGGAGGATCCGGAGGTGTTCGCGGCGACGCACGGCCGCACGCTCTCGATGGTGGCCGCTGGTCTGATCGACGGGGTGCGCGTCGATCACCCCGATGGCCTGGCCGACCCGACCGGCTACCTCGAACGGCTCCGGCAGGAGATCGGTGACCGTTGGTTGGTGGTCGAGAAGATCCTGGCGAGCGACGAGTCCCTGCCCGCGTCGTGGCCGGTCGACGGCACCACCGGCTACGAGCAGGCCGCGGCGCTCGACCGGTTGTTCGTGGTCCCGGCGGCGGAAGCCTCGATGACCGCACTCGCGGCGGCAGCGTGGACGGCGGCCGACGGCGCAGGCGCCGCCGGTTCGCTCGAGGGGCCGCTCGAGAACATCGTTCTGACAGCCGAGCACGATGCGCTCGCCCAACTGTTCGAGACGGAGCTGCGGCGGCTCACCGGCCTGGGCGTGCTCGTGGCCGAGCAGCTCGACGGTGGAAACGATCGATCCCCGAACGAATCGGCGGTGCGGCGGGCGGTCGCGGCGCTCACGATCGGGTGCCCGGTGTATCGCACCTACGTGCGTCCGGCGCGCCCGGCCGACGACCGTGACCGACGGGTGCTCGACGAGATGTTCGCCCGTGCCGAAGCGATGCTCGACGGCGACCGCGACGGCGTGACCGCGCTGCGTTCGTACCGGTCGGTGTTCGACCGAGCGACGCGCACGCAGGCCGAGGAGTCCTTCGTCGTGCGACTGCAGCAGCTCACCGCCGCAGTGACGGCGAAGGGTGTGGAGGACACGGCCTTCTATCGACTGCCACGACTGGTGTCGTTGTGCGAGGTGGGTGCCGACCCGCTGGCGTGGTCGATCGACGTCGACGACTTCCACGCCCGGCGTCGCCGGGCGGCCGAGGTCTCGCCGCTCGGCATGGTGGCGACCTCCACTCACGACTCCAAACGTTCGGCCGATGCACGCGCCCGGCTCACCGCGCTCACGGAACTGCCCGAACGGTGGGTGGAGGCGTCGTCGTCGGTGAACGCCCGCCTCGACGACCTGCTCGGACCGGACCGACGCGACCCGGTGCTCGACCTGCAGTTGCTGCAGCTGGTGCTGGCCGCGCATCCCGCCGAGGTCGACCGTCTCGCACCCGTGGCGGTGAAGGCCGCCCGCGAAGCGAAGCGGCGCACGTCGTGGTTGCGGCCCGCCGAGCCGTACGAGGCGGACGTGGAGGAGACGATCCGGTTGCTCGTCACCGACCCCGACTGCCGGCGCGTCCTCGACCCGCTCCTCGACGACCTCGTCGTGCGCGGGCGGTGGGTCTCGCTGTCGTCGCTCCTGCTCGCGCTCGCCGGACCCGGCGTGCCCGATCTCTACCAGGGGTCGCTCGGGTGGCGGACCACGTTGGCAGATCCCGACAACCGAGCCGATCCCGACGTGGCGGCCGAACGCGACCTGTTGCGCCGGGCGACCTCGGCCGGCGGTGGGTCGTGGACCGCCGCGGCGATCGCGACCGATGACCTCGGCGTGGCGAAGGCACATCTCGTGCGCACGGCGCTGCGGGTGCGTCGCACGAATCCGAGCAGCTTCGCGCCGGGCTCGACGTACACACCGCTGGCGGTGGCCGGACGTGGCGCAGCCCACGCGGTCGGGCACACGATGTCGCCGGCGGGCGGTGGGCCGACGATCGCAGTCGTCGCCGCGCGGTGGTCGACGGCGCTTCGCGACGCCGGCGGGTGGGGCGACACGCTGGTCGACCTCCCCGACGGCGACTGGCGCGACGCCCTCTCGGACAGGCGGACGACCCACCGTGGGCGCACGGCGCTCGCCGCACTGGTGAGCGACCGGCCGGGCGTGCTCCTGGAGCGGGTCTGACGCCGAGCCGGTCCCCAGGATCATCTCCCCAGGATCCCCAGGATCCGGTCCCCGGTCGGTCAGCGCACCACGAGCACGGGGATCGAACTCTCGCTCACCACCGCCTTGGCCACCGACGGGGAGAACAACTTCGACAGCCACGAGCGGTCGTGCGAACCGACGACGATCACGTCGGCACCGCACTCGGTGGCTGCTCGGACGATGGCATGCGCCGGATCGCCGACCTCGCCCATCGCGTCGGCAGCGGGCAGGTCGGCGGCCACCGCCACCTCGTCGGCCTGACGTTCGGCGAGATCGATCGGCCGGTGATCCTCGTCGGTCGGCTGCTGGAACACCAGCGGCGGACCGGCCACACCCGCTGCCGGGATCGTCATCGGGTAGGGCACGCCCCAGGCCATCGCGGATCCGGCCCACATGAACCCGCTGGTGTCGGCGACGCTGATGACCGTGTAGTGCGCGGCATCGCCGAACAGGTCACGTGCGGTGCGGGCGGCATCGATCGACACCTCGGTGTCGTCGGCTGCGATCAGGACATGTGTCATGCACGGGTGTTCCCCGTGGAGGACGCCGGGACACATGGACGCGCCGCCCGTTCGCCTCTCGTGCCGACTGTCGCATCGCCGGTTCCTGCTCCGTCGTGCCGCGTCGTGTCGTGCGTCTCGTCGTGTCGCGTTCGTCTCGTTGCGTTTGTGGGCCCACTCGTCCGGGGTACCTCTCGTGCATGACTGCATCGACCATGACCCAACTCGTCCTGCCGGAGCTGCCGTACGCGTACGACGCTCTCGAGCCGTGGTGCGACAGCGAGACCCTCCACCTCCACCACGACAAGCACCACCGCGCCTACGTCGACAAGGCCAACGCCGCGCTCGAGGAGCTGCGCATCGTCGACCCGTCGGACGCCGCTCGGTACGCCGGCCTCGAAGCCGCCCGTGAGTTCAACCTCGGTGGCCATGTCCTGCACTCGCTGTTCTGGGAGAACCTGTCGCCCGAGCCGGTGCGACCGGCCGGCGCCGTGGCCGAGCACCTCGATGCCGCCGGCGGTGTCGATCGGGTGCGCTCGCTGCTGACGGCGGCGTGCATGGGTGTGCAGGGGTCGGGGTGGGGTGTGCTCGCGTTCGACACCGCGAGTCGGAGCCTGCAGGTCGGCATGGTGCACGACCACCACGCGCAGCACGTGCCGGGCAGTGACCTGGTCGCCGTCGTCGACGTGTGGGAGCACGCCTACTACCTGAGCCATCGCAACGATCGTGCGGCGTGGGTGTCGGCGGCGATCGATCACCTCGACTGGGCGGCCATCGACGGGCGCCTCGACGCCGTCACCGCATCGCTCGCCGCGTCCTCCTGAGCGACGCCGCGTCCGTCATCACCCACCCTCACCAACCCCACACGAGAGGCCCCACATGAAGACCACCACCCGATCGAAGAGCGCCACGCCCGCGAAGAGCACGACGTCCGCCACGAGCGCTCCGCCGAAGAAGGGGGCCGCCGCTGCGCCGGCCGCTGCACTCGAGCGCCGTCCTCGCGGCAGCGCGTCGCGCGTGAGCTCCACCCGACAGGCGAGCTTCACCGTCCCCACCCTCAGCCTCGAGAACGGTGCCGATGTCGCCGAGCGGCTGCAGCAGCGGCTGATCAGCCTGCTCGACCTGTCGCTCACGCTGAAGCACATCCACTGGAACGTGGTGGGCCCGAACTTCATCGGCGTCCACGAGATGCTCGACCCGCAGTACGCCGGGGTGCAGGCGATGATCGACGATCTCGCCGAGCGCGTGGCGACCCTGGGCGCCGTGCCGAGCGGACTGCCCGGCCGCATCGTCGACCAGCGCACCTGGACCGACTACGACCTCGATCGCGCCGACTCGATCGCCCACCTCGGCGCGCTCGACGTGGTGTACCAGGGGGTCATCTCCGACCATCGCCGTGAGATCGAGGAGCTCGACGAGCTCGACCCGGTGTCGCAGGACCTGCTGATCGGCCAGAGCGCCATCCTGGAGAAGTACCACTGGATGGTGCGGTCGCACCTCGCCGACTGGGCCGGTGGCATGTCGAACGCCGGCGCCGACTCCGAGCTCGGGGCCGCGCAGGCGGTCACCAACAAGTCGCGCAGCGGCAACGGCTCGCGCTCGGGTCGGTCGGCAGATGGCCGCCGCTGACGGCAGCCGGGGCCTGGCCTCCCGGCTCGCGCTGCCGGCGCTGCTGAGCCCGCGCCTGCTCCGGCGCGGTTGGACGCGACGCATGTGGATCGCGACGGTGCTCGCTGCGCTGTGGGCCAACCGCGTCGACGTGCGTCGATGGGCGCGCTTCGCCGTCCGTGCCGTGCGCGAGCGCGGTCATCGTCCGTTGGCGGACGTGGTCACCGAGATGAAGGTGCGCGCGGCGGTGTCGAGCGATCCCCTGCTGCGACGCGACCAGGCGCTCGACGACCTGCGTGTCGACGACGGGGTGGTGACGCTCCTCACCACCACGGCCGGCTGGCCCGACCCGAGGGACCAGATGGTGAAGATCAAACAGGTCCGCGGCATCACCGACGTGACGTCGCGCCTCGCACCCGTCCCGGTCTCCGGGGCGACCGGAGGGAGGTGAATCGACATGGCAGGAGTGCTCTGGATCCTCGCCGTGATCCTCGTGATCTTCGGCGTCGTCAACCTCGTGCGCGGTGAGGTCATGTGGGGCATCGCCCTCGTGGTCATCGGGCTGCTCGTCGGCCCCGGCGGCGTCAGCATCTTCACGTCCTGACCCGGCCCGCCGGATCACACTCGAGATCACACAGGTCGTGGTCCCCCTCTGCCCCGCGCGACCCGTCACGCACGCGGCGGCGGAGGGGGATCACCCACACACCCCCACACTCGACTCGGCCGGCCGACCAGCACCGCTGCTCGGCCGCTGTCGCGTCGACCCTCGTCCGGTGACGTGTCGGTCGGTCTGGGGACGGCCGCGGTCGGGTATCCGTACCGGCGATCACGACCAGCGGATCAGGAGGATCCCGATGCCCCGAGCATGGACGCCGAAGCGGGAACGGCAGTACGAGCACATCAAGGACGGCCTCCTCGAGCGGGGCGAGACCGAGGACACCGCCGAGGAGATCGCCGCCCGCACGGTGAACAAGGAGCGGGCGCGAGCCGGCGAGGCGGCGGTCGCGTCGCCGACGTCGATCGACGACATCAGCTCGGGCCGGCGCGGCGGGCTGCGCTCGCACCGAGGCCCCGGGGGCCGCACCTACGCCCAGCTGTACGAGGAGGCCAGGCGTCGCAACGTGCGGGGCCGGTCGTCGATGAACAAGGCCGAGCTGGAGCGCGCGCTTCGTCGCTGAGCGCGGCTCGCTCGGGTGCGTGCGTCAGATCTGGGCCGGATCGCCCGGGCTGGGCATGGGGGGATCGGCCGGCATCGGTGTGGGGATCGGCTCGTCGGGCAGATCGGGCAGCGGACGGGTGGGGGGCGGCTGCATCGGTTCGGGGGTCATGGGTGTCTCCGTGTTCGTGTCGGTGATGCTCGAGGTGGAGCTGTGATGGTCGGGTCAGTCGCGGGCGATCTCGCCGTGGGCGCCGCCCGGCGTGTCGTCGTCGCGTCCGAGCGCTGCGCCGACCACTGCGGCGAGTCGGCCGAGCGCGCCACCGCCGGGTGCGCTCCAGTACTCACCGTCGAGCAACGACACCTGCAGTGCACGGATCGAGGGATCGTCGCGCCCGTCGAAGAACGCGCCGGCGGCTGGGCTCCACAGGCGATCGATCGTGGTGGGATCGGCGCTGATCGCGGGACGGCCCCGCACCGACAGCCACTCGTTGCGACCGGTGGTGATCGCCAGGATGACCTGCGTCGCACCCGCCGGACCTGCGGCCTCCGACGGCCGGTCGACGGCATCGACGGCGTCGGGTCGGTGGTCGAGCGATGCGTGTTCGAGTGCCCGCTCCAAGGTCGCGAACCAACCGGTCTCGGCATCGACGAGGAACGTCAACACGCCCCCGTGCGCCTCGGCGACCGTGAGCGGCCTGCTGGTGAGCCGGTGGTCGTCGTCGATCGTGGTGAGCATCGCGACGTCGCCGGCGCGGACGAGGTCGTCGAGCGACCGGGGCTGGTCGAGGGTCATGCGCAGCTGTACCCCCGGACCACGGCGATGAGACGAGTTGCCGACCACGGGCTTCACACGCCCGGGTCGCGACCTGCACCCGTCATCGTCAGGGGATCGACCGCCGCGGCGACATCGGCCGCCGGGATGCCGAGCGCCGTCGCCACCTCGGTGGCCACCTCGACGACGGTTCGCCCATCGGCGCCAGCCCGGTGGACGACGTCGGCGGCGGCGTCGTAGCCGATCAGCGGTGCCAGCGCGGTGACGATCGCCGGTGAACGTGATGCGTACGCAGCCATCGCCGTCACATCGACCTCGACGGCGTCGACGCAGCGCACCCGGAGTTGTTCGACCGCGTTCGCCAGCAGGGTGATCGACGACACGATCGACCGGGCGACGACGGGACCGGCCGTGCTGAGCTGCAGCGTCGACGCGGTCGCGGCGAAGGTGATCGTGGCGTCGTTGCCCACCACCTGGGCGACCACCTGTTGCACCGTCTCGGGGATCACCGGGTTCACCTTGCCGGGCATGATCGAGCTGCCGGCCTGGAGCTCGGGCAGGCGGAGTTCCGCCAGCCCACCGGTCGGCCCCGATGACAGCAGGCGCAGGTCGCCGGCGATCTTGTGGACCGACAGCGCCACCACCTTCACCATCGCGCTCAGCTCCACGAGCGCGTCGTGGGCCGACTGCGCCTCCATGTGGTCGACGGCTTCGGTGATCCCGAGACCGCTCCGACGTGCGAGTCCGTCGGCGACCGCGGCACCGAACCCGCGTGGGGCGTTGAGGCCGGTGCCGACGGCCGTGCCGCCGATGGGGAGCTCGAACACCCTCGGCAGGGTGTCGGCGAGCCGTCGCATCCCGAGATCGATCGATCGGGCCCACCCGCTCACCTCCTGACCGAACGTCATCGGGACGGCGTCCATCAGATGTGTGCGGCCCATCTTCACCGTCGTGCGGTGGCGATCGGCGAGCGTGCGCAGCGAGCGGTGGAGCAGCGTGAGTTCCGGCACGAGACGGGTCATCACGAGCCGGCCCGCAGCGAGGCGGACGGCGGTCGGGAACACGTCGTTCGACGACTGCGACGCGTTGACGTCGTCGTTGGGGTGCACGGGTGCGCCGAGGAGCTCCGACGCCCGGTGTGCCAGCACCTCGTTCACGTTCATGTTCGTGCTCGTCCCCGACCCGGTCTGGAAGACGTCGACCGGGAACTGGTCGAGGTGCTCACCGGCGAGCACCTCCTCGGCGGCGCGCCGGATCGCCGCCGCGACGTCGGCGGCGATCACGCCCTCGCGTTCGTTGACGGCAGCCGCGACCAGCTTGATCTCGACGAGCGCGTCGACGACCTCCTGCGGCATCGGCTCGCCCGAGATCGGGAAGTTGGCGATCGCGAGTCGTGTCTGCGGGCCCCATCGTCGTATCGGCGGCAGCGCGCCCATCTCCGTCGTCGCGGGCGCAGCGATCGCCGGGTTCACCCCGGCCACCCGCTCGACCTCCGTGCGACCAGGCATGCCGCGATGAGATCGCCCTGCTCCACATGACGAGTGAGGTGTGCCTGATCGGCGGACCACACGTCGAACGCCGGGTGGTCGCAGTGATGGCGACGGATCCATCGGTCGACCGCGGCGGCGGCGAGGGCCCACGATGCATCGGGTGGCGGCGAGCCGATCCCCACCTCCACCACCTCCCAACCGAACGTGGCCACGTGCTCGGTGAGCGATTCGACGCTCCTGAAGACGTTGCGGCTGCTGCGAATCGTCGCCCGCCGCGAGGAGAACAGGTCGCCGATCGCGATCGCGCCGTCGGGTCGGGCGACACGAGCCGCCTCGGCGAGGACGGCATCGAGGTCGTCGATGAGCGACACCACGCCACTGAGGAGCACAGCATCGGCGATCGCGTCGGGCAGCCCGGACGCCTCGGCCGTCCCCTTCCGGACGGTCAGGGCCGGGAAGAGCGACGCGGCCGCCTCCCGCGCGCCGGGTGCCGGTTCGACCGCCACCACGGCGGCTCCCGTGTGTCGGCGGAACCACTCGCTGATGCCGCCGGCACCGGCACCGAGGTCGACCACGACATCGAGACGGTCGCGCCCGTTCGCGATCGAGTGGGCCAGGATCGCCCTCGCCAGCGAGTGCAACACCGACGGACAGGACGCCCCCGGACTCACGCCGGCGAGGAGAGCCTCCCCGCGCAGGCCGAGGGCCCGGGCCGCCTCGGCGCGCCAGCGCGAGGGCTCGTCGAACAGCTCCGCCGATGGGGGGTGGACGTCGGCGGTGTCGGGCGCGGTCGGCGCGGCGTCGTGCAGCACGCCTGGAGGTACCCGATGCAGGTGTCGGGCAACCGCATCGTGCCGGGTGCCACGTCGCGAGATGGTTCCCCCTCCGCTCGGGTGGGTAGCACTCCCGACATGCCCGACGATCAGCTCCTCGTGTTCGGCATCGGGCTGGTGGTCATCGTCGCGGCGTGGATCCCGGTGACGATCGAACGCTCGCCCGTGTCGCTGCCACTGGTGCTGGTCGCCCTCGGTGCGTGCCTGTTCGCCCTGCCGTGGTTCCACGCCCCCGATCCGCGCGAGCACGTGGAGGTGACGCGACGGGTGACCGAACTGGGCGTCCTCGTGGCCCTCGTCGGTGCCGGCATCAGCATCGACCGGCCGATCGGTCTGCGGCGGTGGGCGATCACCTGGCGGTTGCTCTCCGTCGGGATGCTGGCGTCGATCGCCGGGATCGCCGTGGTGGGCGTGCTGCTGCTCCGGCTCGACCTGGCGACGGCGGTGCTCCTCGGTGCCGTGCTCGCACCCACGGACCCGGTGCTCGCGTCCGACGTGCAGGTGGGTGAACCCGTCCTCGAGGAGGGACGCCTCGAGGACGAGGACGACGTCCGGTTCGGGCTCACGAGCGAGGCCGGCCTGAACGACGGCCTGGCGTTCCCGTTCGTCCACCTGGCCCTCGTGCTCGCCGCCGCGACGGCGGCCGGCACCGCAGGCGACGGCGAGTGGTTCCCCGAATGGCTCGCGGTCGACGTCGGGTACCGGCTCCTCGCCGGCGGGGTGATCGGATGGCTCGTCGGTCGGGGGCTCGGGCGTCTGGTGTTCGACGGCCCCTGGCACCTCCCGCCGATCGCGGCGTCGAGTCAGGGCTTCGTGGCGCTCGGGATCACGATGGTGGCCTACGGCCTCACGGAGTGGACGCACGGCTACGGCTTCCTCGCCGTGTTCGTCGCCGCGCTGTCGTTGCGGCGAACGCACCGCACCGACGAGTACCACGCCGTTCTGCATGGGTTCGCGTCCGAAATCGAGCAGGCGGTGAGCTCGGTGCTCCTGGTGCTGTTCGGGGGCGCGTTGGCCGTGCTGCTCGACGGCGTGGGGTGGCGTGTGTTCGCGACGTCGGTGCTCGTGCTCCTGGTGGTGCGGCCGCTCGCCGGGCATCTGGCGCTGCTCCGCAGTCCGGTGCGGTGGAACGAGCGGCGGGCCATCGCCTTTTTCGGGATCCGCGGGGTCGGATCGGTGTACTACCTGTCCTACGCCGCTGCGCCGACGATCACCGAGGGCCGGTCGACACCGCTCGGCACCGCCGATCTGTGGCCGGTGGTCGCGTGCACGATCCTGCTGTCGATCACGATCCACGGGATCACCGCCACCGGGGTCATGCGGCGGCTCGATCGCACACGCGCTCGCCGGCGTCGGCCCCGATCGACACGTCCGGCGACCGATCCGGTCCTCGGTGTCTGACCCCGACGAACGGACCTGACACGAGATCGATGGTTTGGTGTGCCCACCATTCGGGTAGAGGTGCTCGTTCGGTGGCGACGGGCTCGGCCAAGCCGCCAACGAGCAGACTGTCCGCGCGGTGCTCAGGCCGCGTGAGCAGTGACCGGCGAGAGCCGTGGAGCCAGGAGGCGCACATGACGGGTTCGATGAACGACGAGTCGTTGACGATCGACGTGGACGATGGCGGCGCCATCGTCGTGCACGGTGACATCGACATGGCCGGTGGGCCGGTGCTGGAGGCAGCGATCCTCCAGCGCGAAGAGCACCAGCAGCTCGTGATCGACCTCGACGACGTCTCGTTCATCGATTCCTCGGGACTGCGCAGCCTCCTCGGCGCCAGCCGGCGCGCCCGCTCCCGCGGCACCGACGTCGTCCTGCGCTCGGTCGGGCCCGAGGTCGCCCGGCTGCTCGACATCACCGGCACGACCTCGCAGTTCGTGATCGAGAGCCATCGTGGCTGACGTCGTCGACACACCCGTCGCTCCGGTCGCCGCCGCCGTCGGGCCGGTCCGGTTGACGGTCCCGCCCGAACCGAGCATGTCCCGTGTGGCGCGTCTCGCCGCCAGCGGCCTCGCCTCGCTCGCCGGCTGCACGGTCGACGAGATCGAGGACATCAAGATCGCCGTCAGCGAGGTGCTCATCGCCCTCATCGAGCACGGCGACCGTGAGCGGGTGGACCTCGAGTTCGAGGTGGTGGACCGCGACCGTGGCCCCGCGAGCGGGGCGCTCGTCGACTCGCCGGCGTTCGTCGTGCGGGGCACCTCGCCGGTTCGCGCGCTCGACCTCGACCATCCCGACCTCGCGTTGTGCCGCACCGTCCTGCAGGGAGTGTGCGCCGGCCACGACATCCAGCTCGTCGACGGCCTCGCCCGAATCTCCGCCTCCGTGGCAATGCTGGAGATCCGATGACCTCGTCGCCCGTCACGGGTCGGCGGAGCTGACCGATGGCGATGTTGGAACGCGACGCGGAACGCGCCGCGGAGGACGATGCCTGGCTGGCCGAGGCGCTCGACCGGTTCACCCGTGATCGCGACCCCCGCCTGCGCGACGAGATCGTCGAACGTGCGAACTGGTTGGCGGTCCGCGGTGCCCGCCGCTTCGTCGACCGCGGTGAGCCCTTCGACGACCTGTTGCAGGTGGCACGGCTCGGTCTGCTGAAGTCGGTCGATCGGTTCGACCCGTCGCTCGGGGTGCCGTTCGGCGCGTACGCGACGCCCACGATCATGGGCGAGTTGCGGCGGTACTTCCGCGACCACACCTGGAGCGTCCACGTGTCACGCCGCGCCAAGGATCTGCGGCCCATGGTGAACACGACCTCGGACCGCCTCGCCGGCGAGCTGGGCCGGTCGCCGCGGGTGTCGGAGATCGCCGCGGCGCTCGATGTCGGCGAGGACGCCGTGCTCGAGGCGTTGGAGGCGAACAACGCCTACCGAGCGCACTCGCTCGACCCGACCGGTTCCGGTCACACCCCACCGGTCGATGGCGGCTTCGACGGGGTGCTCGACCGCGACCTCGTGGCGCAGCTGCTCGATCGGCTGCCCGACCGGGAACGCACCATCCTGGTCCTGCGCTTCTTCGACGGCATGACCCAGTCGCAGATCGCCGAACGGATCGGCACCTCGCAGGTGCACGTCGGGCGGTTGATCACCTCGAGCCTCGCGGTCCTGAAGGCGCACCTGGGCGCCGCCCAGCGCACCGAGAGCGGCTGAGCATCCGACGTCCGGCGAAATCGGGTTGGAGGTGGGCGGCGGTGGGTATCGGTGCGCCGTGAGCTCCAGCCGTCGCCTTCCCACCGCCGCCCCGCTGCCCGTCGGACTGCGCCCCCCGACGGCCCGGTCGCGCTCGGCTCGCGCTGCTGCCGACCGGTCCCGCAAGCGCTGGCGTGTGCCGTCGTGGGCCGAGCAGGCGGCGTGCGCAGGCCAGACCGATCTGTTCTTCGGCAGTCCGACCGAACCCGAGCGCGAGCGGATCGACCGTGAGCGCCTGGCGCTGGCGGTGTGCGCCGCCTGCCCGGTCGTCGCGCCGTGTCGCGACCACGCTCGCCAGTTCCGCGAGAGCGGCATCTGGGGCGGGGAGAACGAGAAGGACCGTCGCGCCGCGCTGAAACTGGCCCCCACCGCGGCGACGCCGAAGGGCGGCGCTGAGGGGACCGATGTGTTCCGTGCGCCGATCGCTGCCACCGGGACCGAGTCGGCAGTGCCGACGACGCGCCACCAGCTCGGCGACTGAGCGATCGCGACACGGGAGGTTCCCACCGAGCCACCTGCGGGACGCCCAGAGGAACGACCTGGGCCGAGTTCGCACATGAATTCGCACACGGATCCGCACCCGGATTCGCACCCGGATCGGCGACGAACGAGCTGCGGACCCTGCCAACGGCGAGGCTGGCGTGCTCGATGCCGACCCCGTTGCGGATGTTGCGGCTGCGGCCGTTGATCCGCGGCCTCCCCCGGCGTGGAACGCCCCGAAGCCCTGAGTGGGCGTGGCCCTGGCCGCGTTCACCCACGAGGGTGGCATCGGCGCGGCGGGCAGGGGGTAACGGCAGGGCGTGGAACGCAGAGCTGCTCCCCGTCGTGGGCTCGTTCGACCCGTGCGTGTGGGGACCGCGAGCGAGGCGCCGCTGCCGACCGCTCGTCTCATGGACGCCTCGACCCACGGGCTGCTGCTGTCGTTCCCCGAGCCGGTCGGGCTGCCCACGGGGCTGCGCGTCTGCGTGTCGGTCCCCGACCCGAGTGGCGCACTGCACCTGGTCGGTCGGGTCGCCCGCGTGGAACGCGGCGACGACTTCCACACTTACGTCGGCATCGCGCTCGGCGCATCGGTCGGTGCCGCCGTCGACCCCGCTGATCCTGCTGACCCTGCCGACGCGGGGAGGTCGGCCGGAATGCCGGCCAGGAGGTCGGGCGTCGGCGACGATGTGACACGGTGGGCCGACTGGCTCGCCGCAGCGGAACGAGAGCCCCACGACACGTGCCGCAGCCGGTGATGCAGGATCGCGGCTCGCGCCGCGTTCGCGCCGCATGCACCGTGCACGCCGCCGCCCGGATGGGCCGACGCCGACGCCAGGTAGAGACCGCGCACCGGGGTCTCGGGCCGCCCGAGCCCCGACATGGGCCGGAAGACGAGCTGCTGATGCAGTTGCGCGGTCCCACCACCGATGTCGCCGCCCACGAGGTTCGCATCCATCGACTGCAGCACGGGTGGCGGCATGAGATGACGAGCGATGACCAGCTCGCCGAACCCGGGTGCCAAGCGCTCCACCCTCGCCTCGAGCCGGGCCGCGAATCGCTCCGTGTCGTCGTCGTCCCAGGTGCCCATCACTCGTGGGTGCTCGTGGGCGCCGGCGTCACCGCGGACCCATTGCGGCACGTGTGTGTACGCCCACACCGACTCCGTCCCCGCCGGTGACCGGGTGGGATCTGCCGTCGTCATCTGGCCGAGCAGCACGAAGGGGTCGCGCGGCACGAGATGGCGGGCGAGCTCGGACGCGGTCACCGTGAGTTCGTCGAGGCTGTCGGCGAGGTGGACCGTGCCCGCGCCGCGCACGGTGTGGTCGGCCCAGGGCACGGGTGCCGAGAGCGCCCAGTCGATCTTGAAGGTGCCGGCGCCTCGCTCGATGCGTCGCACCCGGTGCAGGGTCGATGCCGGCAGGTGCTCGGGACCCACCAGGTCGAGCAGGAGCGAGGTCGCATCCGTGTCGGCGAGCACGGCGCGACGCGCGTGGATGACCTGGCCGCTCGCCGTGCGGACACCGACGGCGCGACCGCGTGCGATCTCGATCCGGTCGATCCGAGTGTCGCAACGCACGCTGCCGCCGACCGTTGCCAGTCGTGCGACGAGGGCATCGGTGATGGAGCCGGCGCCACCGACGGGTACGGGGAACCCGTGCTGTTGGCCGAGCCCGGCGAGGAGCCAGCCGAACAGCGCGCTGCCCGACGTCTCCGGAGTGAGGTCGGCGTGCAGCGCCAGCCCGGCATAGAGCAGCGCCGCCTGCTCGCCGCCGAAGCGCTCCTCCAGGAACCGACGCAGCGGCACGAGCGCCAGCCGAGTGAGGTCCCGTACCCCGGCGGGGCGGGCGCGGGCGCCGAGTCGCAGCGCCGGTCCCACCGGAGGGAACGGACGCAGCAGGACGTCCAGCAGCGGACCGGCGACGTGCCGGAACTCGGCGTCGACGACCCGGTAGGCGTCGCCGTCACCGGGGTGACCGACCTCCAGCGAGGCTGCGGTGACATCGATGTCCCGGTGGAGCAGGGCGGCAGGAGCGCCGGGCAGCGGATGCGCCAGCACCGTCGGCGCATGCGTCCACCGGAGTCCGTGGTCGTGCAGCGCGAGGTCGCGTAGCACCGACGACGCAGCGGCCAGGGGATAGAAGGCGCTGAACACGTCGTCACGGAAGCCGGGGGCGGTGAGCGAAGCCGTGCGGACGGCCCCGCCGGGCACGGGTTGGGCCTCCACCACGAGCACGTCCCACCCGGCATCGGCGAGGACGTTGGCGGCGACGAGGCCGTTCGGCCCGGCGCCGATCACGACGGCGTCGTGCACGTCGCGCGCGTCGTCGGCACCGCGCCCGGTTGCGTCGGCTCGTCGCGACGGCCATGACGAGGTCCTGCTCGTCACGGGCCGCACGACGCCATCTGTTCGGCGAGCTTGGCGAGCGATCGTGCGTTTCGCCATCGGACGAACGGAGTGATGAACGGACCGAACAGCACGAACGCACCGCGGGGGGTCTCGGTCATTCGGACGCACGACCCGGACCCGAGCGGCGTCACCTCGAACGAGACGTTCGCGACGAGGAACGGCCTCGCCCGCACGATCAGGTCGAGCCGACGCCACGGCTCCATCCCGACGACCGTGGTGGAGTCCTGCACGTCGATGGGTCCCATGCCGACCTCGTGGTGGAACGAACTGCCGGCCCGAGGCCACCGGTCGTCGTCGACGACCACGGCACGTGCGCCGACGAGCCACTCCGGATATCGCTCGGCATCGATGAGCGCCGCGAAGACCCGCGCCGGGGTGGCGTCGAGGCGCCGCTCGCTGGTGGCGGCGAACACGTCGAGGCCGTTCAGCTCGCTGCCGGCCGACGCTCTGCAGCCGGTTCCAGCCCGAGCACACGGGCACGCACGGCCGCCTGCGTCCGGTTCTTCACGCCGAGCTTCTGATACACCTGGCGCACGTAGGTGCGGACGGTCTCGACGCCGAGGAACAGTTCGTCGGCGATGTCGCGGTTGCTCAGGCCGAGCCCGAGCATCGCCAGGACCTCCTGCTCCCGGGCGGTGAGGTCGGCCTGGAGGTCGATCATCGGCGGCGCCGGACGTGCGCCCGTCGAGCCGGACCCGTCTCCGATGGCCGATGTACGGCGACCGATGTCGGTGAGGTGACCCTGGTGCCCGGCCAGCCGCAAGGGGGTGTCGAACCCGAGTTGTTCGCCGGCGGCGACGCGCTCGAGTCCGTCGACCAACTGGTTGGCGGAACCGGCCTTGGAGAGCACACCCGAGACACCGCTGGCGCGGGCGACCGCCAGCAGGTTCGCGTCCGCGCTCCAGGTGTACAGCACGACGTGATCGACCTCTCGGTCGGCGACCATCGCCTGGGCGCGTCGGAGGATCGTGCGATGACCACCGAACGTGTCGAACAACGCGATGTCGACGCTTGCCTCCGCGACGCCACCGACCTCGACCTCGACGACCTGGACCCGATCGTCGAACGGCTGCAACATTGCCGCGACGCCGCGGACGATCACCTCGTAGTCGTTGACGACGGCGATCCGGAGTGGGCCGTTCGTGCCCGGGGGACGCCCGGCGCGGCCCTCCATCGGATCGGGCTGGCGCCACGGGTCGGGATGCTGGTCCGGGTCTTGGTCCGACGGTTGCATAGCGCTGAGGTACCACCCGGGTGGGTTGCGCAAACCTCGGCCGGGTGAACGTGCGTAGCGGCCCGCCGGACCCTCCGGCCGCGGACCACACGTCGGGGGTTTCGAGTACGGTTCCACGTGGGCATCGACTCAGCGGGTGGAAACGCGACCGGTGGCTCCCACCGGTCGCGGACGACGCGCTGGAGGCACGCGATGGAACGCACGAGCAGGCACTCGATGCAGTCGACGGCGACGGACCGCCTCGTGGACCGAGGCGTCACACGCCAGGCCTGGCCGACGGGTCCCGAGCCCGCGACCCGCCACGTGCGACGTCGACGACCGCCGCGCCTGTCGCCGGTGATGCCCGTCGTCGCGACCGCGACGTGGGGTCTCGTCACCGCCACCGTGGGGTCCGTGGTGCTGCTGCGTGCGCGGGAGCTCGAGTCGACCACCTCCGTGGTCGAGTTGGCCGGCACGACGCACACGGCCCGACTGGGCGTGATCGAGGTCTGCTTCGGACTCGTGATGATGCTCGCCGCCGCGACCCGATCGAGGTTGGTGCTGGGTGCGATGGCGGCGGCCCTCGCGGTGACCGGCGTGTTCATGCTGTTGGAACGCCGACGGGTGGCCGAGGAACTCGCGGTCGGTGCGGTGGACGCATGGTTCGTGATCGCCACGTCGTCGGTGCTGGCGGTCGTGCTGGTGTGCAGCGGATCGAGCCGTCCATGACGACCGCCACGCTCCGAGAGCTCGTGCGCGAGACGCACCCTCATCGCGTGATGGAACCCCTCGACACCACGGCGCTCACCGATCTCAGCCTGGCATCGCCCACGGTGATCATCGAAGTGGTCGGAGCACGGGAGGGGCTCGACGCGCTCACCAGGGTCCGACGGGTCGCGGCCGACGCACCGGTGGCCGCGGTGCGTGTCGCGGCGATCGGCGTCGGGCCCGACCGTCAGCGCAGCCGACTCGGGCGGCTCGGCGTGACCGTGATGTGCGCACTGGCCACGATGGCCGTGGCAGCGGCGGTCGTACGAGTGGGGGCGACCGGGGCGACCGCGCGCACCGCGACCGTGGTGGTGGCCGCCGCGGTCGCACCGATCGCCGTCGTGCTCGTGATCACGGGCCTGCGGTCGATGCGACGCTCACGGCGGGGTCCGATGCAACGCCGACGGCACTTCGAACGTCGACGGAGCATCACGTTCATCGCGGTGCCGTCACTGGACGAGCGGTCTGCGACGAGGCTCGCGTCGACCGTTCGACGGGAACTCGACAGCGCCCACGCGGGAGACGCCCTGATCGACGTGAGCGTGTTCGACCCGCCGGACTGCGTCCACTCCCCGAACTGATCGGCCTCGGCCCTGGCCTCAGGCCGAGGGCGTCACGTCTCACACGTCACCCGGCGGTGTCGCTGTCCGGCATCGGCGGCTGGTGGGGAGGAAGGACGTCGTCCTCGCGCCGGTCACGCATTGCGAGCAGCACGTCAGCGTCCACGGCGGCGGCCATCGGCCCGTAGCCGAGGACGACGGTCCCGTCGGCTCCGCACACGGGGCAGCTGGTCGCCACGACGGCGGCCATGTCATCGGGGTCGGACGCGCCTTCGAGCCGGCGCATGCTGTGGATGGCCGCCCGGCGCGGGTCGATGGCCGACGCGCACTCGCTGCAGCGCAGGACTGCGGTGGGGTCGCCCTCGCGGCGGACGTCTGGGTCGGCCTCCTCCGCATGGAAGTCGGTGGCGAACCCGCTCTCGCGGTACGCATCGACGACGGCGGTGAGGGTCGTGCGGTCGGACGGACCCTCGTCGGGGGGCTGGTGCGCCGGTGGGTTGGCGGCTCGGGAGGGCGGGTCGGCAGACGTCATCGGATCGGACATGTGTCCTCGGTACCCGGCGTGGACGATGGGAAGACGAGGCGACGACGTACGTGGTGCGTCCCGCGCGGTCGGGTTTGGCGCCGCACGACAACGGGCACCGGTCGCTCCAGCGGGCGGACAGCAGCCCGTCGACGCCGTCGACGAGCCGTGAACCCGTGAACGTGAACGAGAGGAATCCCCCACGTGAGACATGCACCCCATCAGCAACGACGCATCCGACGCCTGAGCGTCGTCGCCCTCCTGGCCGTCACCAGCGGCCTCGCAGCCTGTGGTGACGACGATGCCGACATGGACGACATGGACGACGTCGACATCTCGACGCCGACAGGCGTCGACGACACCACGCCGGTCGGCGACCTGCCGGACGACTCGATGACCGACACCTCCATGACCGACACCTCCATGACCGACATGACCACGATCGCGCCCTGACGAGCGATCTCGGTGTTCCCGCCGCGACGTGAGTCGAAGGCGATGAACAGCGCGGGGCGCCACGACCGGACCCGAACCCCGGCGTGGCGCCCCGTGCCGCGTCCGGGGAGCGACGGTTCGATCCCCGAACCCATGGGTACCGGCACCTCGTGACCACCCTGCTCGAGTACACCCGCACCGAATTCCCGAACCACACGGTCGAGGTCAGGTATCCCGACGGTCGACGTGTCGCGCTGTCGCCGGACGAGGACGCCGCACCGGCGACCGCACCCAGGGCTGCGACCGGGAGTCGCCCGACCGACGTGGGAACTCATCAGCGTCCGACCCGACCCCCTGAGCGCCCCGAGCGCCCAGATGTCGAAGGTCGGTCCGCGACACAACGGCGCTCCGTCGAGGCGCTCGCAGCCCTCGACCTCGCCGAGCACACCGTCGTCGCACACGTGGTCGGCGCCGAGGCCACGGTCGCCCTGCTCGATCTCATGCACGACGCCGGCTGGGAACGGTCGATCGCGATCCTCGTCGAGCCTGAAGCACCTCGGGTCGTGGGACAGGGCGGCGAGAACTCCGAGAGCGTCACCGACCTGCCCGACCGTCGGATCGCGGTGTCGGCCGCGTTGGGAGCCCTGGTCGGCCTCGTCGCCGCGGGATCGCTCGGGTTGCTGATCGGTGACGAGGTGGCGACCGGCATCATCACCGCCGGGTTCGGCGCGATCCTCGGTGCCGTGGTCGGCGCCATGCTCGGGGGTCTCGGTCGCCACGCCGGCGAGCAGGCGTGGAGCCAGCCGCACGTCCCCGGCCGCACGATGGGTGTGGTTGCCGCGTTCGTCAGTGACGACGAGGCGGCGGCCGACGCCGTGCGCCTCATCGAAGGATCCGACCCGTCGCTGGTGAGCGTCGTCGATGTGCGCCTCGTCAACGCCCAAGGCGCTTGGCGCACACCGATGGCGTGACACGCGCACGGCCCGCTGCCCTCCCATGACCGTTCCGGACCGTCGTCCTCCGGCCTGCCGCGAAGCGCCGTGATGCCCTGCAGCGGCGTGCCGACGGGTGCGACGACAGGGTGCGTCGCCGGATGTTTACCCTCCGGTTCCCTCGGGTATGCCACCAGCGATGAGGTGGAGTCGGCGCGCCCGGATACTGCGAGGTCGCACGATCGTGGCCCTGTCGACATGTCGTCGGACGCAGCATGCCGCCGGCATTTTCTCCAGGTCGGTGCAGACGGCATGGTCGTCCTGATGCGGCGGTCCGACGACGGGCGACCCCACCATCGCGGCGGTGTGGTCGTCCGGTCGTTCCGGGCCACGCCGGCCAATGGTCGGGTCATCCGTGCGTTCGTGAGGGATGCGCTCCGAGCCGCAGACGTCTCCGACGAGGTCGCGGCCGACGTCGAGCTCGTCGTCAGCGAACTGGCGACCAATGCCATCGAGTACGGCGCCGGTGAGGAGCTGACCGTCGAGGTGGACGTGACGGGCTCGTGGCTCGAGGTGGCGGTCACGTGCGTGAGCGATGCGGCGCCGGCGTTGCGTGCGTGGCGCACCTGGGCCATCGCCCCGCCCGACGCGCGCTCGGGCCGGGGGTTGGGAATCGTGCGCCGTCTCATGGACGACGTCCATGTGGAGGCACGCGACGGCCGGATGACCGTGCGGTGCCGGCGACAGCTGCGCCGGTCCGGGCGGCGCTGAGCCCGTTGCTCGCCCGGTCGCCGCTCCCGGCCGAGCCACCGGAATCGATGTTTGCGCACCGCCGACAGGGGTACCGATCGGGAGACCGCACCTCCGCGGTGTCGCACGGGACGCGGGGACGGTGCAACCCGCCCGCTGCACCGTCCCCGTTCCTGCGCCCGTTCCTGCGCCCGTTCCTGCGATGGTCGCTCCTACGACACTGCCGCGACCTGGGACCACTGGTCCGGACACGCGCGTCACCTGCCTTCTACGCTGCGGACGTGCGATCCGAGGATGCCGATGGCGAGTCGCACCACGATCGTCCGTTCATCGACCTCCTCGACCCCACGCCGGCGCAGGCGCGACACGCCGTGATCGCTGCGCTCCCGGCCGATCGGCTGACAGAGGCGCAGGCGGCCGGCCTCGAACTCGCCGTCAGCGAAGTGGTCACCAACGCCATCGTCCACGGTCGTTCGCCGGTCGTCGTCAGGGCCTATCTGCCGTCGACGGGAGGGGTGATCGTGACGGTCCGCGACGCCGGACCCGGACCTGGCCGGCCCCCGGGCGACTCGCTGCCGACCTCCGACGCCGATGGTGGACGCGGATGGTGGATCTGTCGGCGGTCGGTCGACAACATCGACGGCCGCGTCGATGACGACGGATACGTCGTGCGCCTCGTGGTCGGGGGCTGAGACCCTCCCCCTGCACTCGTCGGTCTCGCCGGACACGGGACGGGGTACGACTCCGGCGTGGAGGTCATCGACGACACGGCGCGGTCGAACGCCGTCACTGCACCGCGGCGGGATCGACATCGCCGTCGTGAGCGTCGCGACCTCGGCGCGATCGGCTCGTGAGCGTGCGTTCCGCACCCGATGTCGACGTGCCGATCGTGGATGCTGACGCGCCCAGGACCGCACGCCGCGCACTGGCGGCACTGCTCGGCCCGGCCGCCACGGAGCCGTTGGGCCGAGCAGCGCTGCTGGCCTGCTCGGAACTCGTCAACAACGTGCTGATGCATGCTGGGGCCACCGGTGGCCGGTTGGCGGTGTGGTGGATCCCCCAACAGCTCCTCCGCCTGGAGGTGTCCGACGCCGACGAGTCGCTGCCGGCGTTGTCGGCCACGCCGTCGGTCACCCAACTCCACGGGCGCGGTCTGCACGTGGTCGACACCATCGCGAGCCGGTGGGGGATGCATCGCACACCGGGGGGCAAGACGATCTGGTGCGAGTTCGACGCCTCGACGTTCGCACGCGCTCGTGGCGACGACCGCACCTGACGCGGGTCAACGCCGCGCCGCGCGTTCGAGCCCGTCGAGGATCAGCCCGAGGCCGAAGTCGAACTCGGCGCCATAGCTGTAGCCGGGCCGCAGGACGTACTCGGCGGTGAGCTCGGCGAAGGCGGGATACGCCTCGGCGAAACCTTCCGGGACCATCGTGTCGAGGACGGCGGCCAGGTCGTCGCCGTCGGCGAAGGGCAGGTTGACCTCCTGCAGCACGAAGCCGTAGATGTAGCTGTCGAGGGCCGAGAAGGCGTGCGCCGACATCTCGACGGAGAACCCCGCCCGTCGGCAACAGCCGATCACGGCGTCGTGGTGGCGCAGCGTCGCCGGCCCGGGTGTGCTCCTGGACTCCATGATGCCCAGCGCCCACGGGTGTCGGAGCAGCACCGAGCGCAGCGAGACGGCGCGAGCCCGCATGGCTGTCGCCCAGTCGGTCGCGTCGAGCGGGAGCTCGATCTCGGCGAAGACGAGGTCGACCATGCCGTCGAGGATGTCGCTCTTGCTCGAGACGTGGTGGTACAGCGACATCGCCTCGACGCCGAGCGCCTGCGCGAGCTTGCGCATGGTGAGCCCGTCGATGCCGTCCGTGTCGGCGATCTCGACGGCCGTGGCCAGGGCTCGCTCCCTGCTGAGCGGGGCACGACGTGGCGGGGTTGACGGGCCCGATCGGGCCATGACGGTGTCCTCTCTCGAGGGGGCGGCGCCGCCCTCTGGTTGACAACCTTACAACGTACGGGTAGGTTCGACATCTGAACTTACAACGTAAGGGAACCGTTCGACGCCCTCGATCGGACGCCCCCGACGGAAGGAACTCCCCATGAACGCACATCCGGCCGCCCCTCGTGTCGGTCCCGACCACGAACCCTGTGAGACGAGTGTCCCGGCTGGCTCGATGCGGGCGATCGTGCAGCGCCGGTACGGATCGGCCGAGACGCTGGGGTTGGACCGTCTCGACCGGCCCGCGCCCGGTGCCGGCGACGTGCTCGTCGAGGTTCGCGCCGCCGGTCTCGACCGCGGGACGTGGCATCTCATGACCGGCATGCCCTACGCCGCCCGGTTGGCCTTCGGACTGCGTCGGCCGAGGCAGCCGGTGCCCGGTCGCGACCTGTCGGGCATCGTCGTCGCCGTGGGGCCGGGCGGCTCACGGTTCGCGCCGGGCGACGAGGTGTACGGCGTCGGCTCGGGCACCTTCGCCGAGTACGCCGTGGCGAGCGAGGACAAGGTGGCTCACAAGCCGATGGTCCTCACGTTCGAGCAGGCTGCGGCCGTGCCGATCTCGGGTCTCACCGCACAGCAGGGCCTGCTCGACGTCGGCCGACTCGAGACGGGTCAGCACGTGCTCGTCATCGGAGCGTCCGGCGGCGTCGGGACGTTCGCAGTGCAGATCGCCAAGGCACACGGCGCCGTCGTCACCGCCGTGTGCAGCACCGCCAAGGTCGACCTCGTGCGGTCGCTCGGAGCCGACCACGTCATCGACTACCGGCGGGAGCAGGTCGTCGAGCGCCCGGATCGCTTCGACCTGATCCTCGACATCGGGGGCAGCACCCCGGTCGCTCGCCTGCGACGCTTGCTCACGCGCACCGGCACGCTCGTGATCGCCGGTGGCGAGGGAGGTGGCAACCTGCTCGGCATCGGCCGCCAGCTCCGCGCCGTCACGCTCTCCCCGTTCGTGAGCCAGCGGCTGGCGATGTTCGTCGCGACGGAGCATCACGCTGCGCTCGAGCGTCTGACGGTCCTCCTCGAATCGGGTCTCGTCGTCCCCGCCGTCGGGCACGCCTACCCCTTGGCGGAGGCGGCCGTCGCGATGCGCGAGCTCGAAGCGGGTCGGGCCCGCGGCAAGCTGGTGATCGTCCCCTGACGAGCGAGCGGCGGCGGCCGTCGCGATGCGCGAGCTCGAAGCGGGTCGGGCGCGCGGCAAGCTGGTGATCGTCCCCTGACGAGCGAGCGGCGGCGGCCGGGATCTTCGGTTGTCAAGGTGCGGATCGGTCGCGGCGACGCTGGCGCGTCGTGTGGTCCGCCGTCGTGGTCTGGATCGTGGACCGACCTGGGGTTGGCCCTCAGGCCCACTGATCGGCGGGTGGTCCGGTGGTCATGACGATGGCGCCGTCGCGGATGGTGATGGTGAGGCGTCGGTGCTGGTCGAGGGTGAGGCACCACGACCGCGCGTGGAGGACGTCGTGGTGGTGTTTGCACACGGGCAGGAGCAGTTCGATGTCGGTGTGACCGCCGTGGTCCCAGTCGATGAGGTGGTGGGGTTCGGTCTTGGAGACGTGGGTGTGGCAGCCGGGGATCACGCATCGCCGGTACATGGCCCGCAGGGCGCGTCGTTGGTGGCGGGTCGCGAACCGGCGTGATCGACCGGCCTGGAGCGCGACGGGTGTGGTGAGCGAGTCGCGCAGCTGTTCGAGGCTCGGCACGGGCCGGCCCTGTCTGATCACGACGCCGTGACGATCGATGACGACGGGAACGAACCGGGCCCGTCCGGCCATGTCGCGGATCGTGGCGACGGGGAGGTGGATCCCGCGGCCGCAGTCGACCCGGCTGGTGGCGTGGCGACCATGGAGCAGGGTCTCTTCGTCGATCACGACGATGAACTCCGGTGCCCCACTCCCGCGGCCCTCGCCGCGGATGAGCGACAGCAGGGCGTGAGCCCGGAGGAAGTCCTGTTTCTCCATCGGATCGTCCGGCGCGTCGGGTGGGTGTGGGGCGTGGAAGGACGCCTCGAGCCGTTGCTGCAACGCGGAGGCCAACACGAGGCCCGACTCGGGGTCGTACTGGCCGGCGAGGTGGACCATGCCGGTGCGGTGATCGGTCCACTGCCGCAACCGGGTCGCGGTCGTCTGTCGCTGGAGGCGTGAGCGACCGTCGTCGGCCTCGATCGAGGCCACCTCACGACGCAACTGTTCGCGGAACTCCTCCACCGTCATCCGACACGCCAACTCGGCGAGACGAGCGTGCACGGCCGCCAACCGCGGACGTGCCGCAGCGAGCATCCCTGCCAGTGCGGCGATGAAGGCGTCGAGATGCTCACCCGAGAGGTCGCCCGCAGCCATCCGCTGCTCGAACTCGGGTGCCGACCTTGCCGCACGCGCCCGCCGCGACGCGGCCTGCCCCGCACGCTGGGAACGGTTCGTCGCCGCGGCGTTGTCCGCATCAGGGTTCACCGCCGGATCACCCTCGGCCAGTTCCTCCAACCGGGACTGGCACGCGACCTCGACCGCGGTGAGCCAGTTCCGACACGACGTCACGTCACGCAGCACGGCGACGATCTCGTCCCTCGACGACGACCCGGCATCGACCGCGACCAGTCGGGTCACGACAGCGACGGCATCCACAGCTCACCCCCTCTCCCACGCCAGACGACGAAGAAGCGCTCGATCACACACTCGGTTGGAGGAACCCGACGAACGGGTCCGATGATCGTCCCGGGGGAACTCGGAACACCCCGAACACTACCACCTTCGAACGAACATGTGTTCGATCACCGAAGAAATCCCACGTCCCCGAAAATGGGGGAGCGGGCGCTCGACCTGATGGCGGCCCGGGCACGCTCCGACACCATCGCCCACATGGCGCGCACCGGCACACACGTCCTCGAGCGCAGCGCACTCGACGCCGCGATGGCTCGCTGGGTGCGCGAGCACGAGGGCGTCATCCATCAGCGGCGAATGGAGCATCTCGGCGCGCAGGCGGCGGGAAGCCCTGGGGTGGCCGTGCAGCACAGCACGAGCGGCTTCTGCGGCGATCGGATGAGCCTCGTGCTCGGTGACGGCACGGCGATCCGCCTGCACCTCCTCTGGCCGCGCCGCCACGCGATCGCCGCAATCCTCGGCGTCCGATGGACCGATCGCATCGGCTGGACGGTGACCGCGCGGACCACTGCGGGCGACTCGGTCCCGATCCATGCCTGGCGTGCGCGGGTGCTGCTGCCGCGCCGCCGCACCGGCGCGGACGCCGCCAGCTGGTCGCTCCTCGGCTGACCCGCGCCGAGCGCGCCGACCTCGTCGGCACGAGACCTCGATCCTGGTTTGCACGGCTCGTCCGGGTGGTACTGCGACGCCAGCCAACGCCCGCCGCGACGGCTCGATGGAGGAGCCAGGGTGCGTGAGACCAACCGTGCGATGTCGGACACCGCAGCCCGTGACCGACCGACCTCGACGCCGACCGAGAGCGCCGGGCCCGAGGGCGTGATCGACCGGATCGTGGTCGCCGTGCCGGCCCGCGACGAGCGGGCCACGATCGTCGAATGCCTCGAGTCGCTCGACGCAGCCGTCGCGGTCGCCGGGATCCCCACTCGCATCGTGGTCGCTGCCGACTCCTGCAGGGACGCGACCGCCGATGTCGTCCGCGGGTACGCGTCCCGGCTCCGGTCGTGCCGACCGTCCGAGGTCGCCGTCGTCGAAGGCCGATGGGGTGGCGCGGGTGCAGCACGCCGAGCAGCGGTCGAGGCCGCACTGCGCGACGTCGAGCGTGCCGAGCGGGTGTGGATCGCGAACACCGACGCCGACACCACGGTCCCTCCCACCTGGCTGCACGATCAACTGGTGCTCGCCGAGCGCCACCATGCGGTGGCGGGCGTCGTCGAGCTCGATCCCGCCACGGCGACGTCGTCGCTGCTCGATCTGTTCCGTGCCTCGTACCGGATCGGCGCCGATCGGCACTCGCACGTGCACGGTGCCAACTTCGGTGTGCGTGCGGACGTCTACCGGGCGGCCGGCGGATGGTGCGCGTCGACGGTGGTCGGTGAGGACCACGGCCTCTGGTCGCGGATCCTCGCGATCGGGGCGTCGACGGTGCACAGCACCGACCTCCGTGTGATCACCAGCGGGCGCACGAGCAGTCGCGTGGACGGCGGGTTCGCCTCCGACCTCGCCGCCCTGGTCCGTCGACGCCAGCACCGCACCCACGAGGCTGGTGAACGCCATGCCGGTCACGGCGCTGCCACGGCCGAGGAGCTGGTCGCATGACCATCCTCGAGCTGCTCGCAGCGGACGCCTCCATCGGTGACGACGTCGATCGGATCGTCGTGGTCGCCCCGCATCCCGACGACGAGGTGCTCGCGTGTGGCCTGCTCCTCGCGGCCGCGGTCGAGCGCGGCCTCGCCGTCCGCGTCATCGCCGTCACCGACGGCGAGGCGGCGTACCCGGGGCACGACCCGGACGAGCTGGCCCGCCTCAGACGTCGTGAGCAAGTGGCGGCCCTCGCCGAGCTCGGCATCGGCGCGGACGCCGTGCACCGCGTCGGCCTGCCGGACGGTCGCGTCGGCGACCACCTCGCCACGCTGGCGGACGCGATCGTCGCCCACTGCTCGTCCGGCTCCCTCCTGGTCGCGCCGTCGGTCCACGACTGGCACCCGGATCACGAGGCATGCGGGGAGGCGGTCCGACGGCTGCCCAGCACCTCATGCGCGGTGCGCTGGTCGTCGCTGTTCTGGGCGCATCATCATCCCGAGCGCCTGGTCAGCAGTGGCCCTCGCCTGCTGCGACTCGAGGGGACCGAACGCCAACGGGCTGCCCGTCAGCGCGCGGTCGCTCAGCATCGGAGTCAGTTCCGTCATCCCACGGGCCGGGGCGCACCGATCCTGAACGTCGACCGAATCTCGCATCTCTCGCAACCGTTCGAGACTTACGTGGAGCCGGGCCAGTGACGTCGTCGTCCGTCGATCCGTCGAGCCGGGCGTTCTTCGATGCGAAGTACCGCACGGCCGAGGATCCGTGGGACTTCGCGATCGACCCGTACGAACTCGGCCGGTACCGCGACGTGATGGTCCACGTCGACCCCGACCGTCATCGCCGGGTGTTCGAACCCGGATGTTCGATCGGTGTGCTCACCGAGATGCTCGGCGGTCGATGCGAGGTCGTCGACGCGAGCGATCTGTCGGAGGTCGCCGTCCAGCGTGCCCGCCGGCGCTGTGCCCACCTGCCCGGCGTGACGGTCGAGGTGGGTCATCTCTCCGACCCACCGGCACACAACTACGAACTGATCGTGCTCAGCGAGGTGGGGTACTACTTGACGGAGCCCGAGCTGGAGCGGGCCATCGAGGTGCTCACCGAACGGCTCACGCCCGGTGGCCGCCTGATCGCCGCCCACTGGATCGGCATGTCCGCCGATCACCGACTGCGCGGGCATCGGGTGCACGACCTCCTCGCGGATGCACTGCCGACGTGGGTCCTGGCCCACCACGCCGTCCATCTCGACGAGAGCCACGACGGTTACCGACTCGACGTCTGGGACCGCCCGTGACGGTCGAACGCGACCACGACGACGGCAGTGCGACGTCGGGGCTCGACGTCCGGATGCGACGGCTGATCGCGGACGGTGCGTTCGACCTGCCGGCACCCGGCGGTGGGCACACGGCGGTACGCCTCCGGCGGCTGGTTGCGATCTCGGCGCACGATCTGGCGCTCGGACGGCTCGCCGAGGCACATCTCGACGCGATCTCCATCCTGCGCGAGGCCGGTCGAACCCCCGTCGCCGGATGTCTCTACGGCGTGTGGGCGTCCGAAGCGCCCGGTGCGCAGCTCCACCTGACCTCGACGTCCTCCGGCACGGTGGTCCGCGGCAGCAAGGCGTTCTGCACCGGTGTCGGTCTGGTGGATCGAGCGCTCGTCACGGCTCGTGCGGAACCGGAGCACGCGCCGCGCGGGAACGAGCGGGTGTTCCTCGTCGACCTCGATGCCCGTGATCCGTCGTGGGTCGTCGACCCCGGCGGCTGGAGCACCCAGGCGTTCGCCGAGACCAACACGGCGACCGTTCACCTCGACGATGTCACGATCGACGATGCACAGGTCATCGGGCCTCCGGGCTGGTACCTCGATCGAGTCGGGTTCTGGCACGGCGCACTCGCGCCCGCTGCGTGTTGGGCGGGCGGTGCCATGGGACTCGCCGACCACTGTCGCGCCACCGGGCGCGGACGCGACCTCGACGAGCACACGCTCGCCCACCTCGGGGTCATCGACAGCGCTCGCTGGGAACTGGACCTCGCCCTGGGCGCTGCCGGTGCGGCGATCGACGCGGCACCGCACGATGCCGGGGAGGCGCAGCACACTGCGGCCCGCGCCCGCACGGTGATCGAGCGTGCGGTCGTCCTCGTCGTCGACCGAGCGATGAGCGCGTTCGGGCCTCGGCTGCTCGCGCAGGACGAGTGGGCCGCTCGTCGCATCGCCGAACTGCAGTTGTACGTGCGGCAGCACCACGGCGCCCGCGACCATGCGACGCTCGGCCGCCTCTCGCTCGCGTGTCCCGCAGAACGCGCGGATCGTGCGCGCTCATGACGGAGAGCGTCAGGTCGGGTGACTCGGACAGCACCTCCTCGCCGCAGCGGCGCATCCGTCTCGCGCCGATCGTCGGTGGCGCCGTGTTCGTCGTGGCCGCGGTGGTCCTCGCACGCGCGGCGACCCGGCTCGCCGACATCGTCGGCCTCGTGGCGTTCGCCGCGGCGACCGCCTGGCTGGTGACGCCGCTGCACCGGCGGGTCGGCCGGCGGGTCGGTTCGGGGACGGCCACCGTCGTGTTGGTGCTCGGCGGTCTCGGTGTCTCGCTCACCGTGGGAGCACTGCTGATGCGGGACCTGCGGCTCGCGTCCGACGCCCTCGTCGCCCGGCTCGAACGGATCGACGCGGCGGCCGGGAACAGCTGGGCCGACCGGGTTCGGCGGTCGCTCCGTCTGGGCGAGGGCGTGTCGGCATGGGTGTCGTCGCTGCCCGGCTCGGTCGTCGCTGACGAAGCGGGCGGCACCGCGATCGGGCGGCGGGTGGTGGACCTGATCGTGGTCGTCGTGCTGACCGGCTTCTTCCTCGCGGAGGGTTCGGCGGTCGTGTCCGCGATCGTCGGTCGTTGGCCGCGGGAGGAGCGCGAGCGTGTGTGGGCGCTGCTGCGCGAGGTCGACACCCGGGCCGGTGGCTACCTGCGCCGCGGTGCGCTGACGATGTTGTCGTGCGCCATGGTCGTCGCCGGTGCCGTCTGGGCCGTCGGGCTCCCTGCGCCCGTGGCGCTCGGACTGTGGGCCGGCTTCTGGCTGTCGGTGCCGACCGTCGGTTGGGTCGTCGCCGCCGTGCCGTTGGCGTCGGTCGCGCTCGACGCGTCGCGCCTGGAGGCGGTGGTACTCGTCGCACTCGTGGTCGGCCTCGCCGTCGCCACCCGATCGTTGCGTCGACGTCGCGGCGTCGTGCTCCGCCCGGGCGCAGCGGTGGTGACGGTGTGTCTGGCCGCCGGTGTCGCGGCGAGCGGCGGAGCGCTCGCGCTGCTGTTCGTGATCGTCGGTGCCGTCGTGGCGACGGTGGCGACGTCCGACATCCGGGTCAGCGCTCCCATGCCACCGGCGGACGACCGTGCCGTCGCCGTCGGGCCCGTGTTGGTGCCCGGCGGTCTCGTCGGGATCGCCTGGGCGAGCGGCGTCCTCGTGGCCACGGTCGTGGTGGCGACGACGATCGCGCGCTCGTCGAGCGCGGTGGTGTGGATCGTGACGGCGCTGTTGATCGCCGTCGCGGCCGAGCGCCCGGTCGTCGCGCTGGCCAGGTGGGCCCACCTCTCGCGGCGGGTCGCGACCGCGCTCGTGATGGTGGGCACGGCAGCTTTGTTCACCGCGCTGCTCGCCACGCTCGTCGGTCAGGGTCCTGCGTCAGCGTCGCGGGCGCTCACGCGACTACCGGTGGTCGTCGACGACCTCGAGCGTGCACCGCTGATCGGACCCTGGTTGGCCGAGCGCGACGCCGCTGCCACCATCGCCGCACAGCTCGACCAGTTACCGGGTCGGCTCGCGAACAGCGACGGTGCGACGAGCTGGTTCCCCAGCTTCGGCGCTCAGCTCGCGGGCCTGCTGTGGGTGCTCCTGCTGGTGACGGCGTTCATGATCGACGGGCCGCGACTCGCCCCGGCGATCGAGCACCTCGTCCCGGCCCGGTCGCGGCGGCAGTACCGGCGCCTGATGGAGGTGTCGTTCCGCGCGCTCGCCGGATACGCAGCGGGCGCGGTGCTCGTGTCCGCGATGAATGGCGTGCTCGTGTTCGTGCTCGCCGTCGTGCTGCAGCTCGGGCTGGCGCCGGTGCTCGCGCTGTGGGCGTTCCTGTGGGACTTCGTGCCCCAGGTGGGAGGGTTCGTGGGCGGCGCGCCGTTACTGCTGCTCGCGCTCGTCGCCGGCACCACCCAGCTCGTGATCGCCGCGGTCGTCTATCTCGTGTACCAGTTGATCGAGAGCAACGTGATCTTCCCGGCGATCATCGGCGACGCCGTCGACATCCCTGGATGGGCAGCGATGGTGGCCGCGCTCGCCGGCGCCGCGGTGGCCGGCGTGGTCGGCGCGATCGTGCTCACCCCGCTGGTCGGTGTGGTGAAGCTGGTGCTCGACGACTGGCGCCGACCCGACTTCCCCGGACGGACCGCAGCGGCGACCACTCACCCGGCTGGATCGGCGACGGCGGAGCCGGGCTGACCGTCCGCCTCGGGCACCGGTCAGTCCTCGATGACGTCGAGGCCCTGCTCGCGGAGACGAGCGAGGTTGTCGAGCATCCCCTGCAGGACGTCGGGGGCGTGGCCCTCCCAGCCGTGCACCTCGTCGACCACGATCATCGGGTGGCGGGTCCGGAACGACCGGGTGACGTTGCCGGGGAACTTCTTGTCCGTGACGTTGGGATCGTCCTCGAACGGGCCGGTCGGTTCGACGACGTAGACGTGACCTCGTCGGCCCTGCCCCTCGGACGCGGTGGCGAGCTCGGCCGCCCACACCGCCGGCTCGAGCAGGACGGCGAAGTAGACGTGGTTCGCGATCCGACCGTCGTGGTAGTTCGAGGGGTGGCCGGGGACGAGTCGGTCGCCGACGGTGAACGAGGTCTTCGTCCCGTGGAAGAAGGGACCGACGACGTGGTCGCACTGCTCGTACGTCGTTGGGATGTGGTTCGCGCTGCCCGCCGCGGCGATCGACTCGGCGATCGACGGTGTGCGTGCCTGTTCGTGATCCATCGATGTGTCCTCCGGCTGCTCGACCCGTCCCAGTAAACGGAGGATTATACTCCGTTTCATGTCGACCGGATCGATGCCTGCGAACGAACCGCCCCTGCGAGCCGACGCCCGACGCAACCGTCGCCGACTGCTCGATGCGACGATCGCACTCGTCCTCGAACAGGGCGGCGAGCCGTCTCGCGACGCGGTGGCCCAGCGAGCCGGCACCGGTGTGGTCACGCTGTACCGGCACTTCCCCGATCAGCAGTCGCTGCTGCGCGCGGTGGTGCTCGACGTGGTCGACCGGACGATCGAACAGGGAGAACTCGCGCTCGCCGAGTCCGCGACCGGCGGGGACGCGGTGCGCCGGTACCTGCACGCATCCATCGACACCGGGCTCGGCGTGGTCAACATCGTCCACGGCCTCCTCGACGACACGGCGTGGCCCGACCGCCTCGCAGCCGCACGCGACCTGCTCGACCGGCTGACGGAAGCCGCCCGTCGCGACGGTGCGATCGGCCCCGACGTCGGCCCCACCGATCTCGCGCTGGCCTCCATCCGCTTCTGCCGTCCACTCGCGATCGGCCTCGATCCGGACGCCGAGCGAGCGATCGCCCACCGACAACTCGACCACTACCTCGACGGCCTCCTCGACAGCGGACGCTGATTGAACGAGAGGTCGTCGAAGCACGTCCGATCGGCCGGTCCCGCTGGATGTCGGTCAGGGCCGCGCGCGTGCATGGGTGCCGGGGATCGACGCACTCCCCAGCGTCGGCTCGAGGCCACCGCCGTCGCGTCGGATCGAGGCGATCGTGTATCCGCCCCCGTCTGCGGGGGTCAGGGTGAAGAGGAGTCGCTCGCCGGTGTCGTCGAACGACGGGTACGACGCGGCGCGCGCCCCGTCGGCCAGGAACGTCAGCCGAGTGGGGGGACCTCCGGTCGGTGAGATGACGAAGAGATCGCTCTCGGCGGACCCCTGATCGGGTGGCGCGGCATAGACGATCGCGTCGCCGTCCGGACTCCAGTCCGGCGTGACCGCCCATTCGGTGGCCTCCGTGAGCGTGCGGATCGTCGAGGTTGCGCCGGGGCCGACGTCGACCAGCGCGAGATCGACGCCGATGACCTCCGCGTCGCCGCCGCTGCTGGCGCGGTGGACGACCTCGAGGACGATCTGGTCGCCGGTCGGTGACCAGCGTGCGCCGGCGTAGAAGTCGAGCGGGTCCGCGGAGAGCAGGACCTCGACGGCACCGGTGCGGACATCGATTCGCTCCAGCGTGCTGAGGGCGGCCCCGTCGGCGTCGATCATCCGTGTGTAGGCGATCGCCGAACCATTGGGCGACCATGTCGGGTCGTCGAGCGAGATGCACGGCGAATCGCATGCCAGGAGTCGTTGCGGGTTCGAGCCATCGGCAGCGATCGTCCACAGGGCGGGTCCGATCGATTCGGGCATCACGAACACGAGGGCCTCGCCGTCGGGTGACCAGAACGCCTTTTCCTGGTTGCCACCGGTGGCCGTAGGCGCGAGCTCGTGAAGGCCGGTGCCGTCGGGGCGGACGAGGAACAGTGCGTCCCGTCGACCCGTCGCGGCTTCGTACACGATCCAGTTCTCCCCGTCCCGGACGGTCGTGTCCCTGCGCCCGGCCACGCCGGGTGCCGAGGTCGTCGGCGAGGGCGGCACCGTCGTCTCGAGGACTGGCGGTCGGTCCGTCGGGTCGGTGACGTCACCGTGGCGCGTGGCGAGCGCGAGGGCGCCGGTCACGACGAGCAGCGCCAACGCGCTGGTGCTCGCCACCCGTCGACGCCGTCGCCGTGCCGTCGCGGCGCTGACGACCCGTGCGGCGCCGTCCGGTGGCGCCAACGCGCGCAGCTCCGCCCCAGCGGCGCGACCCAACCGTTCGAACACGTCGAACCCGTCGATGTCCTCGGCAGGATCGATCGGGTCGAGGTCGTCGTCGACGGGACCGTCAGTCATCACCGGCTCCTCTCGTGCCGAGGGCGCGAACGATGTATCGACGTGCAGCCGCCAGATCGGTCCGCACGGTTCCTTCGGGGACCCCGAGCACCCCCGCGATCTGCACACTCGTCATGTCCGCCCCGAAGTACAGCGCCACGACCGCTCGCGGTCGATCGGGCAACGACCGCGTTGCCGACCAGAAAGCGATCGTCTCCTCCGACGGCCCGGGCTGCGTCGGTTCGCTGCGACGAAGTCGGCTGAAGTACCGCCACTCGGTGGCTCGTCGCCGCAGGCGGCTCCGGCAGAGGTTCAACAGCACGTGATGACACCAGGCACCCGGCCGGTCGAGCATCGACACCTGATCCCAGCGCGTCAGCGCGCGCACCATCGCGTCGTGCACCAGGTCCTGCGCACCGTCGCGATCGCCCGTCATCGCGGTGGCCACGGCGACCAGTCCGGGGTACTCGCGCTGATACACGTCCTCGAAGGTCCAGACGGTCCCGATGTCCTGGGTCGAGGTCGACGCCAGGTTCACGACGCCGTGGGTGAACGGGAGCACGCGGCGACCGCGAGGCGTCGGCCGGCCGGCTGGCACGTTCATCAGCGGACTCGCGTCCGAGGCGCGGAGGTCGTCGGTGTGCGACACCCGAGGGATCCGGTCGCCAGGTTCACGGTCGTGGGCTGGATCGGGGGTGCAGGCCCGGGAAGTCCCCGTCCGCGATGGCGTCGCCGACCGATCCGTCCGAGCGATCGAGGGCGACGAGACCGCGGAACCGGCCGTCGGCGCTGCCGACGAACACGACCGTTCCGTCGTCGAGGTAGTCGGGGTGCTCGGCGCTGCCGCCGTTCGAGGCCAGACTCGTGAGACGCGTCAGGCCCGAACCGTCCGGGTGGATCGAGAACAGGTCGGTCGCCGTCGAGTCGATCGACGCGAGGGCGGCGAACACGATGCTCGTCCCGTCCGGACTCCAGTCAGCGGTCGCGCCGAAGAGCTGTGCGTCGGTGATGGGTCGGATGCCGGACGAGTCGTCGACGAGATCGACGATGGCCAGTTCGACGCCGTTCACCACCTCGAACGGCGCACTCCCGTCGGTGTGCACCAGCTCGAGGACGGCGGTGTCGCCCGCCGGCGCGATGCGCACGCCGGCGTAGAAGTCGGACGGGGGTGCTGCGGACAGCACGCTCGCGTCGCCGGTCGAGAGGTCGAGTCGTTCGAGCGTGCCGACACCGCGGGTGCCGGTGGTGTCGATCGCAAGACGTGTGAACACGATCGATCCTCCATCCGGTGACCATGCCGGGTCGTCGAGCGCGACGCACGGATCGATGCATTCGAGCACCTTCGTGGCGTCGGTGCCATCGACACCGATCGTCCACAGGTCGTCGGTCGAGCCGTTGCCAGCAGCGAAGACGAGGCGATCCCCGGCCGGCGACCAGTCCGGATTCGTCTGGTGGTCCGCCCCGATCCCCGGAGCGAGCTGATGCCGTTCACCGCCGTCGGCTCGCACCAGGAAGATCTGCTGGAAGCCGCCCACCTCGTCCTGGTAGGCGAACCAGTTCCCGTTCGTCGTCGGTGGGCCGCTCGTCGCCGTGCTCGCCTCCGTTCCGACGCTGGTCGGCTCGTGTGACGACCCGCTCTCCCCGCACGCCGCGGCGATGACGGACAGGAGTGCGAGCAGCGGTGCGGTACGTGCGAGTGGGCTCATACGAGGACACACGCACCGGCGTGCCGATTCGTTGGAATTCCACCTGTCGACCGGTCAGGGAAGGGACTCGGTGGCGACGAGCCGCATCAACCGCTGGGACGTCGGCCAGCATCCGCGTGTCTGGTTGCACAGCACCGTGGCGGTGAATCGGCCGTGTCGATCGCGGGCGGAGAAGAACCCGACGCCGGCGTCGCCGCCGACCAGCATCACCGTCCCGCCCGAGGCGTCGAGCCAGAACCCGAGCCCGTACGTCCGTGACTCCTCCGCGACGTCGCTGCGCGACCGGGTCATGTGTTCCAGGGTGTCGAGCGAGACGATCCTGCCGGTGAACAGTGCGTCCCACATCGCGTGGACGTCAGCCGCGGTCGTGTAGATCCCACCGTCGCCGTTGCCGCGCACCGGAAGGTGCAACACGTTGCTGCGGTCGCCGGAGTCGTCGAGATATCCGATCGCCGCACGACCCGGCAGTTCGTCGGATCGGAGGAACGCGGTGTCGGACATCCTGGCGGGTCGACACACGCGCTGTTCGACCAGTTCGTGGAACGGCACTCCCGATGCACGCTCCGCGATCAAGGCCAGGACGACGAATCCTCCGTTGCAGTAGCTGAACCGGGTGCCCGGCTCGAACTTCGTCGGGTACCCGTCGAGCACCGACAGGAACTGCTCGGTCGTCGCGAGCCGGTGGACCGGCACGGCGAGCACGTACTCGGTGCTGTCGTCGAGGTCGTCCTCGTCGAGGTAGTCACCGATCCCGGACCGGTGCGACAGCAGATGCTCGACGGTGACGCGGTCGTCGATGAGCGGGAGATCGCCACCCAGGAGCGATCGCGCCGTGGTCTGCAGGGTGAGGTCGCCGGTCTCGACGAGGCTCATCACCGCCAGCGCCGTCAGGCCCTTCGTGCCGCTCGCGGTCGCGAACAGGGTGTCGACCCGAGCCCCCACGCGATGGGCACGATGCGCGAAGCCGTACGCGCGCTGCACGACGGCCCGACCGTCGACGTCGACCCGAACCACGCCCGACAGACCCGTCTCGGCGACGATCGCGTCCACGAGTTCGCCGAGTTCACCGCTCATGTCGTCCACTGCGCCCTCCCGGTCACCGCGTGGCAGATGTTCGCACGTCGGTGGGCCGGGTCAGCCAGGAATACATGGTGTGGCGGGACGCGCCGTTTCCGCCGGTCGCTCCCGGTCGCTCCCGGTCGGTCGTCGGATGTCAGATGCCCGGTGATGACGGTGGGGTGGCCCGGATCTCCTTCACGCCCGTGAGCACGATGCGATTGTGGTCAGGATCGGCGAGCTGGACGATCCGGACGTAGCTCGCTTCTTCCAACGGCTCGTGGTCGATGCCGGCTCGATCGAGTTCCGCCACCGCGGCGTCGAGATCAGCGACATCGATCGTGGCGCCGGAGGTGCCGGCTCGATCGGGTTCCTCGTACACCTGGACGGCCCCAGCCCGCACGAAGTGCCATTCGTAGAGCTTGTCCATCGGGTTCGCATCGGGTCCGCGGCCGAACAGCGCGCTGTAGAAGGCGACGGAGCGCTCGAGATCGGAGACGATCAACTGGGCCATGACGGTCGTGACGTTCATCCACCGCCTGTACCTCGCCCGCCAGTTCCACACACCCGCCTTACTCGGCCCGATGCCCGCCCGAAGGCCCCGGAAAGCAAGAAGCCCGGATCCACATGAGGGTCCGGGAGGTGCCGATGTCTCGCGACATCGCGTGGAGAGCACTGAACAGATTGGGCTTGACCTGGGACGACGTACCCGTCCGAGAGGGCACGTTTACAGCGCACACAGCATCAGCGTGCTTCGACACCACCTGTCGATGTTGGCACGATGGTCGAGTCCCGATACGGCCGATGCAGTATCGCCAAGTTGGTACGAGTACCGCAGTGAACGTCGTGAAGGCGCTCCGATGCTGTCCCTGCGGGCCTGCGGCCCATCGCATGGCCGAGGTCTGGAGATCATCATGGCGAGAGTCGATACGGACGAGATGTCGGATGGCCCCATGGCCGAACTGATCATGGCGGCGTTCCATGCGACGCCGAACGGCGTGGTCATCCAGGGGTCGTCCGGCGCGATCGTGGCTGCGAACCATGCGGCGGAACGAATCCTTGGCATGACGGCGGAGGAGCTCCGGGGACGGACCAACCTCGATCGTCGTTGGCAGTCGATCCGAACGGACGGCACTCCGTTTCCTGGTGACATGCACGCGTCCATGGTGGCGCTTCGAACCCGGCGAGAGGTCCGGGATGTGGAGATGGGCATCCTGACGCCGGATGGTCAGCGACGCTGGTTGCGCATCGACGCGGTTCCCATCGTGTCGGGAGGCGTCCTCCATGGCGTCGCAGCGTTCTTCGTCGACACGACAGCTCAGCGTGGAGCGGAGGGAGCGCTGGTGCGGGCGAACGATCGCTTGCGAGTCGCATCGGAAGCTGGGCGCCTCGGACTGTTCGAATGGGACCCGATACTCGAGACGATCTGGTGCGACGAGGGGGCGGCGAGCATCCTGGATCGCTCCGAGCTGTCGATGAGTGGGCCCCTCGAGATCCTGCTGGCGTTCGTGCATCCCGATGACCGAGATCGCGCCGAGCACGAGATGCGAAGGGCGCTGACCGACACGTCACCTTCAGAGGGGACCTATCGAGTGGTGCGGCCCGACGGATCGGTGAGGTCGATCATGGTGAAGGCGGGCGCCGCCTCGACCGAAGGCGATTCACCGCGGCTGACCGGCGCGATCGTGGATGTCACCGAACTG
Organism: Actinomycetota bacterium; assembly: GCA_963169665.1. GTDB lineage: Bacteria > Actinomycetota > Acidimicrobiia > Acidimicrobiales > Ilumatobacteraceae > VFMC01. Next base: position 6,260 of record CAUJET010000052.1, on the reverse strand, counting down.
CACACGGCCCATCAACAGGTGGTCGACTTGCTCGAGTCGATGACCGACGGGTACTACGCGCTCGATGATCAGTACCGATTCACGTATGTGAACCCGGCGGCGGAGCACCTGCTCGGCCGCGACAGGAGCACGCTGCTGGGCAGGGTGATCTGGGACGAGTTCGTCGAGGCAGTCGGGTCAGAGTTCGAGCAGCACTACCGGTTGACGATGACCACCGGGCAACCTGTCGAGTTCGAGTCGTTCTTCCCGCCGCATGGCCGCTGGTACGAGGTCCGTTCGCATGTGGTGCCAACCGGGATCGCGGTGTACTTCCGCGATGTCTCCGATCGGCGCGCGGCTGCGACTGAGCGCGAGCGTTTGCTGGTCGACGAACGGGCGGCCCGAGGGGCGGCCGAGCAGGCACGGGTCGAGCTGGCTCACCTCGCGACGCATGACGTCCTGACCGGGCTGCCGAACCGGCTGAGCCTGGCGACCTGGCTCAACAACCGCCTCACCCAACGGCGCCCGGGGCGGGTCCTCGCCGTGTGCTTCGTCGACCTCGACCGGTTCAAAGCGTCAATGACTCGTGGGGCCACAGCGAGGGCGATCGCTTGTTGGTCGACGCAGCCCGTCGTATGCGCGCTGCCCTGCGACCGGAGGACTTCATGGCCCGGCTCGGCGGTGACGAGTTCGTGGTCGTCATCGAAGCCACGAAACGAGCGCACGTGCTCGAGGTCGCGGAACGATTCGCCGCGACGCTTCGCTCACCCTTCGACCTCAGTGGTCGCCAAGTGGTCGTGACCGCCAGTATCGGCATCGCCTTCGCCGGTCGCGATACCGATGCCGAAATGCTGGTGCGCGACGCCGACGCTGCGCTGTACCGCGCCAAGGAAGCGGGACGAAACCGGATCGTCGTGTTCGACGACGCGATCCGCCGGGCCGTGCTCGCTCGCATCGAGATCGAAACCGACCTCCGCGCGGCGCTCGCCCGAGGAACGATCGTCCCCCACTACCAACCGGCGTTCTCCCTGGCGACGGGCCAGGTGGTCGGCGTCGAGGCCCTCGCCCGGTGGAACCACCCCGCACGAGGCAACGTCTTGCCATCCGAGTTCATACCTGTCGCCGAGGAGACGGGTCTCATCGCTGAGCTCGGCATCGGCATCCTTCGACATTCGGTCGGCGACGCAATCGCCGTGGCCGCCGCGGTTGCGAACCCCGACGTCGTGGTGTGGGTGAACGTGTCGCCTCGTCAACTGTTGGAGGGTGACTTCGTCGAAACGATGCTCGGCCTGGTCGACGAGCGCGGTGGGGCCGGACCGAATCTCGGGATCGAGGTTGTCGAGACCGCACTGGTCGATGACTCGCCGACCGTCAGATCGGCGCTCGACCAGCTGGCGGCGGCCGGCGTGCGAATCGCGATCGACGACTTCGGCACAGGCCACTCCTCCCTCGCTCGCCTCCACAAGTATCCGGTCGATCTGTTGAAGATCGACCGATCGTTCGTGACCCGACTCGATGACCCTGCCGGCCGGCACATCGTGGCCGCGATCACGAACCTGGCCCACGCGATCGGCGCGTCAACCTGCGCGGAAGGCGTGGAGTCGGCGCAGCAACTGACTGTCCTCCGCGAGCTCGGCGTTGCATCCGCGGGTGGCTTCTACCTGGCGCCACCGGTCGCGCTCGAGGAACTCGGGGGCCTCGCCCACTCGGGGTCCATCCGATCTCGGCTCCCCATCCGGACCGACCGCGCGCATCGGTAGGGCGGCAGCGGGCGCAGCTACGACAGTGCGTCCCGTGCATGCCGCTGTGTTGGCGGCGACCACACGGGACTTGCGCGGCTCATGATCTCACATTCTGCACCGCGTAGTCCAAAACTGGCGATATTCTGGATCCTTCAGTCCACAACGAGACTCGAGGCCCATGCAGACTCGATTTCCCCGCCACTACCGGCCACCGCCCGGCCCGGGCAACTCTCGCCCGCCCCAGTCCGGAAGCGTCAGGCGCCGTGATGTCATCAGGCTCATGCTCATCGACGACCACGAGATGGTTGTCCAGAGCTTCCGTCACGTGCTCGAAATGGACGCCGACATCGAGGTGGTCGCCACCGCCAACAGCATCGCAGAGGGCCTCGTCGTCGCCGCCATCTATCTGCCTGACGTGATCCTGATGGACTACGACCTGCCCGACGGTGATGGCATCTCCGCAGCAGCTCGCATCAGAACCGAACGCCCGAACATCAAAATCGTCATCGTCACCGACAGCAACCAACCCGACGCCCTCCGTCGGGCCATCGATGCCGGCTGCCTCGGCTACCTCGACAAGGCCAGGCCCATCGAAGAGTTGGTTGCCGCAGTACGCGTCGCAGCCACTGGCCACGTCGCCATCTCCACCAGCGACCTCGGCAAGATCGTCACCGGCAGCCGTCGCGGCGACATCGCCTGCCTCACCAGACGCGAACGAGAGATCCTCTTCTTGATCGCCGAGGGCCTCACCAACAAGGCCATCGCCGGGCGGCTCGTGCTGAGCGTCCACACCGTCCGCACCCACGTCCAGACGATCCTGGCCAAGCTGGGCGCCCACTCAAAGCTCGAGGCACTCGCTGTGGCGAAGCGACGCAAGCTGATCGGCTGACGGTGACGTACGGCAGATGTAGTACCTGCGAGTTGGTACTTACGACGCTGTGGCCAATACCTCCGTCCACCGATCTCAGTGATGCGGCCAGCGTTGAGCCCATCACCTGATACGTCGCATCCAGTGCGAGAGGAGCGTTGCATGAAATTCCGCGATCGAGGATTGGTGAACGGTGCTGAGCGATGCTCAGGTTCGCCAGGTGACCTGTCGCCAGTAGCTCTCGTCGGGTCGGGTTTGGACGGTGTGATCACGTCGTGGAATCGCGCGGCGACGGCGCTGCTCGGATGGAGCGCCGAGGCCGTGATCGGCAAGAGCCTGGTCGATGTGCTCGGTTGCGACGCCCGTCCACGCGCTGTTGGCCATTCGGGTGTGAGCCGGTTTCGCACACGGGTCGATTCGGCTCGCGGAGTCGCGCTCGATGTGGACCTGCTCGTCGATGGCGAGTCGTACCCGGTCGACCCTCGGGGCGAGTACGTGGTCGCGCTGGTGCCTGTCGCGGCGATAGCGCCCGCCGCCGAGGCAGGCACCAGTCCGCCGGTCGACAACTGGACACACGCAGCGAAGATCGTCCGAGACATCGGTGGAACCGTGCAATGCGTGGCAGTCGGGCTCGTCGGCGTCGAGGCAGTCAACCGCGGATACAGCCGCTCCACCGGCGACGCTGTGCTCCGGGAGATCACCCGGCGGCTTGAATGCGCGGTCGGCAACAGCGGTCGCGTCGTGCGCATCGGCGGAAACCAGTTCGTTGCGGTCACACCTGTTGATGCCCCTCTCGACGCGGCTCAACTCGTCGCGCAGATCTCGCACCCCGTCGAGACCAGGCTCGGCAGCATTCGGATCGGCTGCTACGTCGGATCGATCATCGGCGACTCGGCCTCGGGGTTGGTGGTGCTGGACCGCGCCGATCTGGCAATGCGGCGCGCGCTGGCACGCGGCGTCGGCGCGATCGAGTTTCAGTCGGACATCGGCCACCCGATGTCCTCACATCATCCCCGACTCGACACCTTGCTCATCGATGCAGTCGCGCGGCGGGCGATCAGCGTTCGCTTTCAGCCAGTGATCGAACTGTGCACGGGTCGGATCCTGGAATTCGAGGCACTCGCTCGATGGCATTCGCACGAGTTGGGGGATGTCGACCCCAACGCTTTCATCGGGGCTGCCGAGGTGTCCGGTCTCATCCACGACCTCGGCCAGATCGTGCTGGAGAAGAGTCTCGATGTCGTGCAGGCCGAGAATCTGGCCGGGCGGTGGTGCGCCCGTCGGATGTCGGTGAACCTGTCGGCGGTGCAATTGGCCCATCCTGACCTCTCGACACGAGTTCTCGAGGCGCTGACGAGCCGTGGACTCGATGGCGATGTGCTGCAACTGGAGCTGACCGACACGCGCCCGATCGCCGATCTGCGGGTCGCTACGCAGCAGCTCGGGACGCTGCGACGCGCCGGCGTTCGCGTCGCGCTCGATGACTTCGGCACGGGATGTACCAACATGTCGTACCTACGCGACTTGCCAGTCGAGGTACTCAAGATCGATCGCCGGTTCATCGCCGGCATGTGCGCCTCGTCGGTGGACACCGCCGTGATCCGATCGATCATCGCACTGGCCACGGAGCTGCAACTGGACGTCATTGCCGAGGGTGTCGAGGACGAGGACCAACATCGCGCACTGTGTCGGATGGGTTGTTTCGCTGCCCAGGGATTGCTGTACGCGAGCGGTCGCGACCAGGACGACCTGTACGCGGCAGTCGGTCCGCCCCCACGAGCCCTCGGCAGACGTCGATCCGTACCGTCCCGATGAACTGACCGAGGAGCGATCGAGCAATGACGAACGCAACGACAGGGACCGAGGTGTTGCGGGGCTCGGCGGCGCTCCCCGCCCGGGACGCCTTGCTCTGCCTTCTCGACGATGGACTGATCGACGGCTCTGGTGACCGTGTCGGCCTGATGATCATGGAGCTCGACGACCGCGCCGACGGCGGGGCCGAGCGCACGGAGCTGCTCGAACACGTCGCGGCGCGATGGCGTCAGATCGTGTGTGCGGATGCCCTGTTCTGCGCGCTCGACCATGAGGTGTTCGCGCTGGCTTGGAGACACGCCGACGAAGTCGATCAGACGACGTTGGTCGCACGCGTGGTCGCTTCGATGCGAGCTCCCTTCGCGCTCTCGACGTGCGAGCTCGCCCTCGATGTTGTCGTCGGGATGTCGCTGAGCAGCCCGGCGTCGACGGCCGAGACCGTACTGGCCAAGGCAGAGCGGGCGCTGACGGTGATGAAGACGGCGTGTCGCTACGGCTTGGCAGGCGAAGGCCCTCTCGGAGATGGGCGCGATGCTCGCGAGGCGCAGTGAGCCGATGGATGTCTGGGTCTCGATCAGAGCGATTTCGGTCCGCGACACCGGCTCGCCGTCTGGACGATCGTGGGCGATGACGACCAGATCTACCCCGACATCGACGCTCCCTTCTGGCACCGGCAGGTCGAGTTGGCAGTCGGGCTGACTGGCACCGACCTCGTTGTCTCGGGGCGACGGCCAGCGTGCAACGCATCGAGGCCAGCGACCCGCGGCTGCGCGATGCTGCCGCCACTTCGGCGCTCCAGACCGGAGGTGTGTCGCTCCAATCGTTCGTCCACGTCGATGACATCGAGGCGGTCCGGACGGCGTGCGCGGCCAGCCGTGTCGGGTCGGCACACCACAGGTCCGAACGCGGTCGGCGTGACAGATCAATGTACGCGTCCGGGGATGCACGCCGATCCTGACCTGGGATGCTCATCTCAGCGGTTGTGGACTGATTGATACAAGACTTGAGGGATTCTGGACTGTGCAATGCAGAATGTGAAAGAGTTGGCGATGGCCCGCCCACGGGAGTACAACCGCGACGTAGTCGTCCACGCCGCCAAAGAGGCCTTCTGGAGACACGGTTACGAGACCGCCGACCTCCACGTGCTCGAGGAGGCGACACACCTGAGTCGATCGAGCATGTACCTTGCGTTCGGGTCGAAGCGTGGCCTGTTCGACGAGGCAATCGCCGAGTACCAGTTGACCTTCACCGAATCGCTGCTCGGGCCGGTCGAATCGGAGCACGCAACCGCCGCGGACGCAGCAGGGTGCTTCGCCGCGATTGCGTCGCTGTTCCGCGGCGATCTCGGCAACCGCGGCTGTCTCATCGTCAACGCCATCGGTGAGCTTGCCGAGCGCGATTCGGGCGTGGCCCGAGAGGGCGCGGCTCTCTACGAGCGTTACCGGCTCGCCTTTCTCCATGCGCTCGGAGCACGCAGCAGGACAGGAGCTCGAGACAAAGCGGTGATCGGCAAGCAGGCGCAGATTCTGGCGGCGTCGGCGATGGGCGTCTGGGTCACCTCCAGAGTCGACCCGGCAGCTGCCGCTCAGGCGTGCGATGCCGTCGTCGAGCAGATCGCTCTCTGGACGGACGCCAAGCAGCAGCGACGCCCGGCGACCACTTCGTAGCGAGAAGCATGGTTGACCCGGACTGGACTGGAAAAGCGTGGAGCGGGTGACGGTGTGTTGTCTCAGGACATAGGAAAGGGATGTCGCGCGTCATAGGAAACCCTTGGCGGGGTGTCCAAGGCGCGTCTGATCATCACTGCTGTTGTTCTGGAGGGCCGTTCGCAACGGTCGGTCGCGCGTGACTACGGCGTG
>CAUJET010000051.1 GCA_963169665.1 Actinomycetota bacterium | reverse complement strand
GGTGACGGCGTTGGCGTAGGCCTCGAGGATCTCGACGTCGTCGGGCTGGACGGTGAAGACGCTGGGGTCCTGCGGGTCGGGCTCCCAGGCGATGTGGACGTACAGGCCCTCCGGCAGGAGCTGCCGGGTGTCGCCGTGGGTGCGAACGCCGGGGGCGCCGTCCACCTTCACGCCGAGCGCCTCGGAGAACATCGGGCCGGTGAGGCCGTCGCCGGCCACGGTCGTGTCAGGTGCGGCGACCGTGGTGTCCGGGATCGTGGTGACCGCCTCGGTGGTCGTCACCGCGGACGGCTCGGCCTCGGTCGTCGTCGCTGCCGCCGGTTCGGTGCTGCTCGGTGCCGGTGCGACCGTGGTGAGGTCGGCCACCTCGTTGCCGCCCGAGCAGGCGGCGAGGAGCGCGCATGCGAGGGCCGTGAGCAGGTGTGGTCGTCGATGAGTGGTTGTCATCCCTCGAGCGTCTCCGTCGCGTTCCCAGGGCCGTCCGCCGTGCGCGGCAGCCTAACGAACGAGTGCGTCAGCAAAGTCGGGCGCCCGTCGGGGCGGATCGGAAAACGTCGTCGTACGATCGGGCGATGACCTGGTCGTGTCCCGACTGCGGCCGTCGTTTCGCCCGGGCGAAGCAGGGCCACGAATGTGCGCCGGCGATGATGCTCGACGACTACTTCTCGACCGGTCCGCCGCACGAACGTCCCGTCTTCGACGCGGTGCACGCGTTCGTGTCGACGCTCGGCGAGGTGTACGTCGAGCCCGTGTCGGTGGGCGTGTTCCTGAAGAAGTCGGGCAGCTGGGTGGAGCTGCGGCCGATGACGAAGTGGGTGGCCCTGTCGTTCCCGCTGGCTCGCCGCGTGGCGCACCCACAGATCGCCCGCAAGCCGATGGAGGTGGGCCGCCGCTGGTTCCACTGGGTGAACCTCCGCTCGCCCCACGATCTCACCGAGGACGTGAAGGCGTGGCTGACCGAGTCGTGGGAGCTGACCCCATGAGCGGTGTGGGCGAGATGGTCTCGGTCGAGGAGATCGGGGCGCGCTGCGCTCGGGGCGGCATCGACCTCGCCGCGGTCACCGCGGCCGGCGCGTACGACGAACTGGTCGATGCACCGTTCCGGCTCGGCGCGGCACCCGATGCGACGGTGCTCGTGCTCGGCAACACGCGGGCGCTGTGGCCGCATCTCGAGCGCTTCGTGAGCGAGCACGGCCTGCTCGACGATCCCGTCGACACCTACGTGATGCGTACGGTGCGCGAGGCGACGGCCGACGTGCGCGACGTGGTCGACATCCGCTTCTCGCACGAGCCGCCGCCGCGACGCATCGCGATCCAACGCCTCGCCGATCGCGCCGGTCTGGCGTGGTTGTCGCCGAGCCACCTGTGCGTCCACCCCACGTACGGTCCGTGGATCGCGCTGCGCGCCGCCGTCGTGCTCGAGCGATCGATCACCGAGGTCCCGTCGCCGGCCGAGGCGCCCTGCGACTGCGCGGCCAACTGCCTGCCCCGACTGCAGGAGGCGATCGCTGCGGGCGAGCCGGCCGACAACGACGAGATGGTCGCGCAGTGGCACCTGTGGCTGGCGATGCGCGATGCGTGCCCGGTCGGCCGTGCCCATCGCTACGGCGACGAGCAGATCCGCTACCACTACATCGGCGAGCGCCCAGAGGGTTGGCCAGTCGCCGGCAGCTGAGTCAGATCACCGCTCCGACGATCCAGCCCTCTTCCTCCACAACCGCACGCGCGGTGTCGTCGTCGAGTACCGGTGCGAACAGCGGGCCGAGTTCACCTCGCTCGTCGAGCGCGGCCAGGTGTTCGCTGAGGCCGCACACCTGTCCGGCGTCCTTCACGGGATGTCGTGCGGGGTCGGGACGGCCGATCCAGCTCGGCCAGATCTCGGCGTGCACGATCATGTTCCGTCGACCTCGCACGGGATCGGCGGTGAGGCCGGTCTCGAACGGCCAGATGGCCGACCGCGACTTCAGCGACGGGTGATGGCGCAGCGCGTGCACCACCGGCACGCCCATCAGCGTCTGGCTGCCGACGCTGCCTGCGCCCGACAGCTGCCACACCGATGCCGGCCGCATCCCGGCGTCGCGCAGCGCCTGTTCCGCGAGGCGGTGCTCGGCGAGACCTTCGTGCGGGAAGCCGGGGGCCTTCGTGCGCGACAGGTTCGGGGTGACGTGTGAATCGGAGGTGGTTCCCCAGAACGGGCCGGGGCCGTCGCTGATCGCGGCGTTCAGTTCCGACGCGACGGCGAAGCGGTTGTTGGCGTTGTCGGCGCGGTCGTCGATGTGGACGACGAGGTGCTGCCACGTGGCCGCCCATGCCGGCGTTCCCGGCAGGCCGGCCGCTTCGGCGAAGCCCGTGGGGTAGCCGTAGGGCATGTCGAAGCCGACGAGGATCCGCTGATGGGGGTGCACCGTGAGCAGCCCCACGAGGTACTCGCGGGCGTCGGCCCGGGTGGGATGGTTGATCGGATCCTGCGCGGGCGCGCCGCGTTCGGTGACGTGGGTCCAGATCGAGTCGGCGCCCTGCTTGGGCGTCGAGTTCGCACTCCAGTCGACCACCACGTACAGGTCGAACAGCGGCTCGTGCTCGGGGAGCGTGTCGTCGGGCGACGGGTGACGGGTCATCACGTCCATTGGTATCGGCTGTTCGGGGGATTTCTGTAGCTTCCGGGGGATGACAGGCATCCCCCGATCAGCGGTCGCCGATGCCAGCGGGTACTTCGACCGCTGGCTGGCATTCCAGCAGCACCATCTTCGGGTGCCCGGGGTGCAGGCCGCAGTGCTCCATTCGGGCGACGTGGTGCTGTCGACCGCACACGGCGTCGCGAACGTGGAGACGGGTGAGCCGCTCACCGACCGGCACCTGTTCCGGATCGCGTCGCACTCGAAGACCTACACGGCGACGTGCGTGATGCAGCTCGTCGAGCGGGGGCGCCTGCGTCTCGACGACACCGTGGGTCAGTGGTTGGAAGCGCTGCGCGACTCACCGGTCGCCGGGGTGCTGGTGCGCGAACTGCTCGCCCACGGCGGCGGCGTGATCCGTGACGGCTGGGACGGCGACTTCTGGCAGCTGTTCCACGCGTTCCCCGACCTCGACGCGCTGGTGCGGATCGCCGGTGACCGCTCCGCGGTGATCGAGCGCAACGAGCGCTTCAAGTACTCGAACGTGGGCTATTCCTTGCTCGGTCTGGTGATCGAGGCGGCGAGCGGGCAGCGCTACCACGACTACGTGGCCGAGCACGTCGTGGCGCGCCTGGGCCTCACCGACACCGCCCCCGAGTACGACCCGGCCCGCGCGGACGACTACGCGGCAGGTCACAGCGCGCTCGCGTACGGCGACCGACGGCTCGTGATCGATCACATCGACACCGGTGCGATGGCCTCGGCGACGGGCTTCGCCGCGACGGCGAGCGACGTGGTGCGCTACGCGTCCGCGCACTTCCTCGGCGACGACCGTCTGCTCACCGACGACTCGAAGCGGATGATGCAGCGCACGGAGTGGGACGTGGCAGGCACGGACACCGAGTACGGCCTGGGGCTCGCGGTCAGCATGATCGGGAAGCGACGCGTGCTCGGCCACGGCGGCGGCTACCCCGGGCACATCACGCGCACGTTCTTCGATCCCGTCGACCAGCTCGCGGTGTCGGTGCTCACGAACGCGATCGACGGGCCGGCGCTCGGGATGGCGACGGCGCTCGTGCGTCTGGTCGATCTCGCCGTGGCGGGGGCCGACACCGATTCGTCGGTCGACCTCGATCGATACTGCGGGCGCTTCGCGACGCTGTGGGGCGTGTACGACGTGGTGGAGCTCGGCGGGCGTCTGTTCCAGCTCGACCCGTCGGTGCCGGATCCGGTGGCCGCACCGGTGCGGCTCGAGGTGGTCGACGACGCGACGCTGCGGATCGCCGACAGCGGCGGCTACGGCTCGTACGGCGAGCTGCTCCGCTACTCCGTCGCCGACGGCGGCTCGGTGCTCGGTGTGCGCGGTGGCAGCGGCAACACGGCGTTCCCGTTCGACCGGTTCCGTGCTGCGGCAGCGTCGCACCACGGGCACGTCACGCTCGGTGGTGGCTTGCGCGTTTGATCCCCACCGGTCTCAAGTGTTCGGCAAGCGTCTCGTCGTCGGCGCCGATCACCGGACGATCAGAGACGTGGAGATCTCGACGTCGACCGCCGCGCTGGCCAACCTCGGAACGGGTCGGCTGCAGACAGAGGTGAAGACGGCCGTGCTCGGCAAGGCGCTCGACACCGAGGTCGCCGCCGCCGCCTCGCTCATCGAGGCGTTGTCGGTGTCGGAGCCCGCCGGTCTCACGTTCTCGCCCGCCGGCCTGTCGTCGGGTCGAGCGAGCCGCTACATCGCCGACCTCTGAGTCCGACGCCGGGCGCCGTCAGATCGCGCCGTCGACGATGGCTCGCAGGTGGGGCCACGCAGCAGCGAAGCCGGCGTGCAACGGCCGTTGGACCACCTCGTCGACCGGCACCCATTCCACGGCGTCGGTCTCGAAGTTCATCGAGCGTCCGAACGGCCCGTCGACCTCGATCACGACGGTCGTGTACTGCCAGTCGTGGGCGGGGGCGAAGACGTACTCGCCGAGCAGGCGATGGCCGTCCGGCACCTCGCCCACCTCTTCGCTCGCCTCGCGCAGTGCCGCCTCGTACGGGGTCTCGCCCTCGTCCATCGCACCACCGGCCACGCTCCACGTGCCGCCCTCGTGCGAGAACGCCGAGCGCTTCTGCAGCATCACCGACGCAGCGGCGCCGTCATGGCGCAGCACGAACAGCACACCTGCGGCACCGAACACGCCCCAGCGGACGTGTCCGTCGCTGCACTGCATGAAGCCGTCACCCGATCGTCGTCCGCCGCCCCAGGAAGTCACGCCGAGCAGTCTGCCGTACGGATCGGGTGGGCGCTCGGTCGCAGACCGTCGACGGTTCAGTGATCCTGGTGGGGCCCTTCGACGTCGATCACGACGACGTCGCCGATGGGGTCGGGGATCGAGCCGGCGCCCTCGGTGCGGGTCACGGGGAAGGGAATGCAGCCTGGCTGCATACCGAGCAACCGCAGACCCGACAGGTCGCCCGCCTGGTACGTGTCGTAGCCGTTCGCGTAGGCGTACATCAGCTGCGTCGGGTCGCTGACGTGGGACAGGCCGAGCGCGTGGCCGAGCTCGTGGGCGAGGGTGCCGGTGAGCATGTCCTCGCCACTGTGGGAGCTGGTGAACCCGAGGTCGCTGCGGATGATCACCGAACCACGCACGATCTGACCGGGGGCGTACGAGAAGCCGCCGATACCGAGCACGCTGCCGGTGAGCGACGGGTGATCGGCCGACGTGCCCCACCGCACGACGAGCTGACCGTTCGCGGGGGCCGGGTTCGAGGCGACCTCGGTGACCACCAGCGCGAGTCCGGTTGCTTGCCGGGCCTGCTCGACCGCGTTTGCGAACGCCGCCCGTCCGTGTGCCTGTGCACCGGTGAAGTTGACCTTCACCTGGATCGGCTGACACGGGTTCCAGCGGGCGTAGGAGCCATCGCTGTAGGTGACGCTGAACTTGTACGACGTCGAGTACACCGGTGTGGTGTCGGGGGTGCCGATGGTGGTGGGCGGCGCCGCACGCTCTGCCGTGACGAAGTAGCCGGTGGTGTCGATCACCAGATGGGTCCGGGACTGGGTGTACACGTTCACGCCGAGTGCCGAGGCGGGGGTGATCGTTCCTGCGGCCAGCACCTGCCGGCTCAATGCGTTCGACACCGCGGCGGTCGGACGGCTGGTTCCCGTGGGGTAGGCCGTGAGGTAGCCGTTGTCGACGGGTTCGACGGTGGTGATGTTCATCGCGACCGAACCGGCGGTGACGACACTGAACGGGAACGCAGCCGTGTTCAGCGTGGCGGCGGGACCGATCGGCGCGAGCGAGCCGGTGGTGCCGCGGGTGTCGGCCACGCGGGTGGGTGCGAAGGGGACGAACAGACCCTCTGTGCCGGCGGTCGCGCCGGCGCCGGTGAAGTAGCCGTTGACGTCGAGCACCACGTCGCCGCCGTGCAGCGAGCTGATGTCGAATCGTCCACCGATCAACGGGACGATCGCGGTTGCCGTCGCCGGGGCACCGGCGAACTCGGTGTTGACCACGCTGGTGCCCGGCCACGGTGTGCCGGCGGGCCAGGCTGCGTACCAGCTGGGCTGACCGATCGCCGTGAACGACACGACGGCGGCAGACGCATCGGGCGGCACTCCGACGGCGGTCGCGTCGATCGTGCGCACCTCCTGCGGCGCGAGCGGCGTGGCGCTGTCACGGGTGTCGAGCAGGCGTGCGGGACCGAGCGGCACGAGGCGACCGGACGACGCGGTCTGGGCCGGACGGAACACCCCGGTGAGGTCGATGACGAGATGGGTGCCGGCCTGGGTGTAGAGCCGGATGTTGCCGTCGGTGCCGATGGGCGTGATCGCGAAGTTGGCGCGGGTCTGGCCGGCGCGGTCGACGTTCAACGCGCTCGTGTCGGGCTGCACCCCGTCGCCCCACACCGTGACGAAGCCGGGGCCGCGGGCATCGGTTGCCACGATGGTGATCGACGCTGCCACCGCGTCGGGCGGAACGCCCGGCATCGAGCGCACGGGCACGACGACGACGGCACCTGCGCCAGGAGCGACTGCGCCGCCGTCGCGCGTGTCGACGAGTCGGATCGGACCGACCGCGGTGAACGAGGTGCTGGCGAGTGCCGCGTCGACGGGGCCGGTCGGGCCGACGGCCGACACGACCAGACCCAGGAACGCGCAGATCACGATCAGGAGGGAGGTCCGCCGCCGAAGCACGTCCTCGGCATCGGCACGGATTCCGGCGCGCCTTGAGTCAAGAGAGATCTCGTTTCGTTCAAGATCCGAACGCACGCGGTGGCGGGGTGGTCGACGCTCCAGCTGAGCGCATTCCTGCCCGCTGACCTGGGCGGGAAGACCCCCCGAATGAGTGACGCCGTCAAGGCCCGATGTGCCACGCTGTCAGCGATTCCCGCACCCGAGCCGACACTTGACGGAGCCACATGTCCGACGTGACCCGACCCACGATCCCTCCTGCCGGCCGCACGGCCACCTGGCCGTTGCTCGCCGGCTGGTTCGCCGCCCACGTCGCCGTGTGGATGGTGCTCGTGAAGTACGCGCCGGGCGACGACTTCGTCGACTTCGGCGACCTCGGGCTGGTCGGCACGCCGTGGGTGCGCCAGTTCTGGATCGCATTGTCCGTGGTGTTGGCGATGCAGGTCGCGTTCATCACCTGGGCGGGCTGGTGGCCGCAGGTGCTGCGTGACTCGCCACGGTCGGCGCCGCGCTGGATGTACGCGCCCGTCGCCGTGATGTTCCTCGTGTTCGTCGGCATGTTGATCGGCCGCGGTGTCGAGGATCTGCCGTCGTCGTACTGGGTGGGCATGACCGTGACGGTCGCGCTGGTGGGCACCACCGAGGAGCTGAGCTTCCGCGGCATCCTGCTGGTCGGCGGCCGCCACCTCACCGACGAGCGGGTCGCCTGGCTGGTGTCGTCGGTGTTGTTCGGGTTGTTCCACCTGCCGAACGCCTTCTTCGGACAGGACATCGGCCCGACGATCGCACAGTTGTTCCAGACCGCGATCCTCGGCTCGGCCTTCTACTGCCTGCGCCGCGTGAGCGGCTCGATCATCGCCTGCATCGTGTTCCACGCCGCGTGGGACTGGGTGATCCTGCAGTCGCAGGCCCTTCCCTGAGCCGCTCTCACCGAACTCTTACCTGGATCACGGTCGGCCCCCACCCTCGCGCCGCAACATGGCGTCACACCCACCCACACGGAACCGCCCGCCCGCCCGCACCGGTTCCGTGATCCGTCGGTGTGATGCGTTTCCAACGACCCGCCCGGTCGGCACGCATCACACCGACGGCAGGGGTGCGGTCGGCGGGACCGGGAATGCCGTGTTGCCCGCCGGCGTTGGAGCGTCGCATGACCATCCCCTCCTCGCACGCAGACCTGCTCGACTCCACTGCCCTCGCCCACGTGGCCACGATCGGTCCCGACGGCAAGCCGCAGAACAATCCGGTCTGGTTCGGTTGGGACGGTACGCACGTGCTGTTCAGCCAGACGACCGGTCGCCAGAAGTACCGCAACCTGCAGGCCAACCCCGAGGTCGCGCTCTCGATCGTCGACAGCGCCAACGCCTATCGCTACCTCGAGGTGCGTGGCACCGTCGTGGAGATCGCCGACGATCCCGACAACGCGTTCATCAACTCGATGGCGAAGAAGTACCTTGACCAGGACGTGTACCCGTGGCATCAGCCCACCGACCATCGCGTCGTCGTGAAGGTGCTGCCCACGCACACGACCCAGATGGGCTGATCCCGCACCACCGACATGGCATCGACCCGGCCCCGCCGTGTCGGACCTAGGGTGAGGCCCGTGGCCGGCGCTCACGAGGAACCAGACCTGCTGTCGCCGACGGTGGGCCGTGGCAATCTCGAGCGCTTCTCCGGCTTCGCTGATCTCTACGACGAGCACCGACCTTCGCCGCCACCGCGGTTGGGGGCGGTGCTCTCGTCGTATGCGGGTACCGGTGCGAGCGCCGGTGCAGGGCCCGATGCGGTGCGACGTCCCGACGTGGTCGACCTCGGCAGCGGCACGGGCCTGTCGACGCGATGGGCGGCGGGCTGGGCCGCCTCGGTGATCGGTGTGGAGCCCAATCCCGACATGCGCGCCCAGGCCGCGGCCACGCCGCTGCCGAACGTGGAGTACCGGGAGGGTGTGAGTCACGACACGCGGCTCACGGCGGGCTCGGCCGACGTGGTGATCGCGGTGCAGGCGATGCACTGGATGGAACCGGTCGCGACCCTGGCCGAGGTGGCGCGGGTGTTGCGGCCCGGCGGCGTGTTCGCGGCGATCGACGCCGACTGGCCGCCCGTGTCCGGCGTGCACGCGGCCGAGCAGGCATGGGTGGTGCTGCACGAACGCATCCGGGTGTTCGAGGCGCGGATGGCTCGCGGGGAGGAGGGTGCGGTGCTGCGCCGTCCGATCAGCCGGGACGATCCGTCGCTCGCGGACGACGACCTCCACGATCCGCATCGCAACCGGGTGATCCCCGGTGGGGTGCAGAGTTGGTCGAAGTCCGAGCACCTGTCGCGGATGCGTGCGAGCCGCCGGTTCGTGTTCACCCGCGAGCTCCTCTTCGACGAGCCGGTGGCCGGTGGCCCCGACCGGTTCGGTGCGCTGATG
>CAUJET010000050.1 GCA_963169665.1 Actinomycetota bacterium | reverse complement strand
CACGCATCACCCTCGACGACGCCAACCAAGCGATCGACCTCGCTCGCCACGACAGCGAACGCGGCCTGTACGTCGCTCGATGGAAGAAGCTGCCCGCCGGCGAACAGACCTACCTCACCGCCATGGCGCGCCTCTCGACCAGCGATCCGGTACGAACCGGTCAGATCGCCGACGCGCTCGGCAAACCCATCACCGCGCTCAGCGCCGTCCGCAACAGGCTCCTCGACCGCGGCATCATCGTCGCACCATCAACCGGACACGTCGCCGCATCCATCCCCGGCTTCCTCGACTACGTGCTCACCGTCACCGAACCACCAAAGCCAACCGAACGCCAGTTGCCGTCGAAGAATCGAACCAGCACTTCCCCCTCCAGAAAGCCACGGCGCACAGGTGGCACTGCCTGACCCGCCGACCCACGAAGGGAGACCAGCCGATGCTCACCGTCGGACAACTCGCACAACACCTCAGCACCCTCGACCCGAAGCTCCCCATCGGGATCATCGACATCGACCGCCATCCCGGCTCGCAACGCGCCACCGTCACCCTGCGCGTGCTCACCGACGTGGATGTCATCCACGAAGCCCGAACTGGCGAGCCGCAGGCGGTGTGGCTGAGCGCCCAACCGTCCGGCGGCCAGCCCGACCCTCTGACGGGTCGTTCGCCCTCGACTGTCGTGCTGCCGAGCCATCCCTGCGGATGCCTGATCCCCATCGCCGTCGCGCCTGGCCGCAGCGTCAACCTCGATGCATTCCCTTGCCCGCACCATCAGCCCAATGACCTCATCATCCGCTCCGCCCACCGCGCCAGCGAGTGAACCGTTCCGCTTCACGGGCGCGGCGCGACTCCATGCCCGGCGGTTCAACAAGCACCCACTCGCGTCCGCACTGCGACTGTTCAGCGCCGACCAACGAATCACCCACCCCGACGGCGGCATCGCGCTCCTCACCGAGGCCGGCCATGCCACTCGCGCAACGACGCTGTTCGCCGCGACGTACGTCCCGTCATTCCTTGGAATGCTCTACGGCTTCGCGATCGGCAGCATCCCGCTCATTGCACTGACCGTTCCGGCGATGCTCGTGTCGGCACTCGTCCTGGGCTCGCGATGCGAACGCCAGATCCGAGCACGCCGAACCTTCGACACCGCCGGGCACCCGTGGGTCCTCTCCGACGTCGCCACCGAGCCCGACCTCGGAATCGGCAACCAACTGCTGGCCGAGGTCGTGTGTCGAGCCGAGGACGCGAGCGCCGACCTCGTGCTCACCGTCGGGGAACACAACGAGATCGCTCGGGCGCTCTACGCCCGTCACAACTTCCTCGAGATCGATCGGCGAGGCCAGACGCTCGCGATGCGTCGGCGAGTCAGAGCCAGCCTGAGCGAATCTGATCCGCCGCAGGCTGGAGCTGATCGGTGACCAGGGGACTGCGGCCTTCTGGGACGCTCCGGCGGTGCCGCGTCCAAGGGGCACCCGGCGGGGCCGGAGTGCCTTGGTTCGCTCGCGCTTGACCCAGGGTTACGGCAGTGCCTCAGTGGCGCAATCGGCATGGCCCTCCGATCGCGCTCCGGAGCCCACGTGCGCGAGGGATCGGCGCGACGGCGATTGTCCCGGCATCCCATTACACGCGACGGCGAGCACAAACCCACCGCCCCAGATCGCCGGGTGAGTAGGCCGTCGTCGAGGGACCCCGCCAGCCTCACTCGATCACCGGAATATCTACAGATCTGTGCGCATGTGGTGCGCGTCGCTGCGATACCTGCACTGATCTGTAACCGCTGCTCGTCGAAGATGATGTGCACAACGTGTTGGTCACATCGGAGGAACCGGTCAGGGTGGAGTTCGAGCAGTTCTACCGAGCCGAGTTCGAAGGGCAGGTGCGGCGCTGCTTCCTGTTGACCAACTCGAAGGAACTCGCCAACGACATCGTCCATGACGCCATGGTTGACGTCTATCGACGTTGGTCGGGTCTGGATCGCCCCGCCGCTTACCTCAACACCGCGGTGATCAACCGTTGCCGGGACTGGGCTCGACGCAACAAGGTCGCGGAACGGGCTGCGCCACGGATAGCGACCGATGACGTTTCCTGGGACACCTCGGCGACAGACGGCATCATCCTCGATCAAGCCCTAGCGACCCTGCCGTTCAACCAACGGGCGGCGCTCGTCCTTCGGTTCTACGCGGGGCTGAACGTGGATGAGATCGCGACGGCGTTGCAGTGTCGGAGTGGCTCAGTAGGACCGTGGATTCATCGTGGCTTGGCCGCGCTACAGAAGGAGTTGTCATGAATGACATCGAGAATCGTTTGAAGAGGCATCTGTCTGCCCGGGCATCAGAGGTGACGCCATTCGACACGTTCGAGGAAATCGTGTCGGACCGCTCCATGGTTCGCGTCTCGAAGGCCGAACGCCACCGCCGTACGTGGCCGCAGGTGGCATTGGGAGCTGCCGCAGCGGTGCTTGTTGTCGCGGGTGTAGCCGTCGTCAGCCAGCGCGATGGAGGCACCGGCGCGGCCGCTGGTTCGCCTGCGCCGTTGCCCACCGGTGTCCCGCTGACGGGCGTGGCGTGGACACGCGCTGGATACATCCAGCTAGAGGCAGCGAGCCGGGTGCTGGTGCAGGAATGCATGCGCCGCTCCGGATTCGAGTTGCCTCTGGACATTGACGAGATGGTGCTGTCCGTGGGTGCGTGGACGCCTCACCCGGTGCTCGGTATCGGGACCGAGGAGGCGGCTGCACGCTATGGCTACCACTTCCCGCCAACCCCCTCATCAAGTCACGACAGCGACTACTACACGGCGCTGATGGGCGCAACCGACGCGCCGATGGTGGAGGTGACACTGCCAGACGGCACACCCACCGGGACTCAGACCTCGAGCGGTGGGGGCTGTCTTGGCGAGCTCGATGCTGCATTTGACGGCTTGCTCGACCAGCAGGACGCCCTGCGGATATTCGTCGAGGAACAGGCAACTGATTCCGTGGCGCTCGCCGAGCAGACGTTGAACGATCACCGAGTCGCGTCTGCACTCTCTCAGTGGCGCGCATGCGTCTCAGAAGGCGCGGGCGAGGACGCTCTTGGCAGTGCCACAACACCCAACGACCTCGCACGAACCTTCGCGTTTGCTGACGGTGACGCCACGCCGGGAGAAATCGACGTCGCTGTAGCCGATGCCCGATGCCAAGCACAGACCGACCTTCAGACGATCTGGTATCAGACCTACGCCGAGTACCAGAGGGCGGCGCTCGCAGAGCACCAAGACTGGTTCGATCTCCTCGCAACCACGCGAATGCAGATCGTCGACCGCGCTGCTGAACTGCTGACCGATCGCGGGCTCGACAACATCGCGCCCTGAGAACCCGTCCCGCACGAGCCGCCCCTAGTGCCCGCTCTGGGCGCATAACGCAAGCCGCCCGCGCGCACAGATCATCTGATCTGGGCGCATCCCCAAACGCCCGCTATACCCGACGAGCGACGGGGACGCCGGAACTGCGAGTCCATCACGCTGAGTGTTCACTGCAACAGAGGATCTGCTGGATGGCCGAGAGCCCGCGGTTTCCGGTGGCCGCGAAGAGCCTCGATCCCGTGCCTACAACGTGCCTAGAACAAGGGTGACCAGAGGACTGCAAGGGGCAACACGGGACAAGGCCGTCAACTCACGTTTATGGCTCTGACCTGGTGAAATACCTGTTGACCTGGATCTCCGTTCCCAGCTCGATCTAGCTTCCCAAGCTGAATACGCGGGTTCGATTCCCGTCACCCGCTCCACTGTGATGTCGCGAGACATCGGCAAGTCCCGGACCCTCATCAGGGTCCGGGATGTTTGCTTTTTCGGGGTCCTTTGGGGCCGCCTGGGGGTCGGCCGGTGCCGTGGTATCGGTGGTTGGGGTTGATGGTGAGGGTGCGGATG
>CAUJET010000049.1 GCA_963169665.1 Actinomycetota bacterium | reverse complement strand
GGGGATGCCTTCGCAGATCAGTAGTTGGCCTGGCTGGGTGGGGCGGGGCGGCACGGCCCAGGTGAGCCTTGGGTTCGGGGCGAGCGCAGCGGATGGGTTGTCGTACTTGCCGTAGCCCGGCCTCGGTTCGAGCGCTCGTGTTTGGACGTAGCGGATCTGGCCGTTGGCGTCGAGGGCTGGGAACGTGGCTCCAGGGCCGGCCCCGTATGGGATGCCGCGTGATCGGCGCAGCCGGTCGCGGCCGGGGTCGGCGCCGACGTGGTTGGCTCGTAGCACGTCGTCGTCGAGGCCGCGGTTGTGGAGCCACTCACGCACCGGCGTTCCGAGCGGTGACCAGAGCAGTCGTGCGCAGATGTTGGCGTAGGCGACGACGCGCTCATCGAGCGCCACAGCAGGCGGCGCCGTCGGCTTGCGTTGCGCGATTGGTGGGAGCTCGCGACCGGGCTCCAGTCCTGCTCGTGTTGCGAGCTCCTCGATCGCCTCGGCGCGGGTGTTGCCACGGACGGCTTGGACGAGGTCGACAGCATCGCCGCGATGGCGTTGGTCGCCGGACCAACATCGCCAACGCTCGTGGCCACGCTGGTCGCGATGCATGGTGACCGAGGCGTTTTTGTCGTCGTGATCGTTGAGCGGACAGTGCCAGCGACGGGCGCGCTGGTCTGGTTGGGCGAACTCGTCCAACAGTGCAGCGAGGTCGGTGCGCGCCAGAATGTCGTCGATCGGCCAGCGAGTCGTCGCCGGCGGGCGACTCACCCGACACGCTCCCCCAAGACCCCAGCGATGTCAACCCCTACTGCCTCGGGTTCGATCTGGCGGTTGGTTTCGGGTTGGCAGATCGTGCGAGGTGGATTCGGGTGGATGTTGATTGTCGGTGTCAATGATTGAACCTCACTCTCGCTGAAGGTTGGTCGGAATGCTGTTATGGTCGTCGGCGTGCGTGAACCGATCTGATGACGACGCTGGCGGTGGTGCGGAACATTGGCTCGGCCGCGGCGTTGCGCAGCGAGGACGACATCGCCGTGTTCGCGCAGGAGATCATCGATCAGTACGCGTTGGCGATGGCTGCCGCCGGCTTGACCGACGACTACGTGTCGAGCACGCGACGGGTGATCTTCGAGTTCGCCGAGTCGTTGTCCGGCCCGTTGTGGTCGGGGTCGTGTGATGACGCCGACCGGTTCTTGAACGAGCAGCGCCGCGTCGGCAACGCGCCAAGCACGCGGTCGACCAAGGCTTCGATGCTGGCCCAGTTCTATGCGTTCGTGATCGCCCGCTATCAAGGCGACATCCACGCGCTGACGGGATGGGTGGTTGAGCAGCCGATTGACGAGTTCAACAAGCCGGCGAGCATGTTGGTCGGCCGGGTGCGGGTGCCGCCGTCGGAGTCCGAGATCGACGAGCTGTTCGCCAAGTGGCGTTCGACCCTGCCGAGCGCCCGCAAGTATCTGCCCGCGGCGCGGGATTACTTCGCGGCGTCGTTGTGGCGCCGGTTGGGTTTGCGGATCAATGAGACGGTGATGCTCGACGTGCGCGATTGGCGTCCCGATCTCGGCGGGCTCGGCAAGGTGCACGTCCGGCACGGCAAGGGTGCCCGCGGCCGGGGGCCGAAGGCTCGGCTGGTGCCGGCGATCAACGGCGCCGATGAGTTGATCGATTGGTGGCTGGCCGAGGTCCGCCATCTGTTCGGCAACGACTGGTCCGACCCGGACGCACCGATGATGCCCAGCGAACGCCATGACCCGGTCCTGCCCCGCTCCCGCCGCGTCGGTTCCGAAGCGTTGCGTCAAGGCCTGGTCCGCCAGACCGCGCAGTGGTTGCCGGCGTGGTCGGGTCGGCTGACCCCACACGTGCTGCGCCACTACTGCGCGTCGTCGCTCTACGCGAGCGGGATGGACCTGAAAGCGTTGCAAGAACTGCTCGGCCACGAGTGGTTGTCGACGACAACCCATTACATCCATGTGCGCAGCGACTTCGTCGAGCAGGCATGGAGCGACGCCAACCGGCGTCTCGAATCCCGTCTCGGAGGAAGGTGACGTCATGCGTTGGAACCTGCGAATGAAAGCGGCCGAACGTGGCATCTGGAAATCGACCGAGCTGCGCCGGATGCTCGCCGCGGCCGGGCTCGAGATCAGCGCCGGGAAGATGTCCGGGTGGTGGACCGGGACACCGAACACGATCAACCTCAACGACCTCGACGTGATCTGTGTCGTGCTTGATTGTGAACCGTCCGCGCTGTTGATCCCCGAGCCGGACAAGGTCGCCGCCGCGCGACCATTGGTGGCCCGCACCGCTGACGGAACCAGCACAGGCAGGGTCACTCCGCGGTTCGGCAACCCGCGTTCTGAACCGCCCGTGTGATCGACACCGAGCCACCGGCGTGGTGTGTTGTCTGCCGAGCCAAGCGGGTCGCGTGGACCAAACCCCGAGTCGATTTCTGCTACGACTGTCTGCCCGGCGGGCCGCTCACCGCGCCGCCCTGTGTCGGTTGCGGATCGGACTGCTATTTCAACAGCGGGTTGTGCGTCGCCTGCCACCCGCGTGGGCCAGCGCACATCGAGACGTGCGTCGGATGCTTGGCGTGGGGTGTGTCGCGCAAGCACCGGTCGCGGTGTTGGTCGTGTCGCTGGTGGAAGGCCCAATTCGCCGCAGGTGATTGCGTCTGTTGCGGCCGCCACACGATCGTCAGCGAACGGCGAGCCTGTCGGCTGTGCTTTGAACAAGCCCGCCTGCGCCAACAACCGGGCCGCGCTGTCGACCTCGCCGACGCCACCCGGTTCGGGCAACAACTGTTCCTCGCCAACGTGCAGAACACGCGACACACACTTCGCAGTCGCGTCGAGCCGCCCGCCGGTCGGCCGTCGCGAGCAACAGACGAGCAGCATCTCAGACAGGCGCTGCCGCGCCTGTCCAGCGTCGCGCACGGCCAACAGTTCAGCCCCGTCCCTTGGAATCAGCTCGCATTGTTCGCGTCCGAGCTCGAGTCCTCCGCGGTCGTCGCGCTCGCCGCGACCGTCGACACCGCGTTGTTGCGCTATTGCGACGAGGTGATCCGCGACCACGCCGTCGCGCATGGTTGGAGCAACAAGCAGACCAACGACGTGCGCCGCACGATGCGCCTGGTCCAGGTCCTTCAACACGCCCCGAACGCGAAGATCACCGCCAGCGACGTGCTCCAGTTGCCGAGTCTGCGAGACAACGTCAGCGCCCAATCGACTCTCGACATCCTCGCCGCCGCCGGTCTGCTGATCGACGACCGACTCTCGCCCGCCGAGCGCTACTTCAACACCCAAATCGACGGGCTTCCCGCACCGATGACCGCCCAGCTGCGCGTTTGGTTCGGGATCATGATCAACGGCAGCACGACCACCCCCCGCCGCCACCCACGAGACTCTCAGACCGCCCAGCTGCACATCCGCGCGATCGCCCCGATCGCCCGCCGGTGGGCCTCCCAAGGACACGACTCCTTCGCCGAGATCGACCGCGACGACATCCTCGCCGTGCTGCCCCAACGCGGACCGCGGCGCCACACCGTCGAGCAAGGACTCAGGTCGCTGTTCCGCGTCCTCAGAGGCCGCAAGCTCGTCTTCGTCGATCCGATCCGGGCGATGCCGGTCACCGACACCAACAGCACGATCCCGCTCCCACTCGACACCGACACGATCCGCACCGCGCTCAACTCGCCAGACCCCGCGAGCGCGCTGGCGGTCGCGTTCGTCGCGTTCCACGCCCTCACCCTCAACGAACTCCGAGCGCTCCAACTCACCGACATCGCCGACGGCCGCCTCACCATCAACGACCGCATCATCCCGCTCGCCGGACCGGTGCTCCCACGACTCGCCGCGTGGCTCGACCACCGCGCCCTCACTTGGCCGGCGACGATCAACCCGCACCTGTTCATCAACCGGCGCACCGGCCCGAGACTCACACCCGTCAGCCGATCGTTTCCCCTCAGCCACGTCAGCCTCGCCTCGCAAACCCTGCGCGAAGACCGGATCCTCGACGAAGTCCGCGCCACCGGCGGCGACATCCGACGAATCTGCGAACTGTTCAACATCGCTGTCGACACAGCCATGCGCTACACCGCCACCCTCGACCACACCGACCAGATGGATACGACCATCCGCAGTTCGGGAACCCAAGGCACCAACTAGCATCGATACCGGGCGACACCCCGCAGTTCCCCACCGAAATGGCTTCACTGTGCGTGAACCCATGGCTTTAGCTGGTCATCGCAGCATCCGTGTCGAACAGCTTCCGCTCGTTGGCGGTCAACACGGTTTGAACGACGGCGGTGCGGGCACCGATCTTCCAGATCGCACGGCCTTGCACGAGCTGGCTCAGCCAATCCCGTTCACGTTCGGAGAGGTCGAACATCTCGACCGCTGCGGCGATCTGCTCAGGCGGTTGGCGCAGCAGAACGCGGGTCTGGATGTCGGACAACAGCCCGGCGGCGATCTTCGACGACGCGGTGCCGTCGTCGGCTTGTGCGGTGAGGTCGGAGGGGCGATGGCAGACGAGCACGGTGGCGACCCCGTAGGTGCGTGACAGCTTGAGTGAGCCTTGGAGGTATGCGGCTCCGTGGCGCACCGCGGCCCAGGCTTCGTCGATCACTTGCACGGATCGTCGTTCGGGGCGACCACGAAGCGCGCCGTTGAGCCAGTGGGTGGCGGCGACCATCACCAGCGGCAGGGCTTCGCTGTTGGCGTACACGGCGGACAGGTCGAGTACGACGCCTGGTCCGTTGTCCCAGTCGACGTGCACGGTGGTGGGGCCGTCGAACATGCCGCGCAATGTGCGCGAGCACAGCTTGTCGAGCGCGAACGTCACCGGCGACGTGGCCCGGGCGAGTTCGAGCGGCGTGTGGCGCGAGAGGCGGACGAGTTCGTCCGGTGGGTCGAGAATTTCGCGGTGTAGGTCGGCGAGAGTGAACGCCTGATTGGCGCGGCATCGAGTCTCGATCCCCCACGAGAGCACAGCGTCTTCCAGCGGGGTCAGCTCGCGGCCGAGCACACCGGCGACAAGTTGCGCGGCGAGGGTCTGGCGGGCGATGACGCTGTCGTCGTTCGAGGTGCTGCCGGGGTCCATCGGGTTGACCCGGGCTCCGCCTTCGCCGGGGAACAGTTTGATCACCGCCAGCCCGAGGTCCGCTGCAACGGTCGAGTACTCGCCCTTCGGGTCGATGATCGCCAGGTAGCGCCCGGTTCCGTAGACGGCTTGGAGGCGTCGGATCAACGCCTTC
>CAUJET010000048.1 GCA_963169665.1 Actinomycetota bacterium | reverse complement strand
GCGTCGAGCGAGTCGGCATCCTCGGCCGAGAAGAACCCGCCGTCGGGATGGCGGAGCTCGCGCAGGACGTAGTCGATGGTCTCGCTCGCGACCTGGCGATACACGGGGTCGTCGAAGACGAGCGCGGCGCGAACGTAGATGCGGGCCAGCAGCGCCTGGTCGTAGAGCATCTTCTCGAAGTGGGGGACGAGCCAGTGCTCGTCGGTGGAGTAGCGGGCGAACCCGCCGCCGAGATGGTCATACATCCCGCCGGAGGCCATGGCCTGCAGGGTGGTGTCGACCACGCGGCGCGGGTCGGGGTGGCCGGTGCGCAGGTGGGCGCGCAGCACGAGCTCGATGCTGTTGGTGGACGGGAACTTCGGTGCCGTGCCGAAGCCGCCCCACTGTGCATCGAACGACTTGGCGAGCTGCTGCAGCCCGAGGTCGATCATCGACGCACCGGGGACCTCCTTGGCCGCCGCCACGGTGCGGGTGCGGTCGATCGCCTCCATCAGCGCGCCGACGTTCTGCTGCACGTCGGCCGGCTTGTTGCGCCACACGTCGTCGATCGCCGCGAGCAGCTGGAGGAACGTGGGCTTGGGGAAGTAGGTGCCGCCGAAGAACGGCTTGCCGTCGGGCGTGAGGAACACCGTCATCGGCCAGCCGCCGCGTCCGGTCATCGCCTGCACTGCGTCCATGTAGATCGAGTCGACGTCGGGACGCTCCTCGCGGTCGACCTTGATGTTGACGAACAGGCGGTTGGTGACCTCGGCGACCTCGTCGTCCTCGAAGCACTCGTGGGCCATCACGTGGCACCAGTGGCAGGCCGAGTAGCCGACGCTCAGCAGGATCGGCACGTTGCGTTCACGGGCGGCTGCGAAGGCCTCCTCGCCCCAGGCGTACCAGTCGACCGGGTTGTCCTGGTGCTGGCGGAGGTAGGGGGAGGTCTCGTTCGCGAGGCGGTTTGCCATGCACCTCACCGTAGGGGAGCGGACCGTTCACCAGGGCGTCGGTGCGTGTCGCCCCGGTGTCGTCGCGGTGACGGGGTGGCGAAGCAGGGCGTGATGACCCACATCGTTGCAGTGAGTGGTACGCTGTGTGTATGCGTGGGACACATGCAACGGTGATGGGAGATCGGGGGCGGTTGGTGGTGCCGGCCGAGCTCCGTCAACACGCCGGACTCATCGCTGGTACTCCCGTCACGATGATCGAGACCGCCGACGGGATCGTGCTGCTGACCCGCGATCAGCTGAAGCGGATGGTGCGGCGAGATCTGACCGGCGCCGACCTCGTCTCCGAGTTGCTCGCCGATCGCCGACGGGCCGCCGCCGACGAGATGATGGACGGGTCCGCCGAGTGACCGTGCTCGATGCATCGGCGGTGTTGGCGTTCCTGCAGGGGGAGCCGGGTGCCGACATCGTGGAGGATGCGCTCGTCGCCGGCGTCACGTGCGGAGCGGCCAACTGGTCGGAGGTCGCCCAGCGGGTTCGTGGCTCGGATCGCGACTGGACGCTCGCTCGTGCCCTGCTCGAGAGCTATGGGGTGACGGTCGAGCCCGTCACGATCGAAGACGCGGAATGGGCGGCCGCCCGGTGGCGTCGTCCCGAGGGATTGTCGCTCGGCGATCGTCTGTGCCTCGCGCTCGGTCATCGACTCGCGAGCGAGGTGTTCACCGCGGACCGAGCATGGGGTGAGGGCGAAGGCATCCGCCAGATCCGCTGACGACCCTCGGGTGAACGCGTCACCCGTGATGCAAAACGGAACTGGGACGTGCCGTGGATCACGCGCACCGACGCCGACGGCCGATCTATGGTCTCCCTCGACCGGGCATTGGGGGCTGCGTGTCGGAGGATCTGGAAGTACTACTGACGACCGCTCGTCGTCGAGAGCACGCGCTCGCAGCGGTCCTCAGCGCGGTCACCTCGGGGAACGACCTGCAGACCGTGCTGGTCGACATCGCCGCGGCTGCGTCCGATCTGTTCCGGGCGATGTCCGCTGGCGTGTTCGTCCTCGAGGGCGACGAGATCGGGATGTACGCCGAGTTCGCGACTCCAGATGGTGAGCTGCGGCATCGGGGCCGGTTCGCGCGGCCGAACGTTCGGACGTCGTCGCTGGCGGAGGTGTTGCGCGAACGCTCGGTGATCCGCTTCGACGACCAGTCGATGCTCGGCGACGAGTACGCCCAGTCCCGCGACGCAGCCGCCGCACTGGGTATCAAGTCGTCGGTCTACGTTCCGGTGCCGATCGGTGGCGCAGCGGTCGGCATGTGCGTGTTCCGCGATGAGGTCGACCCGTTCACCGACGACGACGTCGCGCTGCTGCAGTCGTTCGCTGCACAAGCGGCCCACGCGGTGGAGAGCGCCCGCCGAGCCGACGAGTTGCGTGAATCGTTGGCGCTGCAGACAGCGACGAGCGAGGTGCTGCGGCTGATCAGCGCGAACCCTGGTGACCTGCGAGCCGTCTTCCAGGGGATCGTCGAGCAGGCGGCGCAGCTGTGCGACGCGCAAGGCGGGAGCGTTCAACGCTTCGTCGGTGACGAGTTGGAGTTCGTCGCGCACAACCTGCCAGGCGCTCAGCAGATGGTGGGCACACGGGTGCCCGTCGGTTTCCTCACCGAAGCCAGCGGCCCCACCTTCATCGACGACCTCCACGAACTGATGGAGGTCACCAGCCCGGCGCGCAGTCTGCTGTCCGTCGTGCTCGTGAACGGCGACCAGATCTTCGGTCGGCTGATGGTCTCCCGGTTCGAGGTCCGTCCGTTCGAGGAACGCCACGGCAGCATCCTCCAGTCGTTCGCCGACCAGGCCGCCGTCGCCATCGCCAACGCGAACCTGTTCAACGATCTCGGTGAGTCCTTGGAGTTGCAGACGGCGACGAGCGAGGTGCTGCGTCTGGTCGGCGATCACCCGGGCGACCTCGCGACCGTCGCCAGGGGATTGCTCGCCCGAGCAGCGACCCTCGCCGCCGCCGACCGAGCGATGCTGAATCGAATCGTGGACGGTCGGGCGACCTGCGTCGCCGTCCACGGCCCCGAGAGCATCGACGACCTCGTCGGCGCCCAGTGGACGGCGACGCGCTCGTTCGTCGATGCCGGCGCCCGTGATGCCGTGGTCTTCGTCGAGGACATGGCCGTGCACGAGATCTCCGACGACTACCACGGGCCGATCATCGGCAGCCTGATGTCGATCCCGGTGTACGTCCGGGACGAGTACTTCGGTCAGCTCACCCTCAGTCGCGATGACTGCAGATCGTTCGACGTCGCCGATGGCCACGTCCTGCAGTCGTTCGCCCAACAGGCGGCTGTCGCGATCGCCAACGCCCGGTTGTTCAACGATCTCGGTGAGTCGCTCGAGTTGCAGACGGCGACGAGCGAGGTGCTGCGGCTGATCAGCGCGCACCCGGGCGACCTGCACGCGGTGATGCACGGACTCGTCGAGCGAGCAGTGCGGCTCGTCGACGGCGACACCGGCGCCGTCGCGCGGTTCGACGGCGACACGCTGACCTACCTGTTGGACACGACGCAGCCCGACTTCGCAGGCGTTCGCTCACCGCTGAGTCGCGGGTTCCGTGATGCTGTCCTGGCCGGTTCAGCAGGCCCGGTGCGAATCGACGACGCACAGGCGCTCGTCGGCGTCGGCGGCCTCACCCACGAGGTGGTCCGTGACGTCCGCAGCAGCCTGGTCGCCCCGCTCTATGCCGACGGGCAGCCGTTCGGCATGCTCCTCATCGGCAGACTCGAGGTGCGTCCCTTCGACGAGCGCGACGGCGAGGTGCTGCAGACGTTCGCCGAGCAGGCGGCGATCGCGATCTCGAACGCCCGGCTGTTCAACGACCTCGATGCCGCGCTGACCCGACAGACGGCCAACACCGAGATCCTTCGCGTCATCAGCACCTCGCCCGGTGACCTCGGGCGGACGCTGCCCGAGATCCACCGTGCAGCCATGGCGTTGGTCGACGTGTCACACCTGGCGATCACCTACGGCGACGACCACTCGTTCACTGCGTGGGACCGCCAGCGAGGGCTCTCGGACTTCGCTGCCCGCGAACGGCTGGGGAGCGACCTCATCGTCGACCAGACCCACACCAGCGGCGTCCCGACGCAGTTGGTCGGGCCGGTCGAGGAGTGGCGTGCACAGAACCCGTTCGTCGCGCAACGTGCGGTCGAAGGTGGCATCACGAACGGCGCCACGCTGTTCGTGCCGATGGCCGGCAGCCTCGGCAAGTGGGGCTTCCTCATCGCCCAGCGGGCCGAGCCCGTCGCCTTCGACGACGACGAGATCGCACTCCTCCAGGAGTTCGCCGCCCAGGCCGTGATCGCGCTCGACAACGCCGAACTGTTCACCGCGCTCGAGACCCGCAATCGTGACCTCGCCGAGTCGTTGTCGTTGCAGACCGCGACCAGCGAGGTGTTGACGCTGATCAGCGCCAACCCCGGCGACCTGCGAGTGGTGCTCGACGGCATCGCCGCTCGGGCGGGTGCGCTGTGCGGAGCAACCGTCGGTGGAGTGCTCCTCCTGCGAGGCGACGTCATGCGCTTCGAGGGCGCCTGGGCGCAGTCCGGGGACCGCGAGAGCATCTTCGGGCGGGAGGTGCCCGTCGCACTGGCGGGTGTGAACCTGAAGGCCCGCGATCAGCGTTCTCCCGTGTTCGTCGACGACTTCGCGGCGTTCATGCGGAAGCGGAACGATCCCATCGGGATGTCGTACATCGAGGAATACACGGTCGGCAGCTTCGTCACCATCGCGCTGTTCCGCGACGACACGTGGATCGGCAACCTCAACCTCAACCGCACCGAGGTCGACCCGTTCGATCCGAAGGTCGGCCCCATCCTGCAGTCGTTCGCCGATCAGGCCGTGCTGGCCATCCAGAACGCCGGCCTGTTCGGGGATCTCGAGCGCGCCCTCGAGTTGCAGACCGCCACCAGCGAGGTGCTCCGGCTGATCAGCGACAACCCCGGTGATCTGCAGGCCGTGTTCGACGGCATCGTCGAACAGGCGGCGCGTCTATGCGACGCCGACAGCGCGAACATCGGCCGTCGCGACGGCGACGAGATCGTCCTGGTCGCGACCAGCGTTGCAGCGAACAAGCCGATCGTGGGACTCCGGGTCCCGATGCCGCCCGATGTCGATGTGACGAATCCGGCGTACGTCCACGACGTGGCGGCGTTGGATGGCTCGCCCGCCATGCCACACCAGATCAGGAGCGCGCTCAGCGTCCCGCTCCGGGTCGACGATGACCACTTCGGGTGGATCAACGTGAACCGCTTCGAGGTGCGACCGTTCGACGAGCGACACGGCGCGATCGTCCAACGATTCGCAGAGCAGGCGGCGATCGCGATCGCCAATGCGAAGTTGTTCACTGACCTCGACGAGTCGCTCGAACTGCAGACGGCGATCGCCGAGGTGCTCGAGATCATCAGCAGCTCGCCGACCGAGCTGGAGCCCGTGCTGAACCAGGTGCTCGGCATCGCCGCCCGCCTGTGCGACGCCGACGTCGGCCTGGTGTGGCAGCGTGGCGAGGGGCGGTACGTGGTGGGCGCGAACCACGGGTTGAGCGCCGAGCAGGTCGCTGGTGCCAACGACTCGAACTTCGAGCTCGGCGTACCACATGTCGTCGAGCTCGTCACCGAGGGACAGTTGCTGCGCTTCGATCTCGACATGCACGAGTACCTGCGCACCGGTGAGGTCCCGGATGGGTTCACGCGTCCCTCTGGCCCAAGGGGCAGCGGCGACGATCGAACCCGACGTCCGGGGCTCGAGTTCGCCGGACACGTTCCCGCCAACGCGTATCTCATGGTGCCGCTCACCAGGCCGGGCAGCTTCGCCGGCGTGTTCTCGCTGATGCGCTGGGACCGTCGGCCGTTCACCGAGCGCGACGAGGCGATCGTGCAGACCTTCGCCGATCAGGCCCTGATCGCGATCGAGAACTCGCGCCTGTTTCACGAACTCGAGGAGAGCAACCGCGACGTGCGCATAGCCCTCGAACAACAGACCGCCGTCGGTGCTGTGTTGCAGACGATCAGCCGTTCGGCTTTCGACCTCGGCACCGTCCTGGAGGAACTGTCCCGGCAGGCGACGCTGCTCGTTGGCGGACGCGAGGCAGCGATCATCGTCGTGGACACCGGCGAGATGACCGTCTTCCCGCCGGAGATCATTCGTGCCGATGGCTCCATCGCCCCCGAGTTCAACGGGTGGCGGGACCCGGATGCTGTTGCGTTCTTCGTCGAACGCGGTCGACCGCACTATGCGGGCTATCCCACCGGTGAGGCCGCCGAAGCTGCTGGCCCGGTGGCCGTACGTCACTTCGAGGTCCACGGTGTGAACTCGATCGCGACGTTGCCCCTCCTCCAGGGCAATCGCGTGGTCGGGCTCCTCGCGGTCCTCCGCTTGGGCCTCGCACGATTCAGCGACGCGGAAAAGCGGTTGCTGCAGACGTTTGCCGATCAGGCGGTGATTGCGATCGAGAACGCTCGGTTGTTCCGGGAGCTGGAGGAGCGCAACCGTGAGGTGAGCGAGGCGCTCGAGCAGCAGACCGCATCGGCCGAGGTGATGCGCGTGATCGGCATGTCGCCCGGCGACATCTCGACCACCCTGCCGGCAATCGCTGGAGCGGCACGTCGGTTGTGCGACGCCGACTACGCCTCGATCGGGTTCCTCGAGGGCCGTTCCTGGCAGTTCTGGAGCGATGTCGACGGTCTGATCTCCCTCGACAACGGTGGCGACTTGGTGGCAGCATCCCGGGCGCGTCCTACGCGACCAACCGTCCGGTCCATGTCCGAGGACCGATCGACTCGTGGGAAGGCGAGTACCCGCTGAGCGCCAGGATCATCCGTTCGCAACGCCCAGGAGCGGACGCGGTCTCCGGCGTGGCCGTGCCTCTGCCCGGTCGCAACGGCCCGATCGGCTTCGTCATGCTGAACCGGTACGACGACCGCCCGTTCGATGATCGGCACACCACGATCCTGCAGTCGTTCGCCGACCAGGCCGTGATCGCCATCGACAATGCCCGCCTCTTCAAGGCGCTCGAGGAGAGCAACCGCGAGGTGAGCGCTGCATTGAATCAGCAGACGGCGGT
The DNA here is from genome assembly GCA_963169665.1 of Actinomycetota bacterium. Taxonomy (GTDB): domain Bacteria; phylum Actinomycetota; class Acidimicrobiia; order Acidimicrobiales; family Ilumatobacteraceae; genus VFMC01. Next base: position 38,503 of record CAUJET010000048.1, on the reverse strand, counting down.
GGCGTCGGTGCTGCAGACGATCAGCCGATCGGCGTTCGACCTCGACGTGGTGCTCAACGAACTCGTGGAGCAGGCCCACCGTTTGGTGCCGAGCATCCACGTCGCCATCCGAGGACTCGATGGTCACCACTACGGCACGACGTACGTGTATCCGCTCGATCACATCGACCACTACCAGATGCCCGGGACGGCGGTGCTCGGCAACTTCGAGGAGTCCGTCATCGAGCGGAACCGGTTGATCGCCACGACGGTGCGGGAGAACGACCGCGGTGTGTCGGCGCTGGCCGATGCTGGGCTCGACCGCTGGGGTGCGCACTCGGTCGTGTGCGTGCCGATGCGCAGCAGCGGCGGGGTCGTGGGTCTCCTCTCGGTTCTCCGTGCGGGCGAGAGCCGGTTCACCGACGCCGAGAAGCAGGTGCTGCAGACCTTCGCCGACCAGGCCGTGATCGCGATCGAGAACGCCCGCCTGTTCCGCGAGCTCGAGGAGAGCAACCGTGAGGTGAGCGCCGCGCTCGAGCAGCAGACGGCCGTCGCCGCCGTGCTGCAGACCATCGGCCGCTCGGCCTTCGATCTCGACGCGGTGCTGACGGAACTCGCCGATCAGGCCCATCGACTGGTCGGCGGCTACCTGACGGTGTTGTACGTCTTCCGCGACGGTGTGCTCGTACCGGCCGCCGCCGCGGGCGAAGTGAACCCGGACGTTGCCGACTCGGCACGCGAGCTCATGGTCCAGGTGATCGACGGTGGTCGAGCCCGCTACGTCACCGCTCGACGCGACGATCCTTTTCTCGACTCCTACCCGAAGTTCGTCGAGGAGATGGACCGGATCGGCGAGCTCGCACGATCGTTGGCCCTCATCCCGTTGGCGAGTGGCAGCGAGCGGCTCGGAGCGGTGAGCGTCACCCGTACCGGCGACCGGCGCTTCACCGATTCCGAGAAGCAGTTGCTGCAGACGTTCGCCGACCAGGCCGTGATCGCGATCGAGAACTCACGCCTGTTCCGAGAGCTCGAGGAGAGCAACAGCGAAGTGAGCGCGGCCCTCGAGCAGCAGACCGCCGTCGCTGCCGTGCTCCAGACCATCAGCCGCTCGGCGTTCGATCTCGACACCGTGCTCAACGAGCTCGCCGATCAGGCCAACCGGCTCGTCGAGGGATCCCTCACCGGCATCGCGCTGGTCGACACCGGCAAGACCTACTCGTCGTCGCTCGAGCATCGCGACGGCGACAGACTCGCGGCGCCATGGATGGTCAACATGGACGCCGCGGAGATGTTCGCTGCACGAGGCCGTCCGAGCTGGGTGACCTACGCGGACGATCGCGAGGCCTGGTCCGAGTCGGCGTTGCTGCGCCGACTCTTCGACGAGCTCGGTCCGTTCTGCATGGGTGTGGTCCCACTGACCCGCGAACGTGGCTCGTTCGGCGTGATCTGCGTGTATCGGGCCGGACTCGAACGATTCACCGACTCGGAGAAGCAGTTGCTGCAGACCTTCGCCGATCAGGCCGTGATCGCGGTCGAGAACGCTCGACTCTTCAGCGAGTTGCAGGCCAAGACCGAGGAGCTCGAGATCGCCTCGCGGCACAAGAGCGAGTTCCTCGCCAACATGTCGCACGAGCTGCGCACGCCGCTCAACGCGATCATCGGTTACGCCGAGCTGATCGCCGAGGAGTGCGCCGACCTCGGCACCGAGGAGTTCCTCCCCGATCTCGGCAAGATCCAGTCGGCCGGCAAGCATCTGCTCACGCTCATCAGCGGCATCCTCGACCTCGCCACGGTCGAGGCCGGCCGCATGGACCTGTTCATCGAGCGCGTCGACATTGCCGCGATGGTCACCGAGGTCGACCAGATCGTGCGTCCGCTGGTGGAGAAGAACCGCAACACGTTCGTCCTCGACTGCCCGGCCGGGGTCGGGGCCTTCGATGCCGACCTGGTGAAGGTGAAGCAGGTGCTGTTCAACCTGCTGTCGAACTCGGCCAAGTTCACCGACGGCGGCACGATCACACTCGCGATCGCGCGCCACGCGGACACGGTCGACTTCGCCATCATCGACACCGGCATCGGCATGACCGACGAGCAGATGGGTCGGCTGTTCGAGGCCTTCTCGCAGGCCGACGTCTCGACCACGCGCAAGTACGGGGGCACCGGCCTCGGCCTCGCGCTCAGCCGGAGCTTCTGCCAGATGATGGGCGGCGACATCACCGTCACCAGCGAACTCGGCGCCGGCTCCACCTTCACCGTCACCCTGCCCGTTTTGGCGGTGGATCAGGCATGAGTCGGTTGACATGTTGTGCGCTGTGGAGCGCTGGGCGCTCCACAGCGCACAGAACGTGCCGGCGGAGCGGGCGTCACACCGACCAGTCACCGTGTGATCCCATGCGGGACACACTGACGCCCTTCCAGATCGACGCCGCGCTGCGGCGACTCGCTCGGCCCCAACTCGGGCTCGTCACGATCGCACAGGCAGCGAAGGAGGGCATCGGTCGATCGGCGCTCGCGCGACGCCGAGAGGTCGGCTCGTTGGAGAGCGTGTTCGCAGGCGTGATGCGGCTCGCCTCCGCGCCGATCTCTCCGCAGCAGCGCGTCCTGGCCGCGGCGCTGGCGGTGCCCGGCTCGACCATCACTGCGACCTCGGCCGGTATCGCACACGGGATGCCGATCGGCCCGACGTCGGGTGATCCGATCGTCGCCGTTGGCCCGTCCCGGTCGGCCCGAACGGCCGGCATCACCATCATCCGCCAACACGTCGCGCTGCCGAGTCGCCCGTGGCACACGGCTCGTGTCGCCACGCCCGAGGCCACGCTCGTGCTGCTGCCTCGATTCGTCGACGATGGCACGGTCGAGCGCTGCCTCGACCACTGCTTGGTTCATCGGCTCACCACGGTCGCGAGGGTCCGCTCGCTGATCGACGAGCTCCCATTTCGCACCGTCGTCGGTCGCCGGCTGCTGCTTGATCTGCTCGACGAGCGACGCTCGGGCATCGGTCACCGCAGCGGGCTCGAGCAACGGGTGGGCCGCTGGCTCACCGAGGCCGGGCTCGGTGGATGGCATCGCAACTACGAGGTGCCCGTCGCCGGGGATCCGGTCGAGGTCGACTTCGCCTGGCCTGATGCCAAGGTCGCGCTCGAGATCAGTCCGTTCTTCACCCACGGCACGCGGGCGGCACAGGACCGAGACGTCGAGCGCCGTCGTCTGCTCACCGGCGAACGCTGGTCCACGGTCGAGGCCACCGACCCCGACCTCGAGAGCCGACATGCGTTCGAGGCCATCGTCGTCACCCTGCGAGATCTGATCCGCCCGACGTCGGGTGCGCTCCGTGGCGCTGGGCGCAACGCAACGCACCCGACGTCACCACCTCTGCCCGAACTCGAGACCCGGAAGGCCTCCTGACATGCCGAAGATCCTGATCGTCGAGGACAACGAGATGAACCGCGACATGTTGTCGCGGCGGCTCGAACGTCGCGGGTTCACCGTGGTGATGGCCGTCGACGGCGGTGAGGGCGTCGCCATGGCCCGCAGCGAGATGCCCGACCTCGTGCTGATGGACATGAGCCTGCCGGTGATGAACGGCTGGGAAGCCACGCAGGCCATCCGTGCCGATGTGTCGACGGCGCACCTCCCCGTGATCGCACTCACTGCACACTCGATGCCGGGCGATCGCGAGAAAGCGATGGAGGCCGGCTGCAACGACTACGACACCAAGCCGGTCGACCTGCCCCGCCTGCTCGGCAAGATGGCGGCCTTCGGTGTGGAGCCGCCGGCGTGACCCCCGAGGAAGCCCGCGAGCTGCGCCACGAACTGCGCACGCCGGTGAACCACCTCATCGGGTACGCCGAGCTGCTGCTGGAGGAGGACGATGCGGACGAGGCCGACATCGAAGCGCTCGAAGCGGTGAGGGGCCTGGCGCGCGAGGTGCTCGAACTCGTCCCCGGGCTCCTGGGCGACGCTACGGACGGAGTCGACGGGACCGCCGCATCGGCCGGGTCCGTCGCAGCGCTCGTCGAACGGGTCGCCCAACTCGAGTCATTGACGGCCGGCCTCGCCGCCACCTCGTCGCTGCCGGCCGCCGACATCGAGCGCCTCTCGGTCGCCGCCGCTCGACTCGGTTCGCTCGCCGGCCGGCTCACCGACGGTCCGCTGCTCGTGCAGCGCGATGTCGGTGACACCGCGGCGCCGATGCCCGGCCGGCTCGAGACCGTGCTCGTGGTCGACGACGACGAGGCCAACCGCAACGTCCTCGGTCGCCGCCTCGCCAAGCTCGGCTACGGCATCGTCGAAGCCCGCGACGGCGTCGAGGCACTGGACCGATTGGCGCAGCCCGATGCCGGGATCGACCTCGTGCTGCTCGACGTGATGATGCCCCGCCTCGACGGCTTCGCCGTGCTCGAACGCCATCGTGCCGACCCTGCGATCCGGCACATCCCGGTGATCATGATCTCGGCGCTCGACGACATGGCCAGCATCGTCCGCTGCATCGAGGCCGGCGCCGAGGACTACCTCCCCAAGCCGTTCGACCCGGTGCTGCTGAAGGCCCGCGTCGCCGCGTGCATGGAGAAGAAGCGACTGCGCGATGCCGAGCGCGACCTGCTCGCCCAGGTTGCTGCGTGGAACGCCGAGCTCGAACAGCGCGTCGCCGATCAGGTGCAGGAGGTCGAGCGCTTCAGTGTGATGCGCCGCTTCGTGCCGCCGCAGTTGGTGGACGTGTTGGCCGCCGGTGGCGCGATGATGCTGCAGAGCCACCGTGCCGAGATCACCGTGCTGTTCTGCGATCTCCGCGGCTTCACCTCGTTCGCCGAGCGGTCGGAACCCGAGGACGTGATGGCGGTGCTGCGTGAGATGCACGATGCCGTCGGCCCGGTCATCTTCGAGCAGGGCGGCACGCTGTCGCAGTTCACCGGCGACGGGATGATGGTGTTCTTCAACGACCCGATCCCGTGCGACGGGCCCGAGCGGCGCGCGGTCATCCTCGGCCTCGCGATGCGCGACCGAACGGAGCGCCTCGCGGACGAGTGGAAACGACGGGGGCACGACCTGCGCCTCGGTGTCGGCATCGCCACCGGTTACGCGACGTGCGGTCAGATCGGCTTCGAAGGTCGCTTCGAGTACACCGCGATCGGCACCGTCGTGAACCTCGCGGCGCGCCTGTGCGGTCAGGCCCTGGGCGGCGAGGAGCTCGCCGCCGAACGTGTGGTGGCTGCGTTGGGTGACTCCGTGGTCAGCGAACCCGCCGGCGAGATCGAGCTGAAGGGCATGGCCCGCCCCGTCGCGATCCACCGCGTGACCGACCTCGGGCGAGCGGAACCGCAGCGGTGATCAGGCGGTGTTGAGTTCGCGGGAGTCGTGTTCGCGCACGGGGGTCACGGCCACGAAGCGGAGGTCGCCGGTGGGGGAGAACGAGCCCTGCAGGTCGACCACGAGATGGGTCGCGTGCGACAGGTAGATGCAGAAAGAGCCATCGGGGTCCAGCGGGACGACGGCGACGTTGGCGGTGATGCGACCGACGGTGCTGTTGCCGTTCGACTTGGTCTGCGGCCCCGGCACGAGCGCCGAGCAGGCATCGGCGGTGACGTACCCGGCCGACGCCGCATCGGTCAGCGTCAGGTTCACCAGCGCCGCCGACGCACCGGCCGGACCCTGCACTCGCAACACCGTCCCGGCGGCGGGGCGATCGCCGCTGCGCGTGTCGAGCAGGCGTGACGCGGGCACCGAGGTGAAGCCCCAGCCGCCCTGGCTGGAGGCAGGCGAGAACCAGCCCTGCACATCGACGACCTTCTGCGCCGTGGCACTCGTGTACGTACAGATCTGCGATCCGCCCGCCGTCGCTGCGGTGGGGATGACCGCCAGGTTGGCGACCGTGGCACCGGCGACGAAGTTCGTGTTCGACCGGGTCTGCGGACCCGGCTGCAGCGTGGCGCAGGCGTCGGCCGTCACGTAGCCGGACGCGGCCGGCGCGGTGACGGTGAGGTTGGTGAGCATCGCCACGGCGTCGGCCGGCACCAGGGGAGTGGTCACCGACATCTCCGTCCCGCCCGCCACGGGACCGCGGCGGTCGCAGCTGCCACCCGCCGCGCAGAACATGTCGGTGCGGGTGTCGAGCAGACGTTGTGGGGGAAGCACGTTCAGCAACGCACCCGAAGTGCCAGCGGCTGCCGAGGGCACGAAGTAGCCCTGGACGTCGACGATGGTGTCCATCGTCTGCGACTGGAACAGACAGAATCGACCCTGCGCGTCGATCGGAACGACCGACAGGTTCGCCGACACGATGTTGGGCGTCGCGTTGCCGTTCGACGACGTGCGGGCGCCGCTGATCGCCGTGCAGGCCTCGGCGGTCACGAACCCGGCACCGATCGACTCGGTCAGCGTGATGTTCACAACGGCTGCGGTGGCACCCGCCGGAGCCTCGGTGTCGATGACCGTTCGCCAACCGGCACGGGGCTGCTCGGCGCTGTCGACGCAACGGGTGCTGGTCGTACCGGCATCGTCGGCCACGGACAGACAGGTTCGCACCGGCTCGCCGACCGGGATGCCGGTGCGCTGGTACTGCACGATCGCGTTCGCCTGCGCCGGGGTGCCGCGGAACTCGAAGTGCATCGTGTCGCGCAGCACCGAGCTGCGCAGGGAACTCGGCGTCGGGCAGCCACCGCCCCAGCCGTAGCCACCCCAGTAGAGGCCCCACTTCTCCGCCGTCTGCACAACCCACCGGGGGATGTCGCTGCGCATCGTCGTCGCACATGCGGTCTGCCCGTCGATGCCCCGGTAGGTGAGCTCGGGGTTCGCAGCCGTGTTCATGTCGATCGCAAGGCCCCACGAGTGGTTGGAAAGGCTCCTGCGCGTCAGCCCCTCGCAGGTCTTGCGGCTGTTGGAAGTGCAACGGAACACGTAGCCGCCGACCTCGTTGATCTTGTACCCGCCGGCAACGATCTCGCGGAGGAACCCCTCGAACAGCGGCAGCGCCTCAGGCATCGAGCGGACCTGGCCGGCGTTCACCGGGCCGAACTTTGCCGCGTTGCCGATCAGGCGGGTCTCCCAGTCGGCGAGGGCGGGGGAGCGGTTGTAACCCCAGCCGAGCCACGTCCATCCGGTCGGCGGGAACGGGCCACCGGCGCCGGTGGTGAGGATGCCGAGCGCGTCGGCCGTCGCGGCGTCGACGACGCCCGTGACGGTGAGACCCTCGTTGGTCTGGAACGTCCGCACCGCGGTTTCCGTGGCCGGCCCGAAGTCGCCGTCCACGACGACGGTGATGCCCGCGGACAGCAGCGCCTGCTGCAACACCGAGACGCGGGTGCCGCTGTCGCCGCGCTGGAGGTTCACCCAGGCCGCCGGGTCACCGGACATCGTGGTGGTCGAGGTCTGTGGGAACGGCGGGGCCGGCCAGCCGCGGTCCTCTGGCAGGCCCGCGGTGCCGTCGAGCAGACAGCTGCCGACGTTGCCGGACGACTTCTGAGCTTCGGTGCACTTGGTCGGCATCGAGGGCAGCACCCACGGCGTCATGTCGTTCGCCGCGGCAGCGATCGAGGGTTCGCCGACGCCGATCGAGGCGGGCAACGGCACGGTGCCGGCCACGGTGGCGCACACCGCTGCCAAGGCGACGACGAAGAAGGATCGGCCGGCCCGCATGCCAGAGGTATCGGCCGCAGAGCTGTCCGCCTTGACCTCCCGGCGCGTCGCACCAGGTCAGCAGCACTGTGACTCCCGACCACCGGTGGAAAACGCCATCGGCCACCCGTTCCCGGCTCCACCACCGGCAGCGGGCGAGGAACCGGCGGCGGAGGATCGGGTGCGAGTGGCTGATGGGTGCGGCAGGCAGGCCGCACATCATGAGACGACGCCGGCGAGGTCAGTCGTCGGAGCCGTGGCCGCCGCTGCCGTGGTCGTCGGAGCCGCTGTCGTCGCCGTCGTCGGAACCGGATCCGCTGTTCGAATTGCTGCGCCCGCGACCGCGACCGCTGTCGTCGTCGTCGCTGCCTCGGCCGCTGTTGCTGCGATCGTCGTCGTCATCGTGATGGCCGTTGCCGTTGCCCTGACCGCTGTTGTGGTCGGCGTCGCCACCGGCGGCGCCGGTGCAGCGCGGGTCGTTCGCATGCTCGGCCTCGTCGCACGGTCCGCTGATGTCGTCGACGGTGTTCCCCGTGGAGTTGTCAGGAGCGGAGTTGTCAGGAGCGGAGTTGTCAGGAGCGGAGTTGTCAGGAGCGGAGTTGTCAGGAGCGGAGTTGCCAGGAGCGGAGTTGTCAGGAGCGGAGTTGCCAGGTGCCGAGTTGCCAGGTGCGGAGTTGTCCAGTGCCGAGTTGTCCGGAGCGGAGTCGTCGGTGCTGTTGCTCGGTGCCGACACGCCCGGGACGCTGTCGTCGCTGCTGTTGTCGGGTGCCGCCGAGCGGCTCGCCGAGTCGTCGAGCGAGGTCGAGGTCTGCTTCGTCGGGGCGGTGGCGATGGTGGTGGAGGTGACCAGCGTGCTGGAGGTGCTCGGCGAGGTGCTCGCCGGCGGCACGACGATCTCGGTGGCCGGCACGGTCGATGGACGGGGCGCGAGGAACGTGGCCGAGGCGGGGATGCCGAAGCCGACGACGGCGATACCTGCTGCACCCCAGATGAGCGACTTCTTCATGATGATCTCCTGTACGGGTGGCCCCCGGCGGATCCGGGGAGCGGGACGAACACCAGTGACACGCCCCATGGGCGCGGGAGGATCAGTGCACTTTGGTCGTAGTACCACCGGCCGCCTGTTCGGGCGGCCCGTCAGCAGGCCGGGACCACCGGATCAGGAGGGGTTCAGGCACCCACGGCGTGGTAGCCGCCGTCGACGTGGATCATCGAGCCCGTCGTGGCGGGGAACCAGTCGCTCAACATCGCCACGCAGGCCTTGGCCACGGCGGAGGAGTCGGTGACGTCCCAGCCGAGCGGCGCGCGGTCGTCCCAGACGTCCTCGAACTTCTTGAACCCGGGGATGCTCTTCGCGGCCATGGTCTTGATCGGTCCGGCAGCGATGAGGTTCGAGCGGATGCCCTTCGGCCCGAGTTCCTTGGCCAGGTAGCGGTTCACGCTCTCGAGCGCACTCTTCGCGACGCCCATCCAGTTGTACGCAGGCCAGGCGACGGTGTTGTCGAACGTGAGCCCCACGAACGCCCCGCCGGTGCCCATCAACGGTAGGAACGCATCGGCGAGCGCCTTGTAGGAGTACGCCGAGATGTTGATCGCGATCTGCACGTCGTCCCACGTGGCCGCCATGAAGTCGTCGCCGAGGCACACCTCCGGCGCGAACCCGATCGAGTGCAGCACGGCATCGACCCGGCCACCGAAGTGCTCGGCGGCCTGATCGCGGGCCGACACGAGATGCTCTGGCTTGGTGACGTCGAGCTCGTACACGGGCGCGGGTGTCGGCAGCTTGCGCGCCGTGCGCTCGGTGAGGCTGAGCGCCCGCCCGGCCCCGGTGAGCATCAGGTTCGCACCTTCCTGCTGCGCCAGCGTGGCCACACCGAACGCGAGCGACGCATCCGTGAGCACACCGGTGATGACGATGTTCTTCCCCTCGAGCAGACCCATGCGCGCCAACCTAGTCCTGCACGCATCGACGCTGGTCGCTCCTCCGATCGGCCCGGGTGTTCTTCCTTGCTGCGCCGACGGGCGCGTGTGCAAGGCTGTCCCGATGCGCATCGGGATTCTGGGTGGAACGGGGCCGGCCGGCAGCGCGCTGGCTGCCCGTCTCGCGTCGATCGGCTACGAAGTCGTGATCGGGTCACGGTCGAAGTACCGGGCCATGGAGGCCCGCGACGGCATGGTGCAGAAGTGGCCCGACATCGAGTCGATGCTCTCCTACGGCGACAACCCGCAGGCGGCCGACTGCGACGTCGTCGTCATCGCCACCCCGTGGGATTCGGCCGCCACGACGGCGCAGGAGAACGAAGCCGCGCTCGAAGGCAAGGTGGTGGTCAGCATGGCCAACGCCCTCGTGCGGGTCGGTCACGAGTTCCAGCCGCTCGTGCCGCCTCGCGGCAGTGTGGCCGCCCACGTGCAGGCCGCGGTGCCGAAGGCACGCGTGGTGGCGGCGTTCCATCACCTGCCCGCCACCGAGTTGGGTCACCTCGGCGAGCCGATCGACTCCGACGTGTTGATCTGCGGCGACGACAAGGACGCGGTGCGCACCATCAGCGAGATGGTGGCCAAGATCCCCGGCTGTCGCCCGCTCGACGCCGGTGAGCTGTCGAACGCGACTGCGATCGAGGCGTTCACCGCGGTGCTGCTGCAGTTGAACGTCCGGTACAAGACGCGCGTCGCTCCGAAACTCACCGGAATCAAGCGCGATCCCCGGGCGTTGCAGGCCTGACGTATGCAGCTCTACGACACCGCTCGGCGGTCCGTGGTGGCGTTCGAACCGGGGGAACAGGTGCTCATGTACACCTGCGGCATCACCCCGTACGACGCCACGCACCTCGGCCATGCAGCCACGTTCATCACCTACGACGTGCTGCAGCGGCGCCTCATCGATCTGGGCCACACGGTGAAGTGCGTTCGCAACGTCACCGACGTCGACGACCCGCTGTTCGCCAAGGCGCGTGAACTCGGGGTGCACTACCTCGACCTGGCGGCCGGTGAAGAGGCCCGGTTCGAGCGCGACATGACTGCGCTCAACGCGCTGCCGGTGTACTCCACGCCTCGTGCGTCGTCGGCGATCCCCGACATCCGCGGCTTCATCGGCATGGTGCTCGACCGGGGGTACGCCTACGTCGCCGGTGGCAGCGTCTACTTCGACGTCTCGAAGTTCCCGTCGTTCGGGTCGGTGAGTCACTACTCACGTGAGCAGATGATCGAGTTCGCCAAGCAGCGCGGCGGCAACGTCGAGGATCCCAACAAGCGCGATCCGCTCGACTTCGTGCTGTGGCACCCGTCGGCCGACGACGAGCCGAGCTGGGACACCCTGTGGGGTGCCGGCCGCCCTGGCTGGCACATCGAGTGCAGCGCCCTCGCGCTCCGCGAGCTCGGCTCGACGATCGACCTCCACGGCGGCGGCAGCGACCTGATCTTCCCGCACCACGAGTGCGAACGGGCCCAGAGCGAGGCAGCGACCGGCGAGGCCTTCGTCAAGCACTGGATGCACGTGGCGATGGTGTACATGGATGGCCACAAGATGTCGAAGAGCCTCGGCAACCTCGTGTTCGTCGACAAGCTGCGCACCGAGTGGGACCCGCGGTCCATCCGCCTCGGCATCATCGAGCACCACTACCGCTACGAGTGGGAGTGGGACGACACCCTCATGCCGCGCAACCGCGATCGGCTCGAGTCGTGGTCGGCGGCGTCGGCCGGAGGTGCCGACGACGTGTCGGTGCTGGCCGATGTGCGGGCCGCCCTCGACGACGACCTGAACACTCCCGGGGCGATCGCGGCCAGCGATGCCGCAGCCACCGCGGGCGTGGGCGTGTCGTCGGCAGCGGCGCTCCTCGGCGTCGACCTCTGAACCGAGGGTCGGGCGGGCCTCGTCGACACTGCCCCGACCTGCGGTCGGGGCACCGCGCGCCGTGGTCATCCCCGTGTCACATGCCATTCACATGAAATCGGTTTCCTGTCTTACAGGACGTCGACTTCGTCGACTACTGTCTGCCTGCGACGTTGCGTGTATCGGCACTCCATCCGGGGGGTGTCACCGCCGCAGCGGGCACGGGAAGGGAGGGCCGAAGCGATGAACGCCGAAGGTGCAGGCAAGCTGCAGACCCGTTTCCGTCGGGTTGCCCGGCCGGTGTCGAACCGGTTGTGGAACTTCGAGCTGGAAGGGTTCGACCGGTTGCCCGAGAGCGGGCCCGCGATCCTGTGTCCCAACCACATCAGCTTCCTCGACAGCGCCTTCTTGATGCTGCACGTGCCCCGCAACATCAGCTTCGTCGGCAAGGCCGAGTACATGGACTCGTGGAAGACCAAGTTCATCTTCCCGGCCATGGGCATGATCCCCATCGACCGGGCTGGTGGCGACAAGAGTCAGGCCGCGCTCGACACCGCCGAGCGCGTGCTGCGCCGCGGCGAGCTGTTCGGCATCTTCCCCGAAGGCACCCGCAGCCGCGACGGCTACCTCTACAAGGGCCGCACCGGCGCCGCCCGGCTGGCGCTGAAGGTCGGATGCCCGATCTTCCCGGTCGGCGTCGTCGGCACGCGTGAGATCCAGCCGCCCGACGCCAAGCTGCCGAAGGTGCGCCTCGACTGCTCCATCAAGATCGGACGGCCGATCAAGGTCGAGCGCTACCGCGACCGCGCCGACGACCACCGGGTGCTGCGTCAGATCACCGACGAGCTGATGTTCGAGATCCGTGAGCTCACCGGCCAGGAGTACCGCAACGTGTACGCCGGTAAGTCCGCCGATGCCGAGCCGGTGCCCGAGGTGGCCAAGGTCGCACATGTCGGTGACGAGCACCCGATGATGCACGAGATGGCCGGGGCCGCTGCCAGCTGAACGCCACGTCGGCGGTCGGCGGGCGCGGGAAGGTGGCGTCCGGGTGAACGTTCGACCTGCTCAACGGTGTGAATCCGGTGAGCGCTCCATAACCCTCCCGCTGTCGGCAGGGTCGCGCTCGTAGACTTTCCGGTGCTATGGCACAGATCACGATCTCCCTCCCAGACGGTTCGCAGCGCTCGTACGACGAGGGCGCGACCACTGCGGACGTCGCCTCGTCGATCGGTTCACGCCTCGCCAAGGCCGCGGTCGCCGCAGTCGTCAACGGTGAGGAGTGGGATCTCGGTCGGTCACTGCCCGACGGTGCCCAGGTCGCGATCGTCACCGCCGACTCCGACGACGGCCGCCACGTGCTGCGCCACTCCACGGCCCACGTGCTCGCCCAGGCCGTCACGCAGTTGTTCCCCGGCGCGAAGTACTCCATCGGACCGGCCATCAACGACGGCTTCTACTACGACTTCGAACTGCCCGGCGGCCGCACGTTCACCGAGGCCGACCTCGATGCGATCGACGCACGCATGCGCGAGATCATCAAGGCCGACCAGCCCTTCGTGCGCGACGAGCTGCCGGCGGCGGAGGCCCTCGACGTGTTCGCCGAGCAGCCGTACAAGCGCGAGATCATCGAGCGGGTGTCCACGGGCGCGGCCGACGACGACGACAGCGGCGAGATCGGTGGCGGCGAGACGATCAGCGTGTACCGCAACACGCCTGAATTCGTCGACCTGTGTCGCGGCCCGCACGTGCCGTCCACCAGCCGCCTCGGCCACTTCAAGTTGATGAAGGTTGCGGGCGCCTACTGGCGAGGCAACGAGAAGGGCCCGATGCTCCAGCGCATCTACGGCACGGCCTGGGAGAGCAAGAGCGCGCTCGAGGAGCACCTCCACCGACTCGAGGAGGCCGAGAAGCGCGACCACCGCAAGCTGGCCACCGAGCTCGACTTGCTCAGCTTCCCGAGCGAGCTCGGCGGTGGCCTCGCGGTGTGGCACCCCAAGGGCGCCATCGTCCGCAAGCTGATGGAGGACTACAGCCGCGAGCGCCACACCAACGGCGGCTATCAGTTCGTGTTCACACCGCACCTCGCCAACGGCCAGCTGTTCCAGACGTCGGGTCACCTCGACTTCTACAAGGACGGCATGTACCCGCCCATGGAGATGGACAACGGCACGTACTACATGAAGCCGATGAACTGCCCGATGCACTGCCTGATCTTCCGAGGCAGGCAGCGCAGCTATCGCGAACTGCCGCTGCGGCTGTTCGAGCTCGGCAACGTGTACCGCTACGAGCGCGCCGGCACGCTGCACGGCCTGATGCGGATCCGTGGCTTCACGCAGGACGACAGCCACATCTACTGCACCGAAGATCAGGCGGCCGACGAGATCGCGTCGCTGCTCGACTTCGTCATGAGCGTGCTGCGTGCATTCGGCTTCACCGACTTCACGGCCAACCTGTCGACGAAGGACCCGAAGAAGTACGTCGGCACCGACGAGGCGTGGGACGCCGCCACCGACGCGCTGCGCCAGGCGCTCGAGAAGTACGGCCTCGAGTACAAGATCAAGGAGGGCGACGCCGCCTTCTACGGTCCCAAGATCGACATCGACGTGCAGGACGCGATCGGTCGCAAGTGGCAGCTGAGCACCATCCAGTACGACTTCAACCTGCCCGAGCGGTTCCAGCTCGAGTACGTCGGCGCGGACAACGCCCGGCACCGGCCGATCATGTTGCACCGCGCCCTGTTCGGTTCGGTCGAGCGCTTCTTCGGTGTGCTGCTCGAGCACTACGCGGGTGCGTTCCCCACGTGGATGTCGCCGCTGCAGGCCCGGGTACTGCCCGTCGCCGACGCGCACGAGCCGTACGCGCAGGACGTCGTGGCGAAGCTGAAGGCCGCCGGTCTGCGTGTCGACCTGATCGACTCGAGCGACCAGCTCGGCAAGCGCATCCGCGCCGCGAAGCTCGACAAGATCCCGTACGTGTTGGTGGTCGGCGACGACGACGTGGCCAACACCACGCTCGGCGTGAACCCGCGCGGTGGCGACGTCGAGCGCAACGTGCCGCTCGACGAGTTCGTGCGCCGCGTGCTGGCCGAGATCGCCGAGCAGGTCGCCGTCAGCTGACGACGTTCCGTGAGCCGCACCTGCACCGGCTGTTGATGTCGCTCACGTTCTTCCGAGGTTCGTGAGCCGCACCCGCACGTGCTGCGGGTTCGGCTCACGGAACACCTGGCTCATGCGAGGCCGGGGACGGATCGGAGCAGGAACTCGGTGAGCTCCACGGGATCCGCGTGCGGTGCGCCGTGCGCTGCGAACCACGAGCAGATGTTGTCGCAGTCACGGCGGAGGTAGGCGAAGCCCTGCGGGTTGCCGACCAGGTCGACGGCCTGTGGCAGGTCGATGAGCACGATCCTGCCGTCGTCGACGAGCACGTTGTAGGGCGACAGGTCGCCGTGGGCGTAGCCGGCGTCGGCGAGCTGGCGCAGCACCTCTCGCATCTGTGCGTAGAGGGTTGCCGCCTCGATCCGGTCGGGCCGTACCTGGGCGAGCCGTGGCGCGGCCACGCCGTCGCTGCCGATGAACTCCATCATCAGCTCGGTGCCGATCAGCTGCACCGGGTAGGGGACCGCAGCGCCGGCCTGCCACAGGCGTGACAGCACGGCGAACTCGGCGTGGGCCCACTGGCCGGCGATCAGCTCGCGTCCGAACTCCGTGCGCGTGGCCATGGCGCGCATCTCGCGGCTGCGGCGCACGCGTCGCCCTTCGAGATAGCCGGCGTCACGGTGGAACATACGGTGCTCGGCGCTGCGGTACTGCTTCACCGCGAGCCAGCACTGTTGCTCGGGCTCGCGGTCCGCGTGTTCGGCGGTGAGCCGCCGGTCGAGCAGCGACACGTCGGCCTCCTTGCCGGTCTTCAGCACGCCGTGATCGGTGTCGACCGCGCGCGGGTCGGTGACGACCCAGGCCGGCACCGGGTCTGGTCCCTTGGTCGCGTCGCGGTAGCTCGACCAGACGGGCTCGTCCTCGAACTCGTCGTCGAACCCGATGAGCGGGTCGGCGTCATCGGTTCGATGGTCCTCGTCGATCGCCTGGTCGTCGGTCTGCTGGATGGGGGAGTGGATCGAGGTGGACGACGGGGTCCAACCGTCGTCGTCGAAGCGGCGCTTGCCGCGGGTGCTGCGGTGTGCAGCCATGAGGGCGTTCTCCTGGAATCGAGGTGTTCGAACGGGTTCGAGGGATTCGTACGGATCGGCGAGTTCGCAGATCCATGCGGGAACGGCACCGGTGCTCGATCAGTCGAGCGACGTGAGCAGCGCGAAGCGTGCGGTCAGCGCAGTGCCGAGGTGCGTGCAGGGACGCAGAAGGAGGGCAGGGTCATCATGTGATGTTCCTCCTGTTCTGCGCTGCTCGAGCGCCTCGTGGCCGACATGGTGACCATACCCGATCGCAGGAGCGTGTCTGGGTGTATTTTCGCGGGGTGACCCCCCTCGAACAGCTCTGGAACGGCTGGCGTGCCACGTACGTCACCACCGCCGATCTGCGCACCACCCCCGAGGGCGTGAGCATCTTCACCGGCATCCTGCGCAGCGGGCTGTCCGACGAGGAGACCCACGTCGTGCACCGCGGCCCGTCGGCGTTCGCGATCATGAACGCCTACCCGTACAGCGTGGGCCACGTGCTCGTGCTGCCGTACCGGGAGGTCGCCGATCTCGAGGAACTCGATGCCGTCGAGACCCAGGAGCTGTGGGCCACCGTCACCGATGCGGTGCGGGCGGTGAAGGCGGCGCTGGCGCCGCAGGGTGTCAACGTGGGCGTCAACCTCGGTCGCCCGGCGGGCGGCAGCGTGAGCGAGCACCTCCACGTCCACGTCGTGCCCCGTTGGGTTGGCGACGCGAATTTCATGACGGCGACGGCGAACACGCGCACCCTGCCCGAGGCGCTGCCGGACACCGCCGCCAAACTTCGCAAATCGTGGCCCGCCTCGTAGCCTGGAGGCCGTCATGAGCGACTCCGACGCCAGCCAGCCCGCCACCTCGAGCACCAGCACGGAGGCCCCGCAGGACGACCTGCGCGACCAGCTGCCGGACGACCTGAACGCGGCCGGCTTCGTCGGCCCGTACCAGTTCCCCGACAACAGCCGTCGGCGGCGCCCCGCAGTCATCTACCTGGTGATCGCGGCGGTCTCGCTGGCCGTGTGGCTCACGAATCGGGGCGACGACGGCAGCGTCGTCGTGAACGAGGGGTGGCTGTGGGCCGCCATCCTGTTCGGCGGGGTGGGCCTGTTGTCGTACACGTCGGGGTGGCGCATGCACGTCGATGAGAAGCAGGCCCTGGTGGCTGCGCAGGGCGCCGTCGGTTTCGCGATCGGCCACGCGTCGGCACAGCAGGTGTGGCGTGGGCTGCGCAGCCGACCCACGTGGCGCGTGCTGGTGTACTCGGCCGAGAACCCGCCCCGTCAGCGTGGCCTCGTGCTCGTCGACGCTGTCGATGGCAACGTGATCGAACACCTCGCCGAGATCAACCCCGAGGACGACTGGTCCGAATGAGCCCGTCGGCCGATCCGTCGGCCGGTCAGTCGGCCAGGTCGGGGTTCGCCGCAGCGACGGCGCGCAGCTCGCGACCGAGTTCGAGCGCGATCGTTCGCAGCTCGGTCAACTCGTCACCCCAACCGTCGGCGGGCACCGCCTCGATCGCATCGGCGACGGCGGCAGGATCACTGGTGGATCGCATCAGTTGGGCGGCGCGGGCCAGATGACGGTCGATGGCGGCGACCTGCGTGGTGACCGCTCCGTCTCCCAGATCGCCTCGCGCCTCACGCAGTCGACGGGTGAGCGACCGGAACGTGATGGCGAGATCGGCAGGAGAGGAGTCGGACATCGTCCCAATGGTGCCACGGCTGGGATAGCCTGAAACTCCATGTTCGACGGAAAATTCCGTGCGTCGGTCGACCGGGCTGTGAAGCCCGTCGGAGCCGGCCTTCGCCGCACCGGGATGTCGCCCGACCATCTCACCGTGATGGGCCTTCTGGTCGCCGTGGGCGCCGCGGTCGCCATCGGTCTCGGCGAACTCCGCCTCGGCCTCGTGCTCGTCATCCTCGCTGCGCTGCCCGACCTGTTCGACGGCGCGCTCGCCAAGGCCTCCAACACCTCCAGTCAGCGCGGTGCGTTCTTCGACTCGGTCATCGACCGCGTCACCGACGCCCTGTTGTTCGGTGGCGTCGCCTGGTACTTCGCCTCGGAGGAGTCGCCGCACATGGCGATCCTGCCGTTCGCAATCATGGCGCTCAGCTCGGTCATCTCGTACCAGCGGGCGAAGGCCGAGTCGCTGGGTCTCGACGCCAAGGGCGGCCTGATGGAGCGTGCCGAGCGGATCATCCTGTTCTGCCTCGGCCTGCTGATCCCGCCGCTGCTCATCCCGATCCTGTGGGTGATGATGGTGCTCACCGGTGTCACCGCGATCCAGCGGTTCGTGAAGGTGTGGAAACAGGCTGACGTCGCCCCCGTCACCGCAGCGAAGATCGAGATGCGTCGCAGTCGTCGGCAGAGCCGCAAGGTGGTGCGCACCGAGCGCCGCCGCACGCGCATCTCACGCCTCAGCGGCCAGGCCCGTCGCGATTCCGACCGTCAGTCGCACTGACGTCGGTCGTGCGACCGATCGTCCACTGACCCACGCACCATGACCGACCCCGTCGAACGGAATCGATTCACCGACGCGGCCACCGTCAGCGGTTACCGCCTCGGGTCGCTCGCTGCCCGGTTGATGCCCGGCCCGCTCGCGGCTGCGGCCGCGTCGTCCATCGGGTTCAGCGCCAGCTTCGCCAATCCCGCTCGACGGGAGATGTTCCAACGGCATCTGCGCCGCGTGAACCCCACGATGGGACGAGCCGCGATGCGGGTGGCCACGCAGACAGCATTCGACAGTTACGCCAAGTACTACGTGGAGAGCTTCCGGCTGCCGACGATGTCGAAGCAGGCCGTGGAGCGGGGATTCTCCGCGGAGGGGTACCGCGAGCACATCCTGCCCGCACTCGATCGCGGCAACGGCGTGATCCTCGCCCTGCCGCATCTGGGCGGCTGGGAATGGGCCGGTCGGTGGATGACCGACCAGGGCCACAAGCTGACGGTGGTGGTCGAGCCGTTGGATCCGCCGGAGCTGTTCGAGTGGTTCGCCGATCTCCGCAAGGACCTCGGCATGAACGTCGTGCCGCTCGGCCCGAAGGCCGGGAGCACGGTGCTGAAGGCGTTGCGCGACAACGAGGTGGTGTGCCTGCTGTGCGACCGCGACCTCGACCACACCGGCGTCGACGTCGAATTCTTCGGCGAGCGCACCACCCTGCCCGCTGGCCCGGCGACACTGTCGTTGCGCACCGGTGCGCCGATCCTGCCGACCGGGGTGTACTTCACGCAGCGCTACAACGGCCATCACGGTGTCGTGCGTCCGCCGGTGCCGATCCAGCGCCTGGGTGGCGGGCTGCGCGACGACGTCGCTCGCGTCACCCAACTGCTCGCCCACGAGCTCGAGTTCCTCATCCGTCGCGCGCCCGAACAGTGGCACCTGTTCCAACCGAACTGGCCGTCCGACCCCGGCTACGCGGAGAGCGCGAGATCAGCCGACTGACATCCGGTCGGCTGTGTCGTGCGCTACGGAGCACTGGGCGCGCTGCCCGAGCGCCGTCTGTCAGGAACCCGTTGGTCCAGTGGGTCGTCCGGCCCATCCGGGAGTCTGTGTCTGGCGAGACCGCGGCCGTCGCCGGACGGTTCTCGTGGTCGGACTGGTCAGCCCGCCTTGCGGCGCTTCTTGGCCGGGCGGCTGTGGGCGAGCAGGTCGTCCATGCCCCGGGTGATGCCGTCGGCCAGGAGGTCGATGTCGGGCATCGAGTCCCAGTCGCCGGTGACGCCGAATGCGATGCGCCGGTTGTACGACAGGATCGCGACGCCGGTTCGCATGCCCTGCGACAGCGGGACGAACGGTGTGTACTCGAGCATCTCCCGTCCGCACGCGTACAGCGGCATCTGCGGGCCGGGCACGTTCGTGGTCACCGTGTTGACGCTGCGCTGGGGGAGTCGCCGCATCACCGTCACCGCGGTTCGCAAGCCCACCGACAACAGCGCAGGCGGCGCGTAGTCGGCCAGCTCCAGGAGGCGTCGGCCGGCGTCGGCCTGGTGCGACTCCTTGAGTCCGGTCATCTGCGCGCGGATCGAGTGGAGACGATCGATCGGGTCGTCGATGCCGACGGGCAGCTCGGCGATGATCGCCGACACCTGGTTGTTCAGCGAATGGTCACCCTTGGCGCGCACCGAGACCGGCACGAGCGATCGGACCACCACGCCGTCGAGCTGCTCGCCGCGGGCGAGCAACAGGTCGCGGAATCCGGCGGTGATCGCCGCGAGGACGACATCGTTGACCGTGCCACCGTGTGCGGCGCGCACCTGCTTCACCTCGTCGATGGTGGTGTGGGCCGACGCCCACCGGCGGTGCGGACCGATCGTGCCCTCGATCGGCAGCAGCACGTTCGGCTTCAGCTGTGCGCCCAGGGAGCGAGCGCCCTGCACGAGTTCGCTCGCGTCACCGATGAGACGCTTGGGTGTGCGCGTCAGCGAGCGTCCCCAGCGCATGACCTCGTCGGGGCTCGCGAGTGCGTCGGTGAGCGCGTCGCGCACCAGCGACGCATCCGACGGTTCGGGTGCCGGCCGCCAGTGGTCCTCCACGGGGACCGACCCCTCGGGGCTCGAGTCGAGCACGACCGCCATCAGGTCGGTGCCGGAGATGCCGTCGACCATGCAGTGGTGCACCTTCGAGATGAGCGCCCATGTCCCGTCGGCGAGGCCCTCCACCATCCAGGTCTCCCACAACGGACGGTGCCGATCGAGCTCTTGCGACATCAGCCGTCCCATGAGGTTGCGCAGGTCGTCGCGCGATCCGGGCGGCGGGAGCGCGGTGTGGCGGACGTGGTAGTCGAGCCGGAAGTGCGGGTCGTCCACCCACACCGGACGGCCGACCCCGCCGGGGACGAACCGCACCTTCTGCCGATACCGGGGCACCAGCGGGAGCTTGCCGCGGAACAGGGCGACGAGGTCGGCGTACGCAGGCGCCGGGCCCTCGAACACCGCGCACGAGGCGATGTGCATGTGGTTGATGCCGTCCTCGATGTGGAGGAACGTCGCATCCAGCGGGCTCATCCGTTCCATGTCTGCTCCATCCCGTTCGTCGCTCCCCGGCCCGGTTCCGGTCGATGCGCCGGATACTCGTCCTGGCCATCGTCGCGCCCGTCGTCGCGGGCCGGGAGAGGACAAGGTCACTCGCCGGGGCACGAAATCCGCAGGTCATCTACAGTCACGCCGCATGGCACCAGCGTCGAGGCGGACGTTCCGGCCGATGGGCACGAGTCTCGTCGTCGATCTCGTGCCCTCGGCTGCGCGCGACGCTGCACTCGATGCGTTGCTCGCCCACGCCGTCGATCTGATCGCCGGCACCCTCGGCGCCTACCCCGACGACCTCGACGTGGGCGGGGAACTGCACGTCTCGATGCGTCGCCATGCCGACACCGCGGCCGATCCGGGCTGGCCCGACGTGTCCGCCGAGCACCTCGCCGACGGCATCATCGTGCGGTGCGGATCGTCGACCGCGACGGTCGACCATGCTTCATCGACCGCGGTGCTCGACCTGGCGGACTCCTTCCTGGGGATCGCGGATGCCGTTCGATTGTTCGCCGAGGCGGCGTTCACCTCGGTGCACGTCGCGGCCCGCCGACTCCATGCCGTCCACAGCGCCCTCGTCGTCCACGACGAGGTCGGGCTCCTGCTGCGGGGCCCGTCCGGGGCCGGGAAGAGCACCATCACGTACGCATGCCTCCGGTGGGGCATGTCGATGGCGAGCGACGACTGGGTGTACGCCCCGGCCGGCCGCCCCGTCGACGAGGTCGCCGGGTACCCGTGGCGGATGATGCTCACCGCGCCCGCCGCCGCGAGGTTCCCCGAATTGGCCGGCATCGAGCTCGTGCCGCACACCTCGGCAGAAGGTTGGAAGGTGCCCGTCGTACCGCCCGCCGACCGCCGTCACGTGACCCATGCGATCGACGCGGTCGTGCTGCTCGATTCCGACCCCGACCTGCAGGTGTGGCGCGCCGACGCCGACGAGGCGAGGCGACGGTTCTGGGCGGCATCGCTGCCCGTCGAACGTGACCGGCTGGACGCCGACTGGGTCGACGACCTGCTCTGCCGGCCGACGTTCGTCCTGCAGCGCGGCCCATCGCCCGACGCTGCCGCAGCAGCCATCGCCCAGCTCGCGAGCGAACTCGCCCGAACCCGTGCGACGACCGCGTTCGAGGTGCCATGACCGACATCCTGCTGACGCACGGCTACTTCCTCTGGGACGACCCCAAAGAGCGCGAGATCATGAAGCCGTACCCGCCGCTCGGGCTGCTGTACCTCAGCGCCTACCTGAAGCGCGAAGGCTTCGACGTCGAGGTGTTCGACACCACCTTCTCGTCGCGGGCCGCGCTGACAGCCAGGCTCGCATCGACGCCAGGTGGCGTGGTCGGCGTGTACACGAACCTGATGACGCGGGCCAACGCGATCTGGGTCGCCGAGGAGGCGCACCGGTACGGCTGGACGGTCGTGTTCGGCGGTCCCGAGAGCGCGAACTACCCCGACGACTACCTCGATCGCGGGGCCGACGTCGTCGTGGTGGGCGAGGGCGAGGCGACGACAGCTGAGCTCGTCACCGTGCTGCGCGACACGGGCAAGCACCGGCTGCACGGCGTCGCCGGCACGGTGTTCCGCGACGAGGACGGCACGGCCGTGCACAACGCGGCCCGCGACAAGATCGCCGACATCGACAGCCTGCCCTGGCCCGATCGCGAGGCGATCGACATCCCCGCCTACGTCGACGTGTGGCGCACCCACCACGGCATGGGCTCGGTGAACCTGATCACCGCTCGCGGATGTCCGTACAAGTGCAACTGGTGCAGCCACGCCGTGTTCGGGTACTCGCACCGTCGCCGCGACCCGATCGACTGCGCCGCCGAGGTGGAACACATCGTCGAGCGGTACGGCCCCGAGCAGGTCTGGTACCCCGACGACGTGTTCACGATCAGCCACAAGTGGTTGTTCGACTACGAGGCCGAGATGCGCCGACGCGGACTGCGCATCCCGTTCGAGACGATCACCCGTGCCGACCGGATGAAGAAGGACGAGGTCGCGAAGACCCTCGCCGATCTCGGGTGCTACCGCATCTGGATCGGCTCCGAGAGCGGCAGTCAGCGGATCCTCGACGCGATGCAGCGCGGCGTGAAGGTCGAGGAGGTGCAGCTCGCGACCCGGCTCGCCAAGCAGTACGGCATCGAGGTCGGCATGTTCCTCATGTGGGGCTACGACGGCGAGGACTACGACGACATCGCCGCGACCGTCGAGCACGTGAAGACCACCGATCCCGACATCTTCTTCACCACCGTCGCGTACCCGATCAAGAACACCGGCTTCTACGACAAGGTGAAGCACAAGATCGTCCTGAACGGCGATTGGAATCAGGCCTCCGATCGCGACCACATGATCCTCGGGCGCCACTCGCGCCGGTACTACAAGCACGCCGACGAGTGGCTGTTCAACGCCGTCGATGCACATCGGCTCCGCGACGTCGATCCGGTGGCGTCGGCTGCGAAGGACGCCGCGGCAGAGACCGCACGGCTCGGCCTCATCGCGTCCGCCGACGAGGTCGAGGTCTGAATGGGCGCTGACGCGTTCAGCGACCTCGCCGACACCTACGACGACACGTTCACCGACACCTCGATCGGCCGGGTGATGCGATCGGCCGTGTGGGCCCGGCTCGGCGAGACCTTCGTCTCCGGCGATCGCATCCTCGAGCTCAACTGCGGCACCGGTGTCGACGCATCCTGGCTCGGCACTCGCGGGGTACAGGTGATCGCCACCGATGCCGCGCCGGGGATGGTGGAGGTCGCTCGAGCACGCGGGGTGGACGCCCACGTGTGCCGCGCCGAGGACATCGACGGCTTCGCCGAGGATCACGGCCCGTTCGACGGCGCGCTGTCGAACTTCGGTGGGCTCAACTGCGTCGACGACGTCGGCGTGGTCGCGGCCGGCCTCGGGCGCGCGGTGCGGCCCGGGGGAGTGGCGGTGCTCTGTGTGATGGGCCCAGTCGTGCCGTGGGAGTGGGCGTGGTATCTGCTGCACGGCAAGCCGTCGGCGGCGTTCCGACGTCTGCGTGCGAGCACCGAGTGGCGGGGGATGACGATCCGCTACCCGTCGGCGCGTGCGACGCGACGGTCGTTCGCGCCGTGGTTCGACGTCCGGCGTACGTGGGCGCTCGGCGCATCGGTCCCGCCCTCGTACGTCGAGCCGTTCGCGGCGAAGCACCCTCGGCTCCTCGCCCGTCTCGACCGCTGGGAACGCCGCGTCGAACAGTGGCCGCCGGTCGTCGCCATCGCCGACCACTACGTGATCGAACTCGTCCGCCGATGATCGAACTCGCCTGCCCCGCCTGCCGCGGGCCGCTCGTCGCTGCCGCCGATGGCAGGCGCTGCACCGCCTGTGAGATCGAGTATCCGACGGTCGACGGCATCCACCGTCTGCTGAGCCCGACACGAGCCGACCACTTCGCACGCTTCCTCGACGACTACACCGCCGTCCGCAAGGGCGAAGGCCGTGCCAGCGCCGATCCCGAGTACTTCCGTCGACTCCCCGAGCCGACGCCCGGCGGGCCGATCGAGTGGCAGTGGCGCATCCGCCGGAACACGTGGGCCACGGTCCGCGACGAGGTGATCGCCCCGATGTCACACGGCGGACGGTCGCTCGTGGTGATCGACGTCGGCGCCGGGGTCGGCTGGCTGTCGAACCGGCTGACCGAACTCGGTCACGAGGCCCACGCCGTCGACCTCACCCTCGACGACGACGACGGGCTCGGCGCGGCCCGGCACTTCGAGCACTCGTTCGCCCGCTACCAGGCCGAGATGGACGCACTCCCGTTCGCCGATGGCTCCGCCGACCTGGTCGTGTTCAACGCGTCGCTCCACTACTCGACCGACTACGAGCGCACCCTGCGCGAGGCCCTCCGCGTGCTGCGCCCCGAGGGACGCGTCGTCGTGATGGAGACGCCGATCTACGGCACGGACGCCGCCGGACGTGCGATGGTGACCGAGCGGCACGCCGCGTTCGAGCAACGCTTCGGCACTCGCTCGGACTCGATCTCGTCCATCGAGTACCTCACGCCCGCGATGCTGGCCGCGCTCGAACGGTCGCGCGACGTGCTGTGGCACCGGCACCGCACCTGGTACGGGTGGCGCTGGGCCTGGCGGCCCTGGTCGGCACGCCTGCATCGCCGCAGGCCACGGAGCACCTTCGCCGTGCTGGTGGCGCGACGTGCTCAGATAGCGGCATGACCACCCGAAGCGATGACATGACCGGTGCGACCGTCGAGCTGCTGCAGGCGCTCATCCGCAACGAGTGCGTGAACGACGGCACGCCCGAGAGCGGTCACGAGACGCGCAACGCCGAGCTCCTCGGAGGCTTCCTCGACGGATGCGGTGGCGTCGAGCAGTTCGAGTCGTTGCCCGGCCGTGGGTCGGTCGTCGCTCGCATCGAGGGCTCCGACCCCGGAGCGCCGACGCTGTGCTTCATGGGCCACACCGACGTCGTGCCGGTCAACCCGGCGGGGTGGACACGTGATCCGTTCGGTGGCGAGCTCGTCGACGGCGAGGTGTGGGGCCGCGGTGCGATCGACATGCTGAACGTCACCGCGTCGATGGCCGTCGCCTTCCGTCAGCTCGCGCGGAGCGGCTGGAAGCCGAAGGGCACGCTCGTGTACTTCGGCGTCGCCGACGAGGAGGCCGGCGGCACGTACGGCGCCGAGTGGATGTGCAACGAGCACTGGGACGCGGTGCGCAGCGACTACGTGCTCACCGAGCTCGGCGGGTGGTCGACCACCTCGCACGACGGTACCCGGCACGTGGTGGTGAACACGGGGGAGAAAGGGATCGCCTGGCGACGCCTGCGCATCCACGGCACCCCGGCCCACGGATCGATGCCGTTCGGCTCCGACAACGCGCTCGTCACCACCGCCGAGATCGTGCGCCGGCTCAACCAGTACCGCCCGCAGGCCCGGATCGACGACGTGTGGCGCCAGACCGTGGCGGCGATGGACCTGTCGGCCGAGGTGAAGGCCGGCCTCGTCGACCCGACGCAGATCTGGGCGACGCTCGAGACGCTGCCGCCCGTGCTCGCCAAGCGGTGCCACGCCCACACCCACACCACGTTCTCGCCGAACGTCGTGCACGGCGGGCAGAAGACCAACATCATCCCCGACCTCGTCGAGCTCGAGGTCGACATCCGCACCGTGCCCGGCACCACCCAGGACGAGGTCGACGCCCACCTGCACGAGGCGCTCGGCGAGCTGGCCCATCGAGTCGAGATCGGTCGGCTGCACGGCAGCGACGCCACCGAGTCGCCCGCGCCGACCGCGCTGTGGGACGCCATCTCGTCGGCCACACAGGTCGCCTACCCGGGCGCCGACCTGCTGCCCGGACTGATCGTCGGCGGCACCGACGCACGCTTCTTCCGCGACCGGGGTTCGGTCGTCTATGGCGCCGGACTCTTCTCGCCGTCGGTGAGCTTCGAGTCGTTCGGCTCGCGCTTCCACGGCAACGACGAACGCATCGACGTCGAGTCGCTCGGTCTGGCCGCCGACTTCTGGATGCACATCGCGAAGACGATCTGCGGCTGACGCCCGGGCGTGGCGCGTGCGACACCGGTCCGCAGCGACGCCACGAGGCAGGACGACGAGACTGGTGAGATGGACATCGGAGCGCAGCTGCGCAAGGTGATCGACGTCGCCATCGAGGCGCCCGTCGTCACGAGCTTCACCCGTATCGGCCACGACCTCCGCTCGCGTGTCGACGGCTGGGCGGCACCGGCAGCCGGGTCGATGGCCGGACGCGTCGTCGTGATCACCGGCGGAACGTCCGGGCTCGGTCGGGTCGCCGCACGCGAGCTCGCCGAGCTCGGCGCGAGCGTGGTGATCACCGGCCGAGACGCGAAGCGGACCGCTGCGGTGGCGGCGGAGTTGTCGACCGCCACCGGCACGGCGGTCGAGGCCGAGACGGCCGACATGGGGAACCTCGCCGAGGTGCGCTCGCTCGCAGCGCGACTCGTCGCCCGTCACCCGGCCATCGACGTGCTGGTGCACAACGCCGGCGCACTCAGCAACGAACGGCGCATCACGAGCGACGGCATCGAACAGACCGTCGCCAGTCAGGTGGTGGGCCCGTTCCTGCTCACCTCGCTGCTGCTGCCCGCGCTGCGGGCCGCCGAGCCGTCTCGTGTCATCACGATGTCGTCGGGCGGGATGTACGCCTCGAACGTCGAGGTCGACGCGATCGAGATGGACGCGGCCTCCTACAAGGGCGCCGAGCAGTACGCCCGAGCGAAGCGCGCCCAGGTGACACTGAACGAGATGTGGGCCGAGCGGTTCGGTTCGAGCGGGATCGTGTTCCACGCGATGCATCCCGGCTGGGCAGACACGCCCGGCGTCGAGGAGTCGCTGCCCACGTTCCGCAAGATCGTCGGTCCGCTGCTGCGCACGCCCGAACAGGGCGTCGACACGCTGGTGTGGCTCGCCGCCGACACCGGCGAGCCGTCGTCGACCAGCGGGTCGTTCTGGCTCGACCGCCGCCGACGCAGCCTCCACCGGCTGCCCACCACCCGCCGCAGCGACACCCCCGAACGCCGTGCCGAGCTGTGGGGGTGGTGCGTCGAACGTGCCGGTGTCGACCCCGCCGCCGTGCCATCCTGAGGCGATGAACGAGGTGACGGTTTCAGAGCTGTCGGTGTCGGTGTCGGACGAGGCGGTGCGCCAGTTCGTCGACCAGGGCTACCTCGTGGTGCCCGATCTCGTCGGCGCCGACGCCCGGGAGCGCATCATCGCCGACACGGCTCGGTTCGCTCGCGGCGAGTACCCGGTGGTCAACCCGCCCTCGCTGCCGGCCGACGCTGACGACGACGAGGCCACCCATCATGTGCTGGCCGTCCACTTCCCGCACTGGGTGAGCGCCGTCGCCATGGACATGGTGCGCCACCCGGGGGTCGCCGGAGTGGTGAGCCGGATCGCCGGTGCCCACCTGCCGCACTGGGACGGCGCCGTCAAGTGCTGCCAGTCGATGCTGTTCGTGAAGGGGCCCGACATGCCAGGCCAGGCGTGGCACCAGGACGAGCGGTACATCCCCACCCGCGACCGGTCGCTGGTGGGTGCATGGATCGCGATCGACGACGCGACGGTGGACAACGGGTGCCTGTGGGTCGTGCCCGGTTCGCACCGCAACGGCTACCTGTTCCCGACGGCCGACCACGGCCGGCCCGACGAATACGACACGTCCGACCAGGCGTACGGGTTCGACGAAGCCGACGGCATCGCGGTCGAGGTGCCGGCCGGGTCGGTGGTGTTCTTCAACGGCTACCTGCTGCACCGGTCGCTGAAGAACCGCACCAACGGGTTCCGGCGGGCGCTCGTCAACCACTACCTGAACGGCTGGTCGCTGCTGCCGTGGAGCTTCGAGTCGAGCGTCCCGGGCATGTCGCTGCCCACGCTCGACAACCGTGCCGTTGTCCCGATCGGTCACGACCCCTACGAGTGGAAGGGCCTCAGCATCCCACCCGACCGCTGCTTCCTCCGTCCGCTGCCGGGCGAGCCCTGGCCCGACGCCGACAGCACCGGTCAGCTGAACAGTTCGAAGAGCTGACCGATCGCGTGCAGCTGGCCGCCGCTCGTGCTCGACATGACGGCGATCGGCAGCACACCGGTGTCGAACCACGCCTCGAGCTGATCGCGCACCTCGGTCGGTGACCCGGAGATCGTGCAGTCGTCGAGCCAACGATCGGGCATCAGCCCCGGCAGCGCGTCGCGATCGCCAGCGGCGAGCGCCGCCTCGATCGCCTCCATCTCCTCGGCGTAGCCGGCCTGCTTCCAGTAGTTCCGGTAGTTGGGCAGCACGATGTACCCGCCGAGCGTGCGTCGATGGATGGCGCGGGCCGCGTCCTTGTCGGCGTCAATCACGGTCGGCACCATGTTCGCCAGCGAGAACGTCGCCCGGCGATCGTCGGGGATGCGAGCCACCTGGGTGGGCATGTACGAGCGGGACGCGTTGGCCCAGATCGCACCGTCGCCCACCTCGAGTGCCAGGTCGAGCATCTTGTCGCGCAACGTGGCGAGCAGGATCGGTGGCAGCGCACCCGATGCACGCTCGGCGGATCGGATGCCCTGTACGTACGTGCGCATGTCGCCGAGCGGTTTGCCCGTGTCGATGCCGAGCCGGTCCATCGCCGGTGCATGGCTCACCCCGAGACCGAGTCGGAACCGTCCGTTGCTGACCTCTGCGATGTGACCGGCGGTGATCGCGACCTCGCCGAAGTGCGAGTGGTAGATCGGCTGGATGCTCGTCCAGAACGGGATCTCGTTCGTGACGTGGGCGAGCGAGCCGCACAGTGCGAGGTTGCCGTTGATGCCGGGGCTGGCGAGCCCGGCGAAGCCCCGCCGGTCGGCCTCGGCGGCCACCTCGAGCAGGGCGTTCCGCTTGGTCGGGGTGCCGATGACGCTGAGTGCGGGAAGACGGGTCATGAGCGGGCACCGTACTCGGCGAGGTACCGTGGCCCGATGGGGAACGACGCCGGTGACGTGACGACGTCGCGCCGTCCGAGCCGCCTGCTCCGGGTGGGCATGGTGTGCCCGTACAGCCTGTCGGTGCCCGGCGGTGTCCAGGCCCAGGTGATGGGGCTCAGCCGTGAGCTGCGCCGCATGGGCATCGAGGTGCGCGTGCTCGCCCCGTGCGACGGCCCGCCGCCCGCCCCGTTCGTCACCCCGCTCGGCAACAGCCTGCCCACGTCGGCCAACGGGTCGATCGCGCCGCTCGCGCCCGACCCGTCGTGCCAGCTGCGCACGATCCGTGCGCTCACCGAGGAGGAGTTCGACGTGCTCCATCTCCACGAACCGTTCATCCCGGGCCCCACGCAGACAGCCACGCTCCTGCACACCGCCCCGATCATCGCGACGTTCCACTCGGCGGGGGAGAGCGCCGCCTACAAGTACCTGCGTCGCCCGGTGCTCGCCGCCAGCCATCGCCTGGCGCACCGCGTCGCGGTGTCGAAAGACGCCGAGGAACTCGTGAAGCGGTACATCGGCGGCCAGTACGAGATCCTGTTCAACGGCGTCGAGCTCGACGCCTACACGACCACGCAGCCGCACCCGACCGATCGCCCCACGATCTTCTTCCTCGGCCGCCACGAGGAACGCAAGGGCCTCGACGTGCTGCTCGCCGCGATGCAGCAACTGCCCGACGACGTGCGTCTGTGGGTGGCGGGCACCGGACCCGACACGCCGCGCCTGCAGGCCGAGTACGCCCACGACCACCGCGTCGAGTGGCTCGGGCGGGTCACCGACGCCGACAAGATCGCCCGGCTGAAGGGTGCGACCGTGTTCTGCGCGCCATCGCTGCACGGCGAGTCGTTCGGTGTGGTGCTCGTCGAGGCCATGGCGGCCGACACAGCGATCGTCGCGAGCGGGCTCGACGGCTACCGGAACGTGGCCACCGACGGGGTCGACTCGGTGCTCGTGGAACCCGGCGACGTCGACGCCCTCGCCGGCGCCCTGCGGCGGGTGCTCTACGACGACTCGCTGCGCCGATCGCTCGTCGCCGCGGGCGGACCCCGCGCCGACCAGTTCTCGATGCATCGCCTCGCCGAGCTGTACGCCGCCCACTACGAACGCATCGCCGCCGACCGCGAGGTACGCCGCCGCATGCTCGACGACGCGCGGGAGCGGCGACGGGTGTCTCGTATGCTGGCCAGAGCCCTCGGGCGGCCGTGAGCCGTCCGCCCCGGCGAAGCGCACCTCCGGAGACTCCGGGAGGCGTGCCCGCCCGGAGAACAACAGAAGGAAGACCGACATGATCTGGATCGTCCTCGGCATCGTCGCCCTGCTCGTGATCGTCGCGATCGTCACCTACAACGGTCTGATCCGCAGCAGGAACCAGGTGGAGAACGCCTGGTCACAGATCGACGTGCAGCTCAAGCGGCGCATCGACCTCATCCCCAACCTGGTCGAGACGGTGAAGGCCTACGCGGCACACGAACGCGAGACGCTCGACGCGGTCATCACCGCCCGCAACGCCGCGATGGCAGCACCCTCGGGTGACCCGCACGCCCAGGCCGCGGCCGACGGGCAGATGGCCGGCGCGCTGCGCCAGGTCTTCGCGCTCGGCGAGGCGTACCCCGACCTGAAGGCGAACCAGAACTTCCTGTCCCTGCAGGAGGAGCTCAGCGCCACCGAAGGGCGGGTCGCCTATGCGCGGCAGTTCTACAACGACACGGTGCTGAACTACAACAACAAGCTCCAGGCGTTCCCGACGGTGATCTTCGCCAACCTGCTGAAGTTCGACAAGCGCGAGTACTTCGAGGCCGACGAGGCCGCACGAGAGGTGCCCAAGATCGGGTTCTGACCCGGCGCACGGCCGTCGCCGGGCACACGATCAGACCCTCTGCCAGGGCATTCGCCCTCCCCGTCGCAGGAGTGCCGGTGCAGTCTCGGCCCGCGCCGTTACCCTGTCGTCCGTCATGTTCGAACTCATCCGAGCCAATCGGCGACGCAGCATCCTGCTCGTCGCCGGTTTCGTCGCCTTCCTCGCTCTCGTCGGCGCTGCCATCGGCGCGCTCACCGGCTACGGGCTGTGGGGCACGATCATCGCCCTCGTCCTGTCCGGTGGCATCGCGTTCGCGTCGTACTGGAAGGCCGACGCCATCGCCCTCGCGGTCAGCCGGGCGCACCCGGCCGACCCGGAGCAGTACCAGCGGCTGCACAACCTCGTCGAAGGTCTGTGCATCGCCAGCGGCCTGCCCAAGCCGCGTATCTACGTCGTCGACGACCCGGCCCCGAACGCCTTCGCGACCGGCCGCAACCCCCGTCACGCGGCCGTCGCCGTCACCACCGGACTGCTCGAGAAGCTGAACCGGGTCGAGCTCGAAGGCGTCCTCGCCCACGAGCTGTCGCACATCCGCAACTACGACATCCTCGTCAGCACGCTCGCCGTCACCCTCGTCGGCGCCGTCGCCCTGCTCACCGACACGGCCATCCGGCTCATGTGGTGGAACGGTGGCCGCGTGCCGCGCGACGGCGACCGCTCCGACGGCAACAACCCGCTCGCGTACCTCGGGTTCGCGCTGTTGATCTTCGCCCCGATCCTCGCCAAGGCCATGCAGGCCACCATCAGCCGCCAGCGCGAGACGCTCGCCGACGTGAGTGCCTGCCAGATGACCCGCTACCCGCCGGGACTCATCGCCGCCTTGGAGAAGCTCCGCGACGACACCACGGTCACCCATTCGGCCTCCACGGCCACCGCACACCTGTGGATCGAGCAGCCCATGGCCGGCGTCGGCGACAAGGGCAAGCTCGGCGGGATCCACCGCATGTTCGACACCCACCCGCCGCTCGAAGAGCGCATCGCCTTGTTGAGGGAACTGTGACCCCATCGCACGCCCGCACCACCAGCCCCCGCCGTCCTCGCCTCCTGGCCGGTGTCGCCCTCGCCGCCCTGGCGCTCGCCGCATGCGGCGGCGGTGACGACGACGCCGCCCCCACCACGACCGCCGCACCGGCGCCGGCCACCACCGAGGCGGTGACGACCACCGAGGTCACCGTTCCGGAGACCACCGAGGCCGAATCGCCCGAGACCACCGAGGCCGACGAGGTCGAGGCGGGTCCCGTCATGCCGCTCACGGGCCTTCCGGTCGACGACGAGATCGCCGCGGCCCGTCCGGCGATGGTCGTCAAGATCGACAACCACCCGCAGGCCCGGCCCCAGTTCGGCCTCAACGGCGCCGACATCGTGTTCGAGGAGAACGTCGAGAACCTCACCCGGTTCGCGGCCGTGTTCCAGACCAACGCCCCGGCCAAGATCGGCCCGATCCGCTCCGGTCGCACCCAGGACGTCGACCTGCTCGGCTCGTACACCCAGCCGCTGTTCGTGTGGAGCGGCGGCAACCCCAACGTCACCCGGGCGATCAACGGCAGCGACCTGGTGAGCCTCAGCCCCACCACCACGCGTAACACCGGGTTCTTCCGCGACCGTCGTGGCAACGAGGACTCCGAGCACACGCTGTACGGCGACGCCGGCCAGTTCTACGAGGCGTTCACGCCGATCTTCAACCCACCGCCCGCCCAGCAGTTCACCTACCGCGAGCCCGACGAAGCGTTCAACGGCGAGACGTCGAGCGGTGTCGAGCTCGAGATGGACGGCGTCGACGTCGTGTGGACCTGGGACACGGAGACCGCGACCTACCTGCGCGAGCAGGACGGCAAGCCACACGAGACCGACTTCGGCCAGGTGAACGCCGTCAACGTGGTCGTGCTCGAGGTCGACTACCGACCGAGTCCGGCCGACTCGCGCAGTCCCGAAGCCCAGACCATCGGGTCGGGCACCGCCTACGTCCTCACCGGGGGCGTGCTCATCACGGGCACCTGGACGCGCGACGACCGCACCGCGACGTTCACCCTCGCCGACGAGAACGGCTCGGTGATCGCCCTCACGCCGGGTCGCACCTGGGTCGAACTGCCCCGCGTGGGCAACACCGTCCCCATCTCCTGACCGCGAGGCCTGATCTCGAGGCCTGATCCCGAGGCCGTCGGGCCGCCTGTTACCGGTGGCACCACGACGCGTCGGTGATCGGCTGTGGGTCGCCGCGGCCCGCCCGGATACGATGTCTGCCATGAGTTCGACCTCGTCCGATTCCTCACCCGCCGGCGCTGCTGGATCGAAGGGCACGTACCGCGTCAAGCGTGGTCTGGCCGAGATGATGAAGGGTGGCGTCATCATGGACGTCGTCACCCCGGAGCAGGCGAAGATCGCCGAGGACTCCGGCGCCTGCGCCGTCATGGCGCTCGAGCGCGTGCCGGCCGACATCCGTCGTGACGGTGGCGTCGCCCGCATGAGCGATCCCGAGATGATCGAGGGCATCAAGGCTGCGGTCACCATCCCGGTGATGGCCAAGGCCCGCATCGGACACTTCGTCGAGGCGCAGATCCTCGAGGCGCTCGGCGTCGACTACATCGACGAGAGCGAAGTGCTCACCCCGGCCGACGAGACGCACCACATCGACAAGTTCGCGTTCACCGTCCCGTTCGTGTGCGGCGCCACCAACCTCGGTGAGGCGCTCCGCCGCATCAGCGAGGGTGCGTGCATGATCCGCTCGAAGGGCGAGGCCGGCACCGGGAACATCGTCGAGGCGGTGCGTCACCTGCGCAACATCATCGGCGACATCCGCAAGATCACCCAGGCCGACTCGGCCGAGCTGTTCCAGTGGGCCAAGCAGCTGCAGGCCCCGCTGCCACTCGTGCAGGAGATCGCCGAGACCGGCTGGCTGCCCGTCCCGCTGTTCTGCGCCGGTGGTATCGCCACCCCGGCCGACGCTGCGCTCGCCATGCAGCTCGGTGCCGAGGCCGTGTTCGTGGGCTCGGGCATCTTCAAGAGCGACGACCCGATGCCGCGTGCCAAGGCGATCGTCGAGGCCACCACGCACTTCCGTGATCCGCACATCCTCGCCAAGGTCAGCCGTGGTCTCGGTGCACCGATGACCGGCATCGGCATGGACGAGATCAACCAGCGGTACGCAGAACGCGGCTGGTGAGTCGATCGTGACGAGCTCGGCAGGGGAGCGGCCCCCAGGTGGACCGTCACTCGTCTGCTTCGTCGCGCCCCGACGCGCCCGCTTCTCCGCCGGCGTCTGACGGCCATCCCCGACCCACGGTCGGGGTCCTCGCTCTCCAAGGTGCGTTCGACGCGCACCAGCGCATGCTCGAGCAGCTCGGTGCCGTCACCCGGCAGGTCCGCACCCCCGCCGATCTCGCCGGCGTCGACGCGCTGGTGATGCCGGGCGGCGAGAGCACCACGATGTCGCGGTTGCTCGACACCGCCGGGTTGTTCGAACCACTGGCCACCCGCCTGACCGCCGGAATGCCGGTCTTCGGCACCTGTGCCGGCATGATCCTGCTGGCCGACGAGGTGCTCGACGGTCGCCCCGACCAGCGCAGCTTCGGCATGATCGATCTGTCGGTGCGACGCAACGGCTACGGCCGCCAGGTCGACAGCTTCGAGGCCGACGTCGCCGTCGCCGGTCTCGACGACACGTTCCACGTCGTGTTCATCCGTGCGCCGAAGGTCGAGCGCACGGGCGACACCGTCGAGGTGTTGGCGAGCCACGAGGGGGTGCCGGTCCTCGCCCGGCAGGCACAGGTGCTCGTCGCCTCGTTCCACCCCGAACTCACGAGCGATCGTCGCGTGCACGCGATGTTCCTCGACATGGTCCATACTTCCGCGGCCACCGCCGCCTGAGCGACGTCGTCACGTCGCCCAGCTCACACACGGAGACAGAGATGTCCGGTCACTCCAAATGGGCAACGATCAAGCACAAGAAGGGCGCCGCTGACGCGAAGCGCGCCAAGATCTTCGCCAAGCTCGCACGTCAGCTCGAGGTCGCTGCCCGCGACGGCGGCGGCGACCCCGCCACGAACGCCACCCTCCGCACCCAGGTGCTGAAGGCCAAGGCGGCCTCGATGAACAACGACCTCATCGACCGGGCCATCAAGCGCGGTACGGGCCAGAGCGACGGCGGCACCTACGAGAACATCACCTACGAGGGCTACGCGCCCGGCGGTGTGGGCCTGTTGATCGACGTGCTCACCGACAACCGCAACCGCAGCAGCGCCGATGTGCGCAACATCTTCTCCAAGCTCGGCGGATCGCTGGCCGAGCCCGGTGCGGTCGGCTGGCAGTTCAGCCGCAAGGGCGTCATCCTCGCCACCGGTGGCGAGGACGAGGTGATGATGGCCGCGCTCGACGCCGGCGCCGAGGACGTCGCGGCCGACGGCGAGGGTTTCCGCATCACGTGCGCGCCGTCGGACGTGTACGACGTGCGCGACGCGCTCGAGGCAGCCGGCGTGTCGGTAGTGTCGGCGGAGTCGACGATGGTGTCGTCGACGGTGATCGAGGTGACCGACCTCGACGACGCGAAGAAGATCTTGCGCATCGTCGATGCGCTGGAGGACAACGACGACGTCCAGGACGTCTACGGCAACTTCGACATCAGCGAAGAGATCATGGAAGCGGTCGGCTGATGAGCATCGGTGTGGGCGATCGTGCGCCCGGCTTCACGCTCCCGAGCACCGGCGGCAACGGCGGCAACGAGGTGTCGCTCGGCGACTTCGCCGGGCGCCCGGTGGTGCTCGTGTTCTACCCGGGCGACGACACGCCCGTGTGCACCAAGCAGCTGAACAGCTACAACGACGACCTCGCCCAGTTCGAGGCACTCGACGCACAGGTGCTGGGCATCTCCGCGCAGGGCCTCGAGAGCCACGAGAAGTTCTCGGGCAAGCACGGGTTCAAGTTCCCGCTGCTCGCCGACACCGACAAGAAGGTCGCGGGTCTCTACGGCACCCTCGGCCCGATCGGCTTCCCCCGTCGGAGCGTCTTCATCATCGATGGCACCGGTGTGGTGCGCTACGCACATCGGGCGATCGCCGGCCTCACCTACCGGCCCGTGAGCGAGCTCGTCGAGGTGCTCCAGAAGCTCGGCTGAACCGAGCTGCGCAGAAGACACGCCCGGGCGGGCGTGCACTGCTAGCGTCGTACGCGTGTTCGCCCGAGACGTCTGCCCGTTGGTGCCGCCGCACCGGTGCGAGCGATGACCTCGCGTGAGCCGATCCGCGTGCTCGGCATCGACCCGGGGCTCACGCGCTGCGGGTACGCCGTCATCGAGGCGTACGGCACGCGCACGGTGCGGGCCCTGTCGATGGGTGTGCTGCGCACCCCGCCCAGCTCGCCGTTGCCGCAGCGCCTCGCCGAGCTGAAAGGTGAGCTCGCCGCACTGATCGCCGAGTTCACGCCCCACGCCGTGGCGGTGGAGCAGGTGTTCTTCCAGGTGAACGTGCGCACGGCGATGAGCGTCGGCCAGGCCAGCGGGCTCGCATTGGCGGAGGCGGCGGCCGCCGGATGCGACGTGGTGCAGTACACGCCGAACCAGGTGAAGAACGCCGTGGCCGGATGGGGTGGGGCCGACAAGGCCCAGGTGCAGAAGATGGTGCAGGCCCGCCTCGGGCTCACCGTCGTGCCCGAACCGCCCGACGCCGCCGACGCCGCGGCACTGGCGTTGTGCCACCTCGCCATGGCACCGATGGCGGCACAGGTGGCCGCTCAACAGGCACGACAGTCGGCCCGGGTGGCAGGTGCCGCCACCGCAGCAGCGGCAACAGTTGCGACCGGACGGTAGGAGACGGAGATGATCGGTTCGTTGCGAGGCACGGTGCTGGAGCGCTCCGGTGACACCTCGGTGCTCGTCGAGGTCGGTGGCGTCGGGTACGTCGTCACCGTCACCCCGCGCACCTTGGCGGAGTTGGAGCCGTCGTCGCCGGTGTTCCTCTACATCCACCACCACATCCGCGAGGACGCGCAGACCCTGTTCGGGTTTCGTCAGCGCGACGAGCGGTCCACGTTCGAGATCCTCGTCGCCACGCACGGCATCGGGCCGGCGCTCGCGATGGCGATCCTCGGCACCCATGCCCCGTCGGCACTCGTCGACATCGTCGCCACCAACGACCAGGGGGCGCTCACGCTGGTGCCCGGGGTGGGCAAGAAGACCGCCGAGCGGCTGCTCGTCGAGCTCCGCAACCGGCTCAACCTGCCGATGCTCGATCCCGTGGGTGCCGGGGTGGGCGGCGGCGGTGGCGGGAACAGTGTGGTGAGCGACGTGCGCGAAGCCTTGGCCGGGCTCGGGTACGGGCCCGACGAGGTGCGCGACGCGCTGCGTGAACTGCCGCCGACCGGCGACGCGTCCACGCTGTTGCGTGACGCGCTGAAGCTGTTGGGGGCCAAGCGTGCGTGAGGAGTTCATCGATCCGCTGGCGACCCGTCCGGTCGACCCGCGCCCCATCGACGACGGCGATCAGGTCGACGACGTCGGCCTGCGGCCCAAGCGGCTCTCGGAGTTCGTCGGCCAGCGCGAGCTGAAGGAGCACCTGACGATCGTGCTCGAGGCCGCGAAGAAGCGCGGCCAGCCGGCCGACCACATCCTCCTCGCCGGCCCTCCCGGCCTGGGCAAGACCTCGATGGCCGGCATCGTCGCGGCCGAGATGGGTGTCCACCTGCACATCACGAGCGGCCCTGCGCTCGAGCGGGCCGGTGACCTCGCGGCGATCCTCACCAAGCTCGAAGAGGGCGACGTGCTGTTCATCGACGAGATCCACCGCCTGTCGCGTGCCGTCGAGGAGATCCTGTATCCGGCGATGGAGGACTTCCAGCTCGACATCGTCGTCGGCAAGGGGCCGGCCGCGTCGAGCATCCGGCTCACGTTGCCGCCGTTCACCCTGATCGGTGCCACCACGCGCACGGGCATGATCACCGGCCCGTTGCGCGACCGTTTCGGCCTGGTCGCACGGCTCGACTACTACAACGACGACGAACTCGAGGCGATCGTGCTGCGCGCCGCCGGCATCCTCCACGTCGACATCGAGGTCGAGGGTGCGTGGGAGATCGCGCGTCGGTCGCGCGGCACGCCCCGTATCGCCAACCGGCTGCTGCGGCGGGTGCGCGACTACGCAGAGGTGCGCGGCGACGGCACGATCAGCGAGGCCACGGCGAAGAAGGGTCTGAAGCTGTTCGGGGTCGACGAACTCGGGCTCGACAAGGTCGACCGGGCGATCCTC
This sequence comes from Actinomycetota bacterium, assembly GCA_963169665.1. GTDB lineage: Bacteria > Actinomycetota > Acidimicrobiia > Acidimicrobiales > Ilumatobacteraceae > VFMC01. The sequence goes on along the minus strand of CAUJET010000048.1, from coordinate 346 downwards.
AACGCGATCTGCGTGCAGTTCAACGGTGGCCCCGTGGGGTTGAGCACCGTGGCGATCAGCGTGGGGGAGCAACCCGAGACGGTCGAGGACATGTACGAGCCGTTCCTCATCCAACAGGGCATGATCGCCCGCACGCCCCGCGGTCGCGTGGCGATGCCGGCGGCGTGGGCGCACCTCGGCCTGGCACTGCCGGCCGACCGTGGCGGCCTGCCGAGCCTGTTCGACTGACACACGGTTCCGCCCACGGAGTGGTCGGTCAGGCGTGCTCGGTGAGGAAGCTCATCGTCTTCGCCCAGGCGCTCTTCGCCGCCGCTTCGTTCCAGAAGATGGCGCTCTCGTGGTTGTC
>CAUJET010000047.1 GCA_963169665.1 Actinomycetota bacterium | reverse complement strand
CCTGGGCTGCCGCCCAGCGGAACGAGACGACTGCAGGCTCGCGATGAGCGTCCCCGACGTCCTCCCCTCGATGACGCCCACCGAGGCGCAGGCGGCGTTCGCCGCCGGGGCGATGCTGCTCGACGTCCGCGAGTACCAGGAGTGGATGGCGGGCCGCGTGGCGGGCGCGGTCCATGTCCCCCTGCAGGACCTGCCGGACCGCCTCGACGAGGTCCCCCGCGATCGACGCATCGTCTGCATCTGCCGTTCGGGCAACCGGTCGGGGCAGGTGACCGCCTGGCTCCTCAAGCAGGGGTACGACGTCGTCAACATGACCGGCGGCATGCGGGCCTGGGAGGCCGAAGGTCTGCCGTTCGAGAACATGAACGGCAACCCCGGTGCCGTGATCTGAGCCGACCATGCGTTCCCTGCTGGCCTCTCCCCTCGGCTTCCTCATCGGCCTCTCGCTCGGAGCGCTGGGCGGGGGCGGCTCGATCCTGGCTGTCCCTGCGCTCGTGTACGCCGCCGGACAGTCACCGAAGGAGGCGACGACGACCTCGCTGGTTCTGGTCGCGATGAGCGCACTGCTCGGCATCGTGCCGCACTGGCGCGCCGGCCGTGTGCGGTTCGCTCCCGGTCTGCTCTTCGGTCTGGCCGGTGTGGGCGGTTCGCTGCTGGGGTCGCACTGGAACCGCAGCGTCGATCAGGACGTGCTGCTGCTCGCCTTCTCGGGCCTGATGCTCGTCGCCGCCTGGGCGATGTGGCGACGCAACCGGCCGGTCGCGCCGACGTCGGCACCGCGATCGGTGGGCGCTGCGGCGGTCACGGTCACCCAGGTGCATCTCGATCCGGCGACGGTCGTCAAGGTGCTGCTCGCCGGTTCGGGCGTCGGTCTGCTCACGGGCTTCTTCGGTGTCGGCGGCGGGTTCGTCATCGTCCCGGCGCTGGTGCTCGCGCTGCGGTTCTCGATGGCCGAGGCCGTCGGCACGTCGCTGCTGGTCATCACGATCAACGCGGCGATCGCACTGAGCTCACGCCTCGACGCCGGCGCGATCGACTGGGGCACCGTCATCCCGTTCACCGTCGCCAGCCTCGGTGGCGTGCTGGCCGGCGGGCGGCTCGCGGGCAAGGTCGACTCGTCGGTGCTGCAGAAGTGGTTCGTGTGGCTGCTCGTCGCCGTGGCCGTGTACACCGCGACCCGATCGGCACTGGCGCTCACCTGATCCGTCCCGAGTCGCCCGGCGTCGCCCGGCGCGGCGAGCCCGGGTCAGGCCGCCCAGACGCGGGTGATGGTGGCGAACGAGCAGAGGTACACGTCGTTCGCCCACCCCGGTGCGCCGAACACGACCGACTGCAGCGGGCTCCCGCTGTCGACACGGCCCAACTCGGCTCCCGACTCGATGTCGAGCACCACCAGTTGATCGGTGCCCCTCGCCGCGTCGTGATCGTTCAACACGAGTTGACCCGAGGGCGGGAACCGCAGCGGATGAGCGGCGTGGGCGAGCGGGCGCTGCCAGCGTTGCGTGCAGGCCGTGAACGGCATGTCGAACGACCAGGCGGTCACCACCGCGTTGGAGCTGTCGTAGCCGACGACGATCCGTCGTTCCGAGTCGACGGCGGGGGGATTGGCCACCAGCCCACCGGGCAGTCCGCACACCTCCGTCAGCGTCACGTCGCCGGAGTCGAGGTCGACCCGCACGAGATGCAGTGGGCTGTCGTTGGTGCCGATCCCCACGAAGGAGCCGGCGAAGCGGTCGCTGCCGGCGCCGTCGTCGAGGAACCACGCCGCGCCCGCATCGATGACGGCGTCCCACCCGTAGGTCTGGCCGGGCAGGGTGCGATACCGCGGCGCGAAGCCGGGGTCGAGCGCGAGGCCGGCGCCGTCCCAGTGCACCCGCCACAGCGTGGTGTCGCCCACGACGTAGATCGTGTTCCCCTCCGCGCTCAGGCGCGCCACCGACCCCTCCGGCAACGCCAGCGTCGCCGCGAGCTCGAGCGACCCCGGGCGGAGCACGAGCAGCTCAGATCCGTCGAGACCGTCGGACGGGGCGGCGCCGCCGGTGCCCGGCCGGGCGCCGGCGAAGTCCTTCATGGCCAGGCACCCGTCTGGCAACACCACGAAACTGTTGTACGGGCGGCGGCGCGGCAGCGCGCGGCTCGCCAGCACCTCGAGGTCGGACGAGAGGCGGTGGGCGTGGGCACCGAACACGACGTACAGCGAGCCGTCGGCATGCGCTGCCAGGCCGCCGGGCCATGTCGGGCCTCCCGGCAGGTCGGGTGACCGCCGTCTCGTCTCCAGAGTCTCGGGGTCGATCTGTTCCACCCACGAGATCGCGTCGTCACCGCCGGTGTGGCACAGCAGGTAGACCTCGCCCGGTTCGCGCAACACCACCATCGTCGACACCATCGCCAGCCGCGATCGGGCGTGGAGGACCGCACCGTCGCCGAGCGAGAGACCGGTCGGTGCGGGGGCCGTTCGACCGGCGATCGGTGCCTGCTGGCGCTGCGGTCCGCCGTCCTCGGCGGGCCACGGACTCGACCACAGCGCAGCCTGCTCGGTCACCGGATCGATCCATCGTGCAGGTCGTCGCACAGGTCGTCGTGCAGGTCGTCCGGGTTGGGTGCCACGGCGCGCGACACTACGACCCCATGGAGATCAGAGACCGCCACGTGTTGGTGACCGGCGCCTCCCGAGGCATCGGCGAAGCGATCGCGCGGGAGTTCGAGTCCCGCGGCGCGCGGGTGAGCGTGGTCGCTCGCAGCGCCGGGCCGCTCGACGCGCTGGCGAAGGAGCTGTCCGGGTACGCACTACCGGCGGACCTGTTCGACCCTGCGCAGGTGAACGGGCTGATCGCTCGTGCGGAGGAGATGGGCGGCCCGGTCGACATCCTGGTGAACAACGCCGGCATGGAGTACACGAAGAACTTCCTCGAGACGACCGAGCGTGAGATCGACGACGTCATCCGCCTCAACCTCAACGTGCCGCTGCAGTTGAGCCGGCTCGTCCTGCCCGGCATGCGGGACCGCCGGCGAGGGCACATCCTGAACATCTCGTCGATGGCGGCCAACGGTGGCTTCGGCGGCATGACCGTGTACTGCGCATCGAAGGCGGGCCTCAGCCACGGCACCCGGGTGCTGCGCCAGGACCTGAAGGGCACGGGCGTGAAGCTCACCACGCTCGAGGTGGGCCCCGTCCCCACCGACCTCCTGGCCAACCTCGATCATCCCGCTGCCGTGAAGGGATTCGCGCGCCTACGGCGGATGCAGCTGATGCCGAACGTGTCGGCCACGCGCCTCGCCGTCGCCGCCGCCGATGGGGTCGCGCGCGACAAGCGCTCGATCTGGCTCCCCCGCCGGGCTTTCCTGTTCGGCGCGCTCACCGGAGCGCCGCAACGAATCGTCGAACCGTTGCTCGTCGGCATCGACTGAGTCGTCCCTGCCGGCGTCGGTCGCCTCACGTGGCGACGGTCGCCTACCGTGGCGAGCGTGACCGAGCAGCACGACCTCGAACGTGACATCGCCCGCATCGCCGAACAGCAACGGCGTCTCAAGTTCCGAGCCTTCGACGAGCAGACCGCATGGGATCTCGGCTCCGACTTGCGCCGGCGGGCCGTGGAGCGCCACGCCGGGGTGACGATCGAGGTGAGGCTCAACGGCGACACGGTGTTCTTGCATGCGATGCGCGGCACGTCACCCGCCAACGCCGACTGGGCCCGCCGCAAGCGGAACGTGGTCGAGTGGCTGCACCAGCCCTCATACGCCGTCGGCCTCCACGCGATCCGCGACGGGAAGTCGATCCTGCAGATGATGGGCCTGTCCGATCGCGACCACGCGTCGCACGGTGGCAGCTTCCCGATCGTCGTCGAAGGTGTCGGCTGCGTGGGGTCGGTGACCGTGTCGGGACTGCCCCAGCGGGTCGATCACGCCCTCGTGGTGGAGGCGTTGGCGGCCGCGTGTGGCGTGCCGCTCGACGAGATCGCCCTCGACTGAACCACCCGTTCGCTCAGTCGCGAAGCGGCAACCACCAGTCGGCCACCTGGGCGGCATACCGACGGGCGTAGGTGCGGACGAGTTCCGAGGCGTCGGCCGGCGCGTCCTGCGCGTCGGTGGGCGTGAGCGGTGACGATCCCTGGATCGGGTCGACCCACTCCAGCTTGATCCCGGCGAGCACCTCGCCCAACTGCGGCGAGGCCGACTCGTGGTGATCGCTGGTCTGATGGGCGATGAAGTCGAGGAAGGTGTCGAACGAGAGCAGTGTGTAGTACGTGTTCTCCTCGGCACCTCGCCAGTACTCGTAGCGGCGGACGTCGGTCTCGTGCTCGTGAGTGAGACGGTGGAGCTCTGCGGCGATCTCCTCGAAGCGAGCTGCCATGCCGGGCTTGATCGTGAGATGGGCGAGGATCGTGGCCATCCGCCGACCGTACCCACACGGTGCGCCGTCGCTCTCGTCGGAGCGCCCACGCGAACGCGGCGATGAGGGATGCGTGCGGCTGGCGCACTCATCCCTCATCGCGTCCGTCGGACCGGAGCCCGGCTCGGGTCGGTGTCAGGCGGGCAGGGTGTAGAAGCCGTTGAGGTCGGCGACCACCTCGGTGCCCTCGTGCACATAGAGGCAGACCTTGCCGTCGTCGCCGATGCGGACCGGCGTCAGGTTGGCCTGGTCGACGCCATGCACGAAGTTGAGGAACGAGGCCACGGGACGGATCCGTCCGCACGGCCAGGCAGTCACGTAGCCACGGCCGGAGGCCTCGGTGATCGTGACGTTGAGCATCACGGCCTTGGCGTCGGCGGGCACCCCGTTCTCGCCGGCGACCTGCAGCTCGATGACGGAGCCGCGACCGGCGCGTGCCGGGCGTGAGCCGACGATGCCGGTGCCGTCACGGGTGTCGAGCACCCGCACCGGGGTGAGCCCGGTGAACACGACGTTCGGGGTGGGCGAGAAGTAGCCCTGGATGTCGACCACCAGATCGGTGGCGACCGAGGCGTAGAAGCACACCTGCTCGGAGCTCGAGGTGCGGCTGGTCGCCAGGTTCGCCATCGTCGGGTTCGACGGATCGAAGTTGACATTCGACACCGTGGGTCGGTCCTGGTCGCAGGGGAACACGGTGATGTATCCGGGCTGCGTGGCGCCGGTGACGGTGACGTTCATGGCTGCGGCGCGCACGTCTGCGTCGGCCGGAACACCGCCGGCGCCGGGGATCGTGATCGCCAGGATCTCGCCCTCGGCCAACTGACCGATCGCCCGCGAGCCGAGCCCGGTGCCGTCACGGGTGTCGATGATGCGGGCCGGCGTCAGCTGCTCGTAGAAGAAGCCGGGCACCGAGGCGACGTCGTCCGCGTACCAGCCGGACAGGTCGGCCACGAGCTGCGTCTGCGACGACGCGTACATGCACACCCGACCGTCGCGACCGACCTTGGCGGTCACCAGGTTGGCGACGTTCACGCCTCGCCGGAAGTTGACGTTCGAGGCAAGCGGACGGGTGTCGCCGCACGGGTAGACGGTGACGTAGCCCTCGCCGGGTGCCTCGGTGACGGTCACGTTGAGCACGACCGCACCTGCGCCGGAATCGGGGACGCCACCGACGCCGGTGACGTCGACCTCGATGACCTGTCGGGCGCCGAGGGGTCCGATGCGCTGGTCGGCGACACCGGTCCCGTCGCGGGTGTCGAGGATCCGGACGGGGTCGACCGGGGTGAACGTGCCGCGCACCGGGACCGCGGCAGCGGCCGAACCAGTGGATACGGCAACGGTGGCGGCGATCGTGCCGCACAGCGCGAGGCCGTGCAGCGCGAGCGTGGTGAACCGCTTGGTCTTCATCGCGTGCTCCTGGGGGTTTCGGGTCCGCCGGTGGTGGCGGCCGGAACGCACCATGAGCCTCAGGTGTGAGGAACCTGTGAAGGGTCGGTGAGCGATGTGATGACGTCGGGGTCGGCGGTGGCGCTGCGAGCGACCCGGCGCCGATCGCTCAGCTCGACGAACGCTGCCCAGCCGATGGCGACCATCACCGCCGCGCCGGCCATCGCGAGGAGTGCGCCGGCGGTCCCCACGTCCACCGACACGACAGAGCCGTTCACGAGGCCGGTGAGCGCGCTGTCGATCCCGTCGGCCGTGCCCTGCTGGACGATGAACTCGGTGACCGTGCCGGCGTCGGACCTCAACGACGCCCGGCTGACGAACACCGAGATCACCGCGACGAGACCCGGTCCGATGAACGCGACCGCCGGTACCCGCCGGAGTGCGAAGGCGACGGCCAGACCGACGAGCGCGACCGCGAGGACGAGCATCGTCTCGCCGACGAGTCCGTCGAGCTGCACGATCCCGAAGGTGCCCTCCTGGTCGACCTCGCCCACGGTGATGCCGGTGAGCGCCGCGGCCACCAAAGCCAGCGACGCCACCACACTCGCCACGACCGGACCCCAACGCATGCCGAGACGCTACGCCCGGGCCCGGCCGAGGCGGTGGACCTCACCACCCGACCGGCTGCATGTCTCGACCCGACGCCGGATCTGACACGCTGTCCGCCGGTCGGACCCCCGCCCCGCCAGGCCCGCACCGTCACCAGGAGCATCCGTGATCCACGCCAGCCCGTTCCCCTCGATCGACATCCCCGATGTGCTCCTCACGGCACACGTCCTCGGGCACGCCCTCGACCTCGGCGACAAGCCGGCGCTGATCGACGGCGCCACCGGGCGTGTGCTCACCTACGCCGCGCTCGACGCCCAGGTGCGAGCACTCGCCGGCGGACTGCGCGCGCACGGCCTCGAGACCGGCGACACCGTCGCGTTGATGGCGCCGAACTCGCCCGAGTACGCCGTCGTGTTCCACGCGGTCGCGCTCGCTGGCATGACGATCACGACGATCAACCCGACCTACACCGCGGACGAGGTGCACCACCAGTTCCACGACGCCGGGGCCACGCTCGCGATCACGGTCGGCGCGATCCTCCCCGTCGTCCAGGCCGCGGCCGCCGACACCGGTGTCAGCACGATCGCCGTGATCGACGGTGCGCCAGCCGGTTCGGCCGGCAGCGGTGCGTCGGTCGTCGACTACGCGTCGCTGTTCGGCGAGCCGCTCGCCGAACAGGTGCCGGTGGCGCTCGACAGCGTGGTCGCACTTCCCTATTCGTCGGGCACGACCGGCCTGTCGAAGGGTGTGATGCTCACCCATCGCAACCTCGTGGCCAACATCGAGCAGGTACGGATCACCGCCGAGATGGACGCCGACGACGTGGTGATGGGCTGTCTGCCGTTCTTCCACATCTATGGCATGCAGGTGATCATGAACACGGCGCTCGCCGCCGGTGGCACCGTCGTGACGATGCCCCGCTTCGACCTCGTGCAGTTCCTCGAGCTCCACCAGACGCACCACATCACGCGGTCGTTCGTCGCCCCGCCGATCGTCGTCGCCCTCGCCAAGCACCCCGTCGTCGACCAGTACGACCTGTCGAGCGTGCGCTACATGATGTCCGGCGCGGCTCCGCTGTCGGCCGAGGTGGGCGAAGAGGCAGCGGGCCGGCTCGGGTGCGAGGTCGTGCAGGGCTACGGGATGACCGAGCTCTCGCCCGTGTCGCACATGACCCCGATGGGTGGCTACAAGCCGGGCTCGGTCGGCCCGACCGTGCCCAACATGGAGACGGCGATCGTCGACCCGGGCACCGGAGAGTTCCTCGACATCGACATCGACGGCGAGGTCTGGGTGCGCGGTCCGGCGGTGATGAAGGGCTACCTCAACAACCAGGCCGCCACCGACGCGACCATCGACGCCGACGGCTGGTTGCACACCGGCGACGTCGGCCACATCGACGCCGACGGCCACCTGTACGTGGTCGACCGGATCAAGGAGCTCATCAAGTTCAAGGGCTTCCAGGTGCCGCCCGCCGAACTCGAGGCACTGCTGCTCACCCACCCGGCCATCGCCGACACCGCGGTGATCGGTGCACCCGACGACGAGGCGGGCGAGATCCCCTCGGCGTTCGTGGTGCTGAAGCCGGGCGCCGAGGCGACCGAGGCGGACATCATGGCGTTCGTCGCGGGCCAGGTGGCCCACTACAAGCAGGTGCGCAAGCTCACCTTCGTCGACACGATCCCGAAGTCGCCGAGCGGCAAGATCCTCCGCCGCATCCTGCGCGACGAGTACCTCTGATCGACATCGGTCGCGGCGCCGGACCCGCCGGCGCCTCGGACGTCAGGTGCCGGGGATCAGCACCGGCTTGATGGTGCCGCCCGACAGCGACGACTGCTCGGCCTCGTTGATCTGGCTCATCGGGTAGGTCTCGATCAGCCGGTCGAACGGAAAGCGACCGTCCTGCCACAGCTGGATCATCCGCGGGATGAAGTCCTGCGGCTTGGCGCTGCCCTCGAGGATGTTGATCAACGTCTTGCCGATCGTCGATGAGCTGTCGAGGACGAGGTCGCCCTGCTGCACGCCGACGAGGCCCATCACGCCGGTCATCCGCATCGACTGCAGGCCGTTCTTGATCACGGCTGGGATGCCCGTCGTGTCGAACGCGTACTGGGCGCCACCACCGGTGATCTCGATGATCTTGGCCACGATGTCGGCATCGGCGCCGTCGAGCGCGTGCGTGGCACCCAGCTCGAGCGACAGGTCGCGGCGGTGCGGTTGCAGGTCGACGGCGATGATCGTCGTCGCACCGGCGACGCGGCCGGCCATCACGGCAGCGAGCCCCACGGCGCCGGCGCCGAACACCACCAGGCTCGTGCCGGCCTGGACGTCCATCGCGCACAGGATCGAACCGGCGCCGGTCTGGATGCCGCACCCGAGCGGGCCGAGCTGTTCGAGCGGCAGGCTCTTGTCGACCACGACCACGTTGCGCGCCGTCGCCAGACAGTGGGTGGCGAACGACGACTGGCCGAACCAGCGCGCCGCGATCGGCTTGCCGTCGCCGTCGGACACCGGTGACGTGCCGTCGAGGTTGAGACCGAACAGGTTGCGGGCCATGAACGTGTCGCAGTACGCGGGCTGGTTGGCGAGGCAGTTGCGGCACTGACCGCACGAGTCGAACGAGAGCACCACGTGGTCGCCCACTTGCACGCCGACGACGTCACCGCCGACGGCCTCCACCACGCCCGCACCCTCGTGGCCGGTGATCACCGGCGGCGGGGCGATGAGCCCGGTGCGCGGCAGGACGTCGGTGTGGCACATCCCGGCGCCGACGATGCGTACGAGCACCTCGTCCGCCGCCGGCGCGGCCAGCTCGACCGTCTCGATCGCATACGGGCCTGCCGGATCGCGGAGCACTGCTGCCTTCACCTGCATCGGATCATCCCTTCGCCTGGTGCGATGCCGCCGTGGCGTCACACGTTCGTCGGCGGGCGACCGGTGCTCCGGTTGCCACGGCGACGTGTCGCGTTTCTACACCACCGCGGCGAGCGCGACCTCACGCGCCGGAGACGGCCGTCGGCCCCGGGGTCGCGAGCTCCTGGATGTACTGCACGATCGCCAGCACGTCGGCTTCGGGGATCGAGTCGACCGGCATCTTCTGGCGATAGCCGGCGACCTGCTTCGCGTGCGGGTCGACGATCGCCTCGATCAGGTAGTCGCGATCGGCGACCACCGTCGTGCCGTCGTCGAGGGTGACGGTCGAGCCGTAGAGGCCGACCCACTTCGGTCCCGAGTTGCCCGCGCCACCCTCGCCGGCACGGCCGTGGCAGCCGACGCAACTCCGACGCACCGCGGCGTCCTTGCCTGCCTGGCCCAGCTCGCTGAGCGGCGGTCCCGACGCCTCGCTGTCACCACGGCTCGCGACAGCGACGACCACGACGGCGAGCACGGTCACGAGGGCGAGCCCCCCGATCAGCGCCCGGCGGACGTTGCGGGCCCGCTGCTGCGCTGCCTTGTTGCGGCGCGCCCGATCGCTCATCCGGACGGCAACCGGCGCAAGACCGGACGTTCGGTGGATCGGGTCGTCATGGTCGGGCGGCGCTCCTGTGCGGTCGGTCGATGGGGCCATGATGGCCGAGGAGATGGTCCGGGCGGTGGCATCGGGGCGCGTTGCCGCCCGCCCGGCCGAGGCTGTGGATCAGCCGCGGGCATGATGTTCCGTCGCCCGGCTCTCGGCACGACAGGGTCGCGCCGACGCATGATCGGCGTCGTTGCAGGGCACCCCGCCAGTGTCCCCGGTGTCCGACCCTGGCCACCAGGGTCGAACGGCCCGTCGGCAACAGTCCGAGAAACCGGGGCACCCCCGAGCCCCGGATACGTTTCGGAGATGAGCAGAGGACAGCCGATCCACGTCGGAACGATCAGCATCCAACCGGTGTTCGACGGGACCGCCGTCCTCGACACGACCCTGTTCCAGGGTGCCGACTTCACCGAGCACCAGCACCTGCTCGCCGACGACGGACGGTTGCACGTCCCGGTCGGCGCGTTCCTCGTGCGCACAGGCGACCGGACGGTGTTGCTCGATGCCGGCGTGGGCGAAGTGCACGACGAGATGTTCGTCGGAGGTGCGCTGCTGGACGACCTCTCCCGGCTCGACGTCACGGTCGACGAGATCGACACGATCGTGATCTCGCACCTGCACAGCGACCACTGTGGTTGGCTCGATCGCGACGGCAGCCCCACGTTCCCGAACGCCTTGGTGCACATCGGCGCCGCCGACTGGCAGCACTTCGTCGTCGACGCACAGGGCGGCCGGCGTCGCGCCGAGCGGCTGCGGACCATCGAGAACCGCGTGCACCTCGTCGACGGCGACGGATCGACGATCGCACCGGGCATCACCACACGCTCGACGCCGGGGCACACCCCCGGTCACATCAGCGCCGTCATCTCCTCCGGGCAGGAACGGATGATCGTGCTCGGCGACGCGCTGCACTGCCCCGCCCAGCTCACCAACGCCGAGTGGCAGTTCTTCTACGACGTCGACCGCGAGCTGGCGGTGCGAACCCGCCAGCACCTGCTCCGCGACGCCGAGGCGCCCGGGACATCGATACTGCCGTGCCACTTCCCGGGCATGCAGGCCGCCCGCCTCGTCCCCGCCACGGGCGAACGTCGCTGGGTGCTCGGCTGACCCTCGACCCCGACCCGGCCGACCTGATGCGCGACCATGTGCGCAGGGTCACCGGTCGCGCCCGACGCGACCTCCTCGTCCACGGCTGGGCCGTGGGCCGACGGGGAACGACCACGAGGTAGGGGGAGACGAGATGTCCGACGCAGCAAAGGCACCGGTGCTGGTGATCCGTGGCGGCACGGTCGTGGACGGCACCGGTGCGCCCGGCTTCCGCGCCGACGTGGCCGTGTCCGGCGGGCGCATCGTCGGCATCGGCCCCGACCTGGCCGGCGACACCGAGCTCGACGCCACCGGCTGCGTCGTGAGCCCCGGCTTCATCGACATCCACACGCACTACGACGCCCAGGTGTTCTGGGACCCGGCCCTCACCCCGTCGTGCTACCACGGCGTCACCACCGTCGTCGCCGGCAACTGCGGCTTCTCGATCGCTCCCACGCGGCCGAGTGACCGCGAGCTGATCGCACACACGCTCGAGAAGGTCGAGGACATGGACCCGGCGTCGCTGAACGCCGGCATCCCGTGGGAGTTCGAGTCGTTCCCCGAATACCTCGGCACGATCGAACGCCATGGCAGCGTCCTCAACTACGCCGCCTACATCGGTCACACCCCGCTGCGCATCTACGTGATGGGTGACGAGGCGTCCGGCCGTACGGCGACCCGCGACGAGATCGATCGCATGGCCGCACTCGTCACCGAGGCCATGGAGGCCGGTGCGGCCGGCTTCGCCACCAGCTTCGCCGTCACCCATCTCGGCGCCGACGGCCAGCCGATCCCGAGCCGCTGGGCCGACCGTGCCGAGATCGAGGGACTGTGCCGTGCGGTCGCCGACACCGGTCGCGGCGTCATCGGCATCAACGGCACCAGCGACGGTATGCGCTTCGAGCAGCTCTACGACATGCAGCTCGAGATGGGCATCCCGTTCACCTACACCGCGCTGCTCACGACCAACACCGGCGCCCATCTCAAGGCGCTCGAGATCCACGAGCGCGGCATGGCCCGTGGCGCCCAGGTGTTCCCGCAGGTGAGCTGCCGCCCGCTGTCGTTCTCGATGACGATGGTCGAGCCCTTCACGCTCAACACCTCGCCGATCTTCGCCGAGCTGATGCCCGTGTCCCTCGACGACCGTCGCGCCGCCTACGCCGACCACGCCTGGCGCGAGCGGGTGCGCGAGGGCTGGGCCGCCGGCAAGGGGCTGCCGCCGCGGTGGGACACCTACGAGATCATGGAGTCGACGGCGAACCCGGACCTCGTCGGCCGCCGGCTGCTCGCCCTCGCCGACGAGCGGGGCGTCGACCCGTTCGACCTGTTGCTCGACCTCACCATCGCCGAGGCCGACCTCCGCCAGATCCGTGTGAAGGCGGTGCTCGCCAACGACGACCAGGATGGCATCGCCGTGCTGCTGCAGGCCGACGGGTGCACGCTCGGCCTGTCCGACGCCGGCGCCCACGTCGGCCAACTCTGCGACGCACCGCTCGCGACCGACCTGCTCGGCAACTGGGTGCGCGAGAAGGGCGTGCTCACCCTCGAGCACGCGATCCACAAGCTCACCCAGCAACAGGCCGACATCTTCGGGTTCACCGACCGTGGCGTCGTCCGTGACGGCGCGATCGCCGATCTCGTCGTGTTCGACCCGGCCACCGTCGCGCCTGGGCCGCTGCGTCGCGTGCGCGACTTCCCGGCCGGCGCCGAGCGACTCACGGCCGATCAGCCCACGGGCATGCGCCACCTGCTCGTCAACGGCACCCCGGTGGTCGTCGACGGCGTACTCGACCCTGCCGCGGTCGACGCCCGCCCAGGCGAACTCGTCCGCCCCGACCCCCGCTGACCGCTCCACCACCACACCGCGATGAGAGATGAGCGCCGCTGGCGCGCCAATCTCTCATCACGATCGATCCCCACCGTGCTCGATGAGAGATGAGCGCGCGTGGGCCACTCATCTCTCATCGCGAAACTCGCGACCGCACCACAGGAGACATCAATGGAACGCGAAGCCTGGATCATCGACGCGGTGCGCTCGCCCCGCGGCAAGGGCAAGGACACGGGGGCGCTGCACCACGTCCACCCGCAGCGCATCCTCGCCCAGGTGCTCAACGCCCTGCAGGCCCGCAACGGCTTCGACACCGCCGACGTCGACGACGTCGTGATGGGCTGCGGTGCCGGCAGCGGCGACCACTCGATGGACATCGCCCGCATGGCCGCGCTCGACGCCGGCTGGTCGACCGAGGCGCCCGGCGTCACCCTCAACCGCTTCTGCGGCTCCGGCCAGCAGGCCGTGAACTTCGCCGCGATGGGTGTGCTGTCGGGCTTCCAGGACATCGTGGTCGCCGGCGGCGTCGAGTCGATGTCGCGCCCGTCGCCGATGCACGTCGACGGCTTCACCGCGAACAACAAGCACCTGCGTGACCAGTACGACATGGTGCCCCAGGGCATCTCCGCCGACCTGATCGCCACCACCGAGGGCTTCACCCGCGAGCAGTGCGACCAGCTCGGCGTCGACAGCCAGATCCGTGCCGCTGCGGCGATCGCAGAGGGCCGCTTCGACCGGTCGCTCGTGCCGATCTTCCACGACGACGGCACGCTCGCGCTCGATCACGAGGAGTTCCCGCGTCCGGGCACCACCGTCGAGGATCTCGGCAAGCTGAGCCCCAGCTTCCAAGGCATGGGCGCACACGTGCTCGCCGACCGTGGCAAGAGCATCGACGAGATCGCCCGCATCGCTTATCCGCACATCGATGCGATCAACCACGTACACCACGCCGGCAACTCGTCCGGTGTCGTCGACGGCGCCGGTGCCGTGCTGGTCACCTCGCCCGACTACGCGAAGGCCCACGGCCTGAAGCCCCGCGCCCGCATCATCATGACCGCGGTCGCCGGTACCGAGCCGGTGATCATGCTCACCGCCCCCGGACCGGCCACCCACCTCGTGCTGAAGAAGGCCGGGATGACCATCGACGACATCGACCTGTTCGAGGTGAACGAGGCCTTCGCCGCGGTGGTGCTGAAGTGGCTGAAGGACACCGGTGCGAGCTGGGACAAGACGAACGTGAACGGCGGCGCGATGGCGCTCGGGCACCCGATCGGCGCCACCGGCTCGATGCTGATCGGAACCCTGCTCGACGAACTCGAGCGCCGCGACCTGCAGACCGGCCTGGTGACGATGTGCACCGGCGGCGGCATGGGCACCGCGACCATCATCGAGCGCATCTGACCCACCCGACCCCCGGTTCCGTGAGCCAAACGCCGCCAGACGCGGCGTTTGGCTCACGGAACAGGAATTGGGGTTCCGGTGGCATGAAATCGGGCGGGCCGGGGTTGGATGGAACCGTGGAACCGACCTCGACCGCCGATCCCAGCGCGCAGACCTTCCTCGAGCACCCCTTCCCGGTCACCGGGGAGCACCCCGACGCCGCGGCGCGGGTGCGCGACCTCGCCGATGTCATCGAGGTGATCCAGCCGGTGATCGCCGCCGACGGTGGCTCGCTCGACGTGCTCGCCCTCGACGTGGAGACCGGCGTCGTCCGCCTCCAGCTGTCGGGCGCCTGCGGTTCGTGCGCCGTGTCGGCCGCCACCCTCAACGGTGGCGTCAACCGGATCCTGCGCGACCGGCTCTCGTGGATCACCGACGTGATCGGCGACGTCCAGGAGAGCGACATCGACGGTTACGGCGGCTGGACCCCCAAGCACTCCTGACGGACGAGGAACTGGGCTGCGGGCTCAGCGCCTCGATCTGATCGCGAACGCCGCGGCCTGTTCGCCGGCGATCCGGCCGAACACCGTGATGTTGGCGTAGCTGTTCCCGCTGCCCACGTACTGGGCGCCCACCACGCCCCCGGTGCACTCCCCCGCCGCGAACAGTCCCGGGATGGGACGCGAGGCCAGGCTGAGCACCTGTGCGTCACGGTCGATGCGCAACCCGTACGCCGTGAAGCACACCGTCGAGGGCCGCATCTCGACCGCGTAGAACGGGCCGTCGCGGAGCGGCTCGAGGAACGTGTGGTGCTTGGCGAACTCGGCGTCGTCGTGCGCGTCGGCCCCGGCGTTGTAGCGGTCGATCGTGCCGCGCAGCACCGCGGCATCCATGTCGAGCGCGAACGCGAGATCCTCGACCGTCGCGGCACGCCGGGCCCGACCCGCGGCGAGCATCAGATCCATCACATCCGTGGTCCAGTGCGGGCTCTGACGCTTCGACGAACCCGGGATGGTCTGCTTGTAGCGGGCGACCCCCGAGGCGGTGGCCTCCACGAGCGTGCCGTGGTCGCAGATCGCCCACGCCCGGTTGCCGTGCATCCGCATCAGGTGATCCATCATCCCGTACGGCGCGGTCTCGTCGCAGAAGCGCCGACCCTCGACGTCGACCAGCACGAGCCAGCCGGGGATGTACGCCTCGTAGATGCGATCGACCCCGGTGTGCAGCAGGCGCAACCCGCGATCGTGACCGGTGGTCTGGGCCTCCACCTGTGCGCCCAGTTCGAGCGCATCGCCGCGCGATCCCTCCGCGCCGATGTACCAGGCCTCGCCGGTGGATGCCGCCGACGGGAAGTGCTCTGCGAGCCGCTCGGCGGAGTTGCCGAAACCACCCGAGGCGATCACGACCGCACCTGAGCGGATCTCGTCGTCGCCCACCGCGACTCCCGTCACCTTGCCGCCCTCCACGAGCAACCGGTCGACCCGGCGCCCGAGTGCGACGTCGACGTCGGCGGCGCGGCAGCGGCCGTGCAGCACGTCGACCACGCCCTGCCCGCGACCGATCGGCACGTGGACCCTGGGCACCCGCTCGTCGCCACCGAACACGAGCTGCTCGTGGAACTCGACCCCGAGATCGCCGAGCCACTCGACCGTGGGACCGGCGAGCTCGGTGAACCGCTTCACGACCGCCGCATCGACGTCCCACCGGTTGAGCTGCAGGTAGTCGTGGTACAGCGAGGCCGCGTCGTCCTGGATGCCCTGGGCACGTTGGTAGCGCGTGCCGGCGCCCATGATGAGCCCGCCCGACAGCCGCGACGAACCGCCCACCACACCCTCGGCCTCGGCCACCAGCACACGGCGGGCACCCCGCGCACGAGCGGCGAGCGCAGCGCTCAGCCCGGCCGCCCCCGACCCGATGATCACGACGTCGACGTCGTTGGGCGGGACCTCCGCGGGCGGAACGTCCGTCGTCGAACGGTTCGACGTGCCCGAGTTGTCCGTCATCGCGGTGACCTCCCGTTCACGAGTCCGAGACCCGCGGCCTTGTATCCGAGCAACTCCAGCATCGTGTCAGATGCGTTCTGGGCGACGATGGGATCGAGCGAGAGGAACCAGTTCTCCTGGGTTCGATAGATGGGGATCGTGTACCAGGCGAAGATGCCACCGCGACGCTGATCGGCCGTGACGTTGTTGCCCGTGCGGTGCCACACGCGACCCTCCATCACGCACATCGTGCCGGCCGGCGCTTCGAGCGGGACGGTGTCGATGCCCATGTCGTCGGGGCCCGGCGTGCGGTTCCACCGATGGCTGCCGGGCACCACACGAGTGGCACCGTTCGCCTCCGTGAAGTCATCGGCCATCCACAGCACGTTGGCACCCTGCGGGCCGCGCCACGGCTGGGGCATGTACAGCTGATCGGCGTGGAACACCATCTCGCCGCCGCCCGGGCCGGTGATGTTGGCGGAGATGTTCGACAGCTGCACCGGCCAGCCGAGCAGGCCGCGCAGGAGCCGGATGGCCGCCGGGTGTTCGGCGAGCCGCACGAAGCACCACCCGCGGTTGAGCAGGTTCCACACACGGGTGTTCGAGCCGTCGGCCGGGTTGTCCATCGCGAACGTCTGCCGTGCACCCGATGCGAGGTCGTCGTCGGCAGCCGCATACAGCCGATGGCGCACCTCGTCGAGGTCGTCACCGACCAGCGCGCCGCTCACGAGGCACAGTCCGTACTCGTCGAGATCGTGCGCGGCCCGATCGAGATCGTCGGTGACCGCAGGCAGCTCCACGAACCGTCACCGTAGCGATGCGGGCGCGAGTCGATCGGCCCGGCCGCTCCTGCACCCCCGGCAGAGGCGTGGTGTCAGCCCAGTCGCGACCGTGCCGGGCGTATCATCGGGCCGTGTCCACCCCCGCTCACCCCCCGATCCGTCGCATCGCGCTCAGCACCGGTGGCGGTGATGCGCCCGGGCTCAACGCCGTGATCCGTGCGGCCACCCTCGCCGCGCACAACCTCGGCTGGGACGTGGTGGGGATCCGCGACGGCTTCAACGGCCTGCTCTCCCCCGAGGAGTACGACGACGGTGGTGTGATCTCGCTGTCACGCGACCGCGTGCGCGGCATCGTTCACCTCGGCGGCACCATCCTCGGCACCACCAATCGGGGCAATCCCACCCGATTCCCCGTCGAGCGCGCCGACGGCTCCGTCGTCGAGGTCGACCGGACGCCCGAGTTGCTCGACCGCTTCGCGGAGCGTGGCATCGACGCGTTGATCACGATCGGTGGCGACGGCTCACTCAGCATCGGCCACCATCTGAACGTCGCCGGCCTGCGGGTGATCGGTGTGCCCAAGACGATCGACAACGACCTCGAGGCCACGATGTCCACGTTCGGTTTCGACAGTGCGGTCAGCTTCGCGTCCGAGTGCATCGACCGTCTGTTCTCCACCGCCACCTCCCACGGCCGGGTGATCGTCGTCGAGGTGATGGGTCGCTACGCCGGCTGGATCGCACTCCACGCCGGGGTCGCCTCGGGCGCACACGCCATCCTCATCCCGGAGATCCCGTTCGATCTGATGCCGGTGGCCGAGACGATCGCCCATCGCCACGAGCACGGTTCGAAGTTCTCGATCGTCGTCGTGGCCGAGGGAGCCACCCCGCTCGGAGGCGGCCACAGCACCATCGAGGCGGCCGGCAAGGGCCACAGCGAGCGGCTCGGCGGCATCGGCAGCAAGGTGGCCGACGACCTCGAGCGGCTCACTGGCAAAGAAGCGCGAACCGTCGTGCTCGGCCACCTGCTCCGCGGCGGTTCGCCCACGTCGTTCGACCGGCTGCTCGCCCTCCGCTTCGGCGCCGCGGCGGTTCGCGCCCTCGCCGACGGTCTCGACGGACGCATGGTGTGCCTCGCCGGCGATTCGGTGAACCACGTGCCGCTGGCCGATGTGAGCGGCAAGCAGAAGAAGGTGCCGCTCGACTGCGACACCGTGCGCACCGCCCGCGAGATGGGCATCAGCTTCGGCGACACGCCCAGCTGACGCGTCCGGCACTCGTCGACGTCGACGGCGGGCCGCGCCGTCGACCAAGCTGCCACGATGCTCGACACCGATCTGGTCCTCGGCCCGCACACGACCGCGCTCATCGGCATCGACGGAGGTCGGTATCCCGCCGGCAACTCGGTGCTCGTGCGCGGCGACCGGGCGACCGCGATCATCGACCCGTCCACGTCGCTGCGGCTGCGCGCCGATCTCTCCGAACTCGCGCCGGTCGACATGGTCGTGCTCACCCATGCGCACGAGGACCACCTCGCCGGCGTGCACCTCTTCCCCGGGGCGAGCGTGCACATCCACGAGCACGACGTGCAGGGTGCGCGATCGATCGACGGCCTGATGGAGATGTACGGCATGTCGCCGGAGGCGGAGCGGTCGTTCCGCGAGATCATCGTCCGCGACTTCACCTACGTGCCCCGTGCCGACGCGACCGGGTTCGCCGACGGAGAGGTGATCGACCTGGGCGGTGTGACGATCACGCCGGTGCACCTGCCGGGCCACACCCGCGGGCACACCGGGATGCTCATCGAACCCGACGGCGTGTTCGTCACGGGCGACATCGACCTCTCCGCCTTCGGCCCGTACTACGGCGACGAGTGGAGCAGCCTCGACGACTTCGAACGTTCGCTCGCCCGGGCCCGTGAGATCGACGCGCGCTGGTACGTCACGTTCCACCACAAGGGCGTGATCGACGGCCGCGACGCCTATCTCGAGGCGATCGACGCGTTCACCGCGGTGATCGCCCACCGCGAGGAGAACATGGTCGCCTTCGCCGACGCGCCGCGCTCGATCGAGGACTTCGTGGCACATCGCTTCGTGTACCGCCCGCACGTGACCCTGCCGTTCGTCGACACCGTCGAGCTGCGATCGGCGCGGATGTCGATCGAACGGCTGGTCGCACGCGGCCGGTTGGCCGAGGTGCAGCCCGGTCGCTGGCAGGCAGCACCGGCCTGACCCCGGACCGCCGCACGTTCAGGAGGAGGTCAGCGGGACGAGCTGGAACCGCTGCCCGTGCGACGGCCGTTGCGGCCGCCGCCGGCACCGGCACCACCGGGGCGACCCGGACGGCCACCGGGGCGACCGCCCTGTCCACCCTGACGGCCGGGGCGACCCGCCGCTGCGGCGCCGTTCGGACGACCGGAACCGGCGGAGGCACCCGGCGCTGCCGGCTGCACCGCACGCGGCTTGGGCGAACGCTGGGGCTGACGCACCGGCGCCGCGGTCGGAGCGGGGCGGACGAACGCCGCCGGCTCGCCGACGAGCGAGGTGATGGCCTGGTGCCCGGGGGTGACCCGTGTGATGACGGGCTCGATCGACGCAGCGCGGGCCAGCTGGCGGACGTCGTTCACCTGGTCGGGGGTCATCAGGGTGACGACCACGCCCTCGGCGCCGGCGCGAGCCGTACGACCGGAGCGGTGCAGGTACGCCTTGTGCTCGGCCGGCGGGTCGACGTGCACGACGAGGGCGATCTCGTCGACGTGGATGCCGCGGGCGGCGATGTCGGTGGCCACCAGCACGCGCGTGCTGCCCTCGGTGAAGCTCTCGAGGTTGCGCTCGCGGGCGTTCTGCGACAGGTTGCCGTGGAGCTCGACCGCCGGGATGCCGGCCTGGGTGAGCTGCTTGGCGAGCTTCTTCGCGCCGTGCTTGGTGCGGGTGAACAGCAGCGACCGGTCGCGGCCACCGGCGAGCGCGTGCACGACGGAGGCCTTGTCGGCGGCGGCGACGGCGAACACGTGGTGCGTCATCGTGCTGACCGGGGCGACCTCGGGATCGACCGAGTGGACGACGGGGCTGTCGAGGAAGCGCTGGACGAGGACGTCGACGCCCTTGTCGAGCGTGGCCGAGAAAAGCAGGCGCTGACCCTTGGTGGGGGTCGCGTCCATCAGGCGGCGCACGACGGGCAGGAAGCCGAGGTCGGCCATGTGGTCGGCCTCGTCGAGGACGGTGATCTCCACCTGGTCGAGCGAGCAGTGACGCTGCTGGATGAGGTCCTCGAGGCGACCGGGGCAGGCGACGACGATGTCGACACCCGTGCGCAGCGCGGCGACCTGCGGGTTCTGGCCGACACCACCGAAGATGGTGACCATCTTGAGGTTGGCCGCTGCGGCGAGCGGCGACAGGGTCTCGGCGACCTGGTTGGCGAGCTCACGGGTGGGCACCAGCACGAGCGCACGCGGTCGCTTCGGCTGGCGCTTGGTCTCGGAGTTCGAGAGGCGCACGACGGTGGGCAGTGCGAAGGCGAGGGTCTTGCCGCTGCCGGTGCGACCGCGACCGAGGACGTCGCGCCCGGCCATCGAGTCGGGCAGGGTGGCGCACTGGATGGGGAACGGCGACGTGACGCCGCCACGGGCGAGCACGTCTGCGAGCGACTGCGGGACGCCCAGTTCGGTGAACGTATCGACCATCACGACCGGAGTACGGCTCGGGGCCGGTGTGTTCGGGGTGGCCGACTGGCTGGAGGCGCCGGTCTGACGGGACTCGTTGGAGACGGGCGTGGGGCGACGACGGCGGCCCTGCTGGGGGCGCGCGCCGCTGCCGGAACGGGGGGAGGTGGTCATGATGAGGGGGTCCTTCCGGAGGTGGTGGCCGTTGATGCATGGCCGCCATCACTTCGGATGACACGTCCCGGAGAGCGGTGGAACCGCCGGGGACACCTGGCGCCGGAGCGCTGCACTCGACCGCAGAACGCCCGGGGTGGGCGTCACTGCACGCAGGACGCTATCGCCGAGGGCGGCGGTGCGGGCGGATGCCCGCACCGCCGTGACCGCTGACCATGCCCGTCCGGGCGATGGTCGGGCCGTCAGCAGGCGGTCAGGAGGAGGTCAGGACGGGGTCGATGCGTCGGTCGTACCGGGGGCCGCGGGCGGGTCGACCTGCACCTCGGCGGGCTGGCCACGCAGGGCGGCGACGCTGGCGCGGTAGTCGTCGGGACCGATCTCGCCGCGGGCCAACCGCTCGGCGAGGATCGCCTCGGCGCCGGCGAGTGGTCCCGGCACGGAGGGCGGCACGGGTGCACCCCCGACGGCCGAGGCCGTCGTGGGGACGCGACGGTTCACGAGCAGCATGGTGAGCGCCACCGTGGCCGCCACGAGTGCGAGCATCAGCAGCAGGCCGCCCACGCCCCACCAGTGACGACCACCACCGCGGTAGCCCCAGTCGCCGCCGCGGTCGGCGAACGCGACGCCGGCGACGGCGAGCGAGGACACCGTGCCGAGTGCGGCGAGGCCGACCACGGCGGCGGGTCCGGGCCGGCGCGGGGACTGACGCTGCACGCCCTCGCCGGCGCCGGTGTGGGCGGCGTGATCGGCGGTGAGATCGAGGGACGGATCGACGGGGTGATCGGTGGGGTTCGACATGCTCCGAACGTACCGACGGGGCTCGTGCCGGTGGGTTGGAGGGGCGTGTGAAGTCGGTGAGAAGTATCGTCCCCGGCGTGCCCGCACCGACCGCTCGCAACGTGCTGCTGTGGGACATCGACGGCACGCTGCTGCGCACGCCGGGCGTGGGCGTGAAGGCGTTCGCCCGTGCGCTCGAGACCGTCACCGGCAAGCCGATGGCCCGCATCGCCTACGACTTCGGCGGCAAGACCGACCCCCTCATCGCACGCGATCTCCTCGAGGCGGTGGGGGTCGGCGACGACGACGCCGTCGTCCGCCTGCTCGCCGAGGTGGAGCGCAACTACGACGAGTTCGCCGACGATCTGCGGTCGTCCATCGTCACCATGCCGGGTGCGGCGGACCTCCTCGATCGATGCGCCGAACTGCAGGCCGTGCAGTCGGTGGTCACCGGCAACATCCGCCACGCAGCGCGCCGCAAGCTCGAGGCAGCGGGCTTCGACCACCGGCTCGACCTCGAACGGGGCGGCTACGGCTCCGACCATCACGACCGCACCGAGCTGGTTCGGATCGCGCTGTCCCGCCTCGCCGCACGCGACGACATCGGCGAGATCGACCCGTCGGCGGTGTGGATCATCGGCGACACCCCTCGCGACGCCGCCTGCGCCCGAGGCGCCGGCGTGCGCTGTCTGCTGGTCGCCACCGGCACCTACTCGGTCGATGCCCTGTCGGACCTCGGAGCCGACCACGTGCTCGCCGACCTCGCCGATGTGGAGCGCGTGCTCGATCTGCTCGGGACGTGAGCCGACCGAGCGCCGAGGCGGTCGCGGCGGACCGCGACCTCGGTGTCACACGAGGACGGGCACGTGCCGATGCGCCTCTCGGGTGCGGCGGACGATCAGACCGATCATGTAGGTGAGGTCGAGCACCGCCACCATGATCGCCAGCATCTGCACGAACGCGTGGTCGGGATAGCGCATGAACACGAAGACGGTCACCATGCCGGTCCCGATGCCCTTCGAGATCGCCACCACGATCGACAACTCCCGGGGATCCGGGCGGGTCAGCAGCAACCACAGGTAGAGGCCCGACATCAACAGGTTGTCGAGGTATGCCGAGACGCTGCCCAGTGGGAGGTCGTAGCCGGAGTCACGCAGCGCCCAGAAGAACCATCCCCAACCGATGAGCATCACCGAGACGAGCGTGACGTGGTGCCGTTTCAGCAGTGGCGCCTGGGTCTGCAGTCCGCCATAGCGGAAGACGTTGACCAGGATGAACAGGTCGAGGACGCACGCACCTCGATAGATGAACTGCAGGCCCGGCCCCATGTCCTGGTCGAACACGAAACCCCACATGAACTCCCACACGACGTTGGACGTCGCGGCGAGCATCGGGATCTCCAGCCGCCGTTCGCGGAAGGCGATCAGCACGACCGCCACGTACGCAGGCGCCCAGGCGAGGAACCCGCCGACGTACCAGAACGTCTCCCAGTCGGTGTAGGTCTGCTGTGCGAGCACGGTCATGTGGTTCACGTCGACAGCACCCATCGGCGGGCCAGGTGGTCGGGGATGTCGAAGGGCGCTCGCACGCCACCCCGCTCGATCGCGAACGACCCCACGAGCAACGCCCGGCCGAGTGGTTCGACCAACGTATGGAGGTGGCGGTCGCGCTCCACGCCCGACTCGACCGCTCGGATCAGCACCAGCACCGGTTCGAAGATGCGGAACCATCCGGGCCGCGACGGCGGCACCGCGATCATCGCTGCGACGTCGTCGCCGACGAGGTGACGGATCATCACGGGCACGAGACGGCCGAGCCCACGGATGTGCGCCGGACCGGACCGGCGATGCCCGAGGTGGGGCGTCATCTCCTCGAGCAGGTCGACGAGGGCCGCGGTCATCGCCGCTCCCTCGGGCGACGGTCGGTCGTGACGCACCCGGATCAGCCCGACCAGTTCCGTCGCCTCCGCGACCCCTGCCGGGCGCATCTCCGGCAGCACGCCCAACATCTCGCCGACGACGTTCCAGCACGCGATGTAGTCCTCCGCGTCCTGATCCGACACGTCGACGCCGAGCCGGCGCAGCGGTTCGCAGGGCACGTACGAGAACGACAACATCGTGCCGGCGAGATCCTCCTGGTTGATCGGCACACCCCACGCCGCGGTGTCCCACGCGCCGTCGGTCAGGATGAGCCGACGGACCGCTGCGTGCATCAACCGCACGCGCTGGATCGAACGGATGCCCTTGCCGCCGGGCGCGAGTCCGCCGGGGGCCATCACGTCCATGAGGAACTGGCCGGTCTCGAGGATGCGTCGACGCGTGTCGGTCTGGAGCCGGGCGGTCTCGTAGAGCACCTTCACACCCTTGGCCGCCGCGTAGGCGGACGGCAACGACGCACAGAACAGCGACAGCGAGATCTGCACGCCCCACAGCTGGAAGAAGTCCTGGGCCCGTTCGATGCGGGCCATGTCGACCCCGGCGGGCATGGGGTCCTGCTCGAGGTAGGAGCGCACCTCGTCCGGGAACGCGTCGGGCACGAGTTGGTCGTTGTGCACGAGCGTGCGCATCAGCGAATGGACCGCAGGGAGATCGCCGCGTTCGAAGATCGCCGCCACCGTGTCGTCCGCGAGGGGGTCGCCCACGCCGCGCATGCGATCGAGTTGTCCGCCGGTCCAGGTCACGGCGCGAATCCTGCCACGCGGGCAGGACCCCGTCGGACGCCGTCGAAGTACGCTCGCCACATGGATCCGCTGCACGTGACGACCGGGCCGGGTCCGGGGTTGCCGACGGGCGCCGCCACGTTCCTCTTCACCGACATCGTGGGGAGCAGTACGCACTGGGACGTGTCGCCCCGACGGATGCGCGTGGCGTTGGCAGCGCACGACGAGATCCTCAGAGCCGCCGTGGCCCACGCCGGAGGGCATCTCGTGAAGCACACCGGTGACGGTGTGATGGCCGTGTTCCACACCGTCGGCGAGGCGATCGACGCTGCCGTTGCCGCCCAACTCCGTCTCGGCGACACGGCATGGACCGACATCGACGCGGTCGAACTCCAGGTCCGGATGGGCATCCACACCGGCGAGGCCGAGTCCCGGGCGAACGACTACTTCGGACTGGCGGTCACCCGTGCCGCACGCCTCATGTCGGCAGCACAGGGCGGCCAGATCCTGGTGTCGGAGATCTCGGCCGTGCTCGCCACCGACGCCGGCCTCCCGACGGGGGTCACGCTCATCGCCGGTGGCGAGACGGCGCTGAAGGGCGTCTCGCGGCGCGAGCGCCCGCTGCAGGTCGTGCACGAAGGACTCCAGCGCGACTTCGCACCGCTCCGCGGCCCGTCCGAGGGCAGTACCACGCCGGTCGCGCTCACCTCGATCGTCGGACGCGAGGACGAGGTCGAGGCCGCGCTGAGCGACCTCGCGACCCATCGGCTCGTGTCGATCACGGGCTACGGCGGTGTGGGCAAGACCCGACTCGCGATCGCGATCGCGGCTCGCGCCGGGCAGGTCGTCGACGACGACGTGTGGTGGGTCGACATGGCACCCGTGGGCGAGGCGGCGGCCATCGCCCATGCCATCGCCGCAGCGCTGACCGGGCTCTCGACATCGGGTCGCGACCCGCTCGACGCGATCATCGAGGCCTGCGGCGACCGCAATGCCCTCGTGGTCCTCGACGACTGCGAACGACTCGCGGTCGACATCGCCAAGGTGGCGAGATCGCTGCTCGAACGGTGCCCGAACCTGCGCCTGCTCGTCACGAGCCGCGTCCCGCTGGCGATCTCGGGCGAGCGGGTGTTGCGGCTCGCACCGCTGGCCACCGACGCGGACGTCCCGGCACGCTGCCCCGCCGTCGAGCTGTTCGTCGAGCGGGCCCGCGCCTCGGCACAGGGCTTCGAGCTCACACCAGACAACAGCGCCGACGTGGTCGCCCTGTGTCGCCGCCTCGACGGGATCCCGCTCGCGATCGAGCTCGCTGCAGCGCGAGTCCGATCGATGCCTCCCGGCCAGATCCTGCGACGACTCGCCGACCGCTTCCGGCTGCTCGAGAACCGCCGTGACGTCGACGACCGCCATGGGAGCATGCTCGCGACCCTCCAGTGGTCGTACGACCTGCTCGACCCGGATGCCCGGCTGCTGTTCGATCGGCTGTCGCTGTTCTCGGGTGGGATCGATCTCGACGCCGCCGAGCAGATCTGCAGCGACGACCGACTCGACTCGTTCGACGTCGTCGACCTGCTGACACAGCTCGTCGACCACTCGATGCTCGCCGCGTCACCGACCGGCGAGGCCGACCGTGCACGGTTCCACCTCGCCGAGACCTTTCGCGAGTTCGGGCGCCGGCGCTTGGAGTCCAGCGGTGAGCTGGCGGTCGTCCAGGGAAGCTTCGCCCAGTACTGGCTCGCGTTCGCCGAGGAGGCCGACCGCGGCGTTCGCGGCGCCGACGAGGCGCGACACCGCCGCGCCCTCACCACCGAGTTCTCCAACCTGCGAGCGGCCCACGCGATCCTCGTGACGAGCGGGGACCTCGACGGCGCGCTGCGGCTCCCCATCGCACTCACCGAGTACGCCTTCTTCGGATTGCACTCCGAGGTCGCGGCGTGGATCGACGCAGCGCTCGAGCTGCCCGGTGCAGCCGCACACCCGTCGTGGCCCGAGGCCGCGGCCGTCGCCGTCCTCCTCGACTGGACGAGGGGCGCGTGGCCGTTGGTGGAACAGCACCTCGCAGCGCTCGATGCCGTGGTCGATCCCGAGGGGGCGCCGCGCTGGTACCGGGTCGAGTTCGCCCGAGGCCTCGTCGCCGCGTTCCGCAGCCGGATGGAGGAGCAGTGCGACCGCTACGAGCGGTGCCGTCTCCTCGCCGAGGCCGAGGGCGACACGTACCGCCGTGCCGTGATCTCCGGCCAGCTGGCGTTCGCCCGGTCGTACATCGGGCGTGACGACGCGATCGCGATCGGCGAGGCGGCGGTCGCGCTCGCCGCAGCGTCCGGCAGCGGCACGGCGATCAGCACGGCCACGTGGGGCCTCGGCACCGCCCTCATCCGCTCCGACCCGAAGCGTGCCATCAGCTGCTTCCACGACGCCGCGGCGCACGCCCGCCGGGTGGGCGCCTCGCTGAACGAGATCTCGTCGGAGACGAGCGCCGTCGGCGTCACCGATCGATCGGCACCACCGGTCGAGGAGCTGGGCCATCTCCTCGAGCGCTGGCAGTACTGGCAGCACGCCGGGAGCGCGCCGATGCGCTGGAACGTCATCCGCAAGATCGCCCTCGCCCTCACCCGCGTCGGCGAGCACCGGGCCGCTGCGCTGCTGTTCGGCGCCGAGGGGGCCGCCACCTTGCGCCTCGCGCCGGCGGGGAGCGAAGAGGGACGGGTGGCGGCGGCGCGAGCGGTGCTCGACGACGAGCTCGGCGCTGCGACCACGGACGACCTGATGCGACTGGGCACCACGCTCGAACGGTCGGAGTTCAACGACTACGTCGCCGAGGCATTGCGCCGAGCGGTCGACTCGTCCCGCCGGCAGGGCGCGTGACCTCCACCGCTCGGTAGTGTCGGCCGCACGCCGGGTGTCGGATGCATGGGGGTGCGCAATGGTGGAGACGAGGACGTTCTGTCGGATCTGTGAGCCGTCGTGCGGGCTGGTGGCCCACGTCGAGGGCGGGCAGCTGGTGAAGCTCTCGCCCGACCGCGACCATGCGGTCACCCAGGGCTTCTCGTGCCACAAGGGTCTCGCCGCGGTCGACATCCACCGCGATCCCGACCGGCTCGATCATCCCCAGCTGCGCTCCCCCGACGGCACCTGGCGCGACGTGTCGTGGGACGAGGCGATGGCCGAGACGGCCCGCCGCTGGCGCGCCGTGGTCGCCGCACACGGCGAGCAGTCGACGGCCGCGTACGTCGGCAACCCGATGGCGTTCAACGCACTCGGCTCGCTGCACGTCGGCCAGATGCTCCGGGCGCTCGGCGTGCGCCGGCACTTCTCCTCCGGCACACAGGACTGCGCGAACAAGTTCGTCGCGAGCGAGGCCGTGTTCGGGTCCTCGAACGTGCACCCCATCCCCGACCTCGAGCAGACCGACCTCTGCATCGTGATCGGTGAGAACCCGCGCGCATCGCAGGCGAGCTTCTACTCCGTACCGAACGTGCTGGGGGCGATGCGGCGGGTGGCCGCCCGCGGCGCCCGGTTCGTGTTCGTCAACCCGCGCCGGATCGAGTCGGCCGAGCAGGGCATCGGCGACACGCTGTGGATCCGGCCCGACACCGACGTGTGGTTCCTCGCCGCGCTGCTGCACGAGATCGACGCGCTCGGCGGCTTCCGCGACGAGGTGGTGCGCCGCCACGGGCAGCACCTCGAGGAACTCCGGCGCTTCATCGCCCCGTACGACGCCGACGCGGTCGCTGAGATCACCGGCATCGCCGCCGACGCGACCCGCGAACTCGCGGCCGCGTGGGTGGCAACGCCTCGCGCCTCGGTGCACGCGTCCACCGGGCTCAACATGGGCCGCCAGGGCACGCTCGCCTACTGGCTCGTGCACATGCTCAGCTTCGTCACCGGCCGGCTCGACGCCGAGGGCGGCAACCTCAAGAGCGACGGCTTCTATCCGAACGCCCGGTCGGGCGCCGGCGTGCCCGAGCAGGGGTACGTCGACACCGAGTTCGGCATGCTCCGCCGCGGCGCCCTGCCCGGCACCTTGATGTCACACGCGATCCTCGACAGCGACACGCCGATCAAGGCGATGATCGTGGTCGCCGGCAACCCACTGCTCTCGATCGCCGGCCAGGATCGCCTGCGCAAGGCCTTCGAACAGCTCGAACTGCTGATCGTGATCGACATCTATCCGAGCGCGACCGCCGAGCACGCCCACGTGGTGCTGCCCGCCACCGACATGTACGAGCGCGACGACCTGAACATCGTCAACATCGGCACCAGCGCCCAACCGTTCGCGCAGTACACGCCGGCGGTCGCCGAGCCGATGGCCGAGCGCCGACCCGAGTGGTGGATCGCCCACCGATTCCTGCAGGAGCTCGGCCTCACCTCGATCCTCGACGACGAGACGCCCGATCCCTGGGCCAAGTGGCGGCACATGCTGGCGAAGGGCTCCGGACTCGACCTCGCCGAGCTGCAGGCCGACGGTGCACCGCACCTGCTCCCCCGGCCCGAGCCGGGCGCGTTCTTCGACGCTCAGGTGCACACGCCCGACGGCCTCGTCGACTGCTGCCCGCCCGGCTTCGCGACGGCCATCGATCGTTGCCACCGGCTGTTCGGCGAGACCCGCCAGGAGGTGAGCGACGGGCGCCTGCGGTTGATCCACCGACGCGATGCGTGGATGCACAACTCCTGGTTCGCGAACGTGCCGCGGATGAAGCGAGGTGGCCGCACGACCAACCCGTTGAGCATGCACCCCGACGACGCCGTCCGCCTCGGTCTCGCCGACGGTGCCGCCGTGGTCGTCAGCAACGAGCACGGTCAGGTTGCCACGGTGGTGGAGGTCGACGACGCGCTGATGCCCGGCGTCGTGTCGATGGTGCACGGGTGGGGCCACGCCGTGAGCCCGCGGCTGCGCGTCGCCCACGAACATCCCGGCGCGAACCCGAACGAGCTGTTGCCGATCGGCGACGGCAGCTTCGAGCCGCTGTCGAGCCAGGCGCACATGACGGGCATCGCCGTCGACGTCCGCGCAGTGGAGCCGGCGCCGATCGGCTGACGTCGGCGGGCTGAACTCGGCCGTCTGAACCCGAGGGTCAGCCGACGCCGATGCGGCGGACGGCACCTGCGAGCGCCTGCCGCAACTGGTCGAGCGTGAACGGCTTGGTCATGAAGTCGTCCATCCCGGCGCCGAGACAGGCGTCGCGATCCGCGTCGAACGCGTTCGCGGTGAGGGCGACGATCACGGGACGCGGGTCGAGCGGCAGGGTCCGGATGATGCTCGTCGCCTCGAGCCCGTCCATCTCGGGCATCTGCATGTCCATGAGGATCACGTCGTAGTCACCCCCGCGTGCGGCCTCGACCGCCTGCCGCCCGTCGTTCGCCAGGTCGACCCGGAGACCCAGGCGGCCGAGGAGTGCGACGGCGACCTTTCGGTTGACCGCGTTGTCCTCGGCGACGAGCACACGCAACGACGCGATCGCGGCGTCGTCGACGGTGACGACCGGTTCGTCGCTGTGCGGCGTGTCGCCCCCGGGCTCGAGGAACAGACGCAGGCTGAACACGCTGCCGATCCCGGCGTCGGAACGCACCTGCACGTTGCCGCCCATCATCCTCGCCAGACGCTCGCTGATCGCGAGCCCGAGGCCGGTACCGCCGAAACGACGGGTGGTGGACGCGTCCGCCTGCGAGAACGCCTGGAACAGCCGGCCCAGCCGCTCGCGAGGGATGCCGATGCCGGTGTCGATCACGTCGATCACCACGATCACCATCTCCTGGTCGCGCTCGGTGCGAGCACGCACCGCGACCGATCCGACGTGGGTGAACTTCACCGCGTTCGACACCAGGTTCGACACGATCTGCCGGATCCGAACCCGATCGCCACGCACCACTCTGGTGGTCACCTCGTCGAGCTCGAGGTCGAGGACGACGTTCTTGGCGAGCGCCAGCGGGCGATACAGGCGGGCCACGTGATCGAGTTCGGCCTTCAGGTCGACGTCGCCCACTTCGAGCTCGAGCTTGTTGGCCTCCACCTTCGAGAAGTCGAGGATGTCGTTGATGATCACGAGCAGCGTGTCACCGCTCGCGCGGATCGTTGCCACCTGCTGACGCTGCTCCTCGTCGAGGGGTGAGGAGGCGAGCAGTTCGGCCATGCCGAGCACGCCGATCAGGGGCGTCCGGATCTCGTGACTCATCATCGCCAGGAAGTCGCTCTTGGCTCGACCCGCCTCCTCGGCCCGGTCGCGCGCCTCGGCGAGCTGACTGGTGCGGACGACCACCTGCTCCTCGAGCGAACGAGCGAGCCCGCGCAGTGATTCGTTGGCCTCGTACAGCTCGAGGCTCTTCATCTCGAGCATCCGCTCCGCCTGCACGCGCGCCTCGCGCTCGCGCGCGATCCGGCGTTCGAGGCGCGCGATGCGTTCGAGGGCGCCGTCGAGTCCGAGCGACTCGGTCATCGGATCACCCGTGCGCCGGTGTCCGCGTGAGATGGAAGGCCACGCCATCGCCGAGGTCGGACCGGCTCACCTGGACGTCCTCACCGAAGTGGTCGATGCACCCGGCGATCAGGCCAGCAGCCAGGTCGTGGAAGTGCCGTGGCGAGCGGTACACGAACTCCATCGAGTCCTCGCTCGGGAACGAGCTCTCGAACCGGGGGAGCTCAGCATCGGGATAGAGCTTGCGCACCTCGACGTGGATGACGTCCTCGATGCTCGCGAGGAACGAGAACGAGTCGGGGACGCCCTCGAAGAACGCCGGGTAGAGCTCACGGAACCGACCGAACAGGTGGCGTCCGAACGCGTGGAGGAGGTCGGGCACCGTCGCACCGGTCCGCGCCGACAGCTCGACCACCATGGCGACGATCTCGCGGTGGTCGTACGTGCCGACCGCGGTGTAGGCACCGCCGGAGACAGGCGTCGTCGCGTCGATCAGGTCGTCGACCATGTCGGCCGAGAAGCCCTGCTCGACCATGCCGAAGAACTCCGTGAACACCACACCCTTCATCGACGTCGACCTCCTCGTCGCGGCGGCGCTCCGGACGCTGCTCGACCATCGGAAGATCGTCCGGAGCCGTCCCCGCCATGCAGGGATGATCGCCGGGCCGGAATGGCCGCCGAGCGGCCCCGGAGAGCGACCCTCAGCCGGGCGCGAGCTCGAGCAGGGGCAGGTAGTCGCCCAGCGTGCGCCGGACGAACGACCGTACCCGCAGATCGGCGACCACGGCTGCCAGCGCGGGGTCTGCCACCGCCTGCTCGAACGCGTCTGCCAGTTCGTCGATCGCGTCGGCCGGCACCCGTCGCCCGGCCACCACCGGCAGGCACGGCACGAGCGGTCCCGCACCCACGACGACCAGTCCCTCGGTGAGTGCCGGCGCGAACCGCTGCACGTGGTGCCAGGTCACGGCGTCGATCGACGCGATCGTGGCCTCCCCGGCCTGCACGGCGCGCACGCTCTCGACGTGGGCGCCGGTCCAGGTCACCGGTCCGGTCCACCGACCGCCCGGCCCGTGCACCGCTGCGATCAGGCTCACCCAGCCGGACAGGCTGTCCGGCCCGTTCACGGCGGCCGCAGCGCCGGCGAACGACGCCGTCGGGCCCGGTTCACGGGCGATGAGCACCGAACGGTAGGACGATCCCTCCGCACCCGACACATCGAACTCGAAGGTGCCCACGACCTGCACGACGTCGGCGAGCCTGGTGACGAGGGGCCAGCCGCACGTGTAGCCGACGACCAGGTCGGGTGACGTCCACGACGTGTGGACGTCGCCGTGCCACGTGAGCTGCGCCGGGAGCCACGGGGCACGACGGTGCACCGCCGCCCAGAGGGCGTCGTAGGCGGGCCGGAGCCCGGCGAAGGGGTACATGCCCAAGCCGGCCTCGCCGGCGAGTGCCGCACGTTCCCCGACCCCGGTCATGCGGGTCAGGATGTCACACGGTCGGCGAGGGGGTGCACCGGTTGCGAGAACGGACGCACGGCGTAGCGGCGGGCGATCTGCCAGTAGCCGCGGTACGCGCCGGCGCCGGCGGCGGCGATCTCCGCGGCACCCATCTCGTCGGAGAGCCGGCCCAGCCGGTACCACGCCGCCGCGGGGAGGGCGTGATGGGTGTGGTGGAGGTTGACGTTGAGGAACAGCACCGACACCACGGGATTGCTGCGCACGAACGCGCTCCGGGTGAGCGGCTCGGCCACGGCGAGATGCTCGGCGAAGGAACGCACGTAGCTCACCGACAGCCCGAACCAGACGTAACCGACCAGGTATTGCCACACCGGAACGCCCGCAAGACCGAACACGATCCAGGCCACGCCCGCCGCAGCGGCCGCGTGGATGGCCCACATCGCCTGCAGCGATCGGTCGCGGGCGGCGAGGCGCACCTGCGAGGCGACGAGGCCGGGGATGCCGAGCCAGGGCCCGAGGACCAGGCGCCCGAGGAACGTGCGGTTGATGCGCAGCGTCGCCCGCCGCAGTGCCGATGCCTGCTCCCACGTCTCGGGACTCACGTAGAACGACTCGGGATCGATCCCCGGCACGGTGAGTTCGTTCGCGTGGTGGTCGAGGTGCGTGTCTCGGTACACGCGGTACGGGAGCCACATCGTGAGCGATGGCCAGGCCAGCGCGGTGTTGAGCCAGGTCCACGGTGTCGGATGACCGTGCAGCACCTCGTGTTGGAACGACATGTACCAGCCACCGAGCAGGGCGAACCCGAGCAGGACGAGGGGCCACGGCAACGCGTCGTGCCAGACGAGCATCGCGAGCCAACCGCCCCACACGCCGACGGCGACGAGCACGGTCGGCCATTCCATCCGTTGCGGGGCGTGCACCGCGTGAGTTCCCACGTCGCGAGATTGTGCAGCATCGGCCGGTCGAATCACGACTTCCCTGGTACGGATTTGCGCGACATGTGTTGCACGAACGAGCAATCCCGCCACCGATGTTGCACATTCGCAACACAGGCTGCGACTAGGCTGCACACGTGTTCGATCGGAAGGCGTTGCTCACCACGTTCCGCGAGCGACTCGAGCTGGTCGTTCGGCGCAGCGGGCTGAGCCGGGGCGAGTTCGCCGAGCAGAACGAACTCGACCGCTCGACCCTGTCGCAGCTGTTGTCGATGTCCAACCGCCGCCTCCCCCGCGCCGAGACGCTGGCCGAGATCGCGACCACGCAGCAGGTGTCGGTCGACTGGTTGCTCGGGCTCAGCCACGCCGGGCCGATGCAGGCCGAGATGCTGCAGGAGCAGACCTCGTTCGCCGAGAACGCCCTGTCGTACAACGACGAACGTCTCATCGCCTGGTTCTCGGAGGCGCAGGGGTACAAGGTCCGCTACGTCCCGTCGACGATCCCCGACCTGTTGAAGACCGAGGACGTCATCCGCTACGAGCTCGCCCACTACGTGGCGTCGCGACCCGAGCAGAAGATCGAGACCGCGGCGGCACGACTGGCCTGGACGCGCGGGCCCGAGAGCGATCTGGAGACATGCAACAGCCTGCAGGCGGTCGAGTCGCTCGCCCGGGGCGAAGGGATCTGGCGCGCGTTGCCGGCCTCGCAGCGCATCGCCCAGATGGAGCACATGATCACGCTCACCGACGAGCTGTACCCGACGCTGCGATGGTTCCTCTTCGACGGCCTGCAGCGGTACGCCGCGCCGGTCACGATCTTCGGTCCACAACGCGCCGCGCTGTACCTCGGGCAGATGTACCTGGTGCTCACCTCCACCGAGCACGTGCGCACCCTCACCCGGCACTTCGACGACCTCATCCGCGGCGCGGTCGTGCACCCGAACGAGATCTCCCGATACCTCGAGGAGCTGCTGCGCACCACGCGACGGCGCCGCTGACGCCGGCCGCGCTCGGTCAACCGTCGGCGACGGCCGGGCTGCCGTGCTCGGCGTACTCGGTGAGCAACGCCATCAGCTCCGCGGGCACCTCCACGCCGTGCTGGGCGGTGTGCCGGCGGCTCGCCAGGCGTGCATCGCCGGGCAGCCGGGCCCCGTCCTCGGCGGCGAGCGCCTGCAGCTCGGTCTCGATCCGATCCACGAACCCGGGGCCCATCGTCGCGGTCGGGTCGATCGCGAGCAGCACCTGCCCCACGTCGGGCGGACCGCCGGCGGTGCCACCGAACCCCGACGCCTCGAACGAGAAGTGGGAGTCGGCGACCCCGCCCGACATGATGTCGACCAGCAGCGCCAGCGCCGATCCTTTGTGTCCGGCCGCCGGCACCATCGCCCCGGCGAGAGCGGCCCGGGCGTCGGTGGTGGGAGTGCCGTCGGCATCGATCGCCCACCCGAGCGGGATGTCCTCGCCTGCCTGCGCCGCTGCGTTCACCTTCACCCACGCGACCGCCGACGACGACAGGTCG
Source organism: Actinomycetota bacterium (assembly GCA_963169665.1). Lineage (GTDB taxonomy): Bacteria > Actinomycetota > Acidimicrobiia > Acidimicrobiales > Ilumatobacteraceae > VFMC01. The sequence goes on along the minus strand of CAUJET010000047.1, from coordinate 6,404 downwards.
GCGACCACCGGGGCGCCGGAGGCGCGCGGCGCTGCCCACGCGAGCGGGTTGGTGCCGAAGAACGGTCGACGCCCACCGGCCGGCGCCATCAACGACGACGAGTTCGCGAACATCAGCGCCACCAGCCCCTGCTCGGCGAGGTGTTCGACGAACCACCCGAGCACGCCAGCGGAGTACGAATGGGTGATCGCCATCAACCCGACGCCGCAGGCACGGGTGGCGTCGACGAGCGCCGGGGCGCCGGCTTCGAACGCCGGATGCGAGAACCCCAGGCCTGCGTCGACCACGACGGTCGCGGCGCGTGGCGCCGACACGGTGGGGACCGCGTCGCCGAGCACCTTGCCGCAGTGCACGTGATCGCAGTACGTGGGCAGGTAGGAGAGCCCGATGGGCCGCAGCCCCTCGGCCTCGGAGTCGCGGATGCTGCGCGCGGTCGGTTCGGCCTGCAGGTGCGACGCGCCCGACGCGCGGAGCATCCGGTAGGAGAGGTCGAGGACCTCGTCGAGGCTCAGCCTCGCGTGCGGTGGAACGGAGCTCGCGGACATGGGAGCGACGCTAGCCACACGGTCGTGATGGCGCCGCGGCTCGGGTGCCGGGTCGGCGAGTACGCTCCCCGCCCGTGATGGTGGTGGCCGGTGAGGCGTTGATCGATCTCGTGATCCGAACCGATGGTTCGGTCACCGCGGCGCTCGGCGGCGGGCCGTTCAACGTCGCCCGCACGATCGCCCGCCTCGGCGGCGAGGTCGGCTTCCTCGGCTCGGTGTCCGACGACCGGTTCGGCTCGATGCTCGCCGCCCAGCTGCTCGCCGACGGCGTGTCGCCGGCGGCGACCGTGCGGTGCGAACTCCCGACCACCCTGGCTGCGGCAGAGCTCGACGACCACGGCTCGGCCACCTACCGCTTCTACTTCACCGACACCTCCGCACCGGCCCTCGCCGAGGTGCCCGACGTCGTCCGGTCGGCGGACACGTTCCACGTCGGCACGCTCGGTCTGGTGCTCGAGCCGATGGCCTCCACGCTGGTGGGGTTGCTCGCCGAGCTGGCGCCCGACGTGCTCGTGATGACCGACCCGAACTGCCGGTCGCGCATCATCCCCGACCGCCAGGCCTACCTGGCCCGCCTGGCGCAGGTGTATGCGCACAGCCACATCGTGAAGATCAGCACCGACGACGCCGAGTACCTCGCACCCGGCACCGACCCGGTCGAGCTCGCCCGTTCGATCGTCGCCGCCGGCGTCCGCGTGGTGCTGCTCACGGCCGGCAAGGACGCCACCTGGGTGGTCACTGCCGACGACGCGACCGCGCTCCCCACGCCGCTGGTGCAGGTGGCCGACACCATCGGCGCCGGCGACTCGTTCTGCGGCGGCTTCCTCACGTGGTGGCGCGGCAACGGGTTCGGCGTCGCCGAGCTGTCCGATCATGCGTTGCTGGTGCAGGCGGCCAGAGCGGCGCAGGCGGTATCGGCGTTCACCGTGACGCAGGTGGGCGCGAACCCGCCGCGCCGCGATCAGCTCGGTGCGTCGTGGGGCGCGTGCGACCCGAGCTGAACGAGCTGGTCGAGCGGGCCCGCCAGCTCGTCGAACGCGGCGGCCGGGTGCTCGGCATCGCAGGGGTGCCCGGCGCCGGCAAGTCGACGCTCGCCGAACGGCTGGTGGCGGCCTGGGGCGACACCGCCTGTCTGCTGCCGATGGACGGCTTCCACCTCGCCGACGAGGAGCTGCACCGACTGGGGCGACACGACCGCAAGGGCGCGCCGGACACCTTCGACGTGGACGGGTACGTCGCCACCCTGCGCCGGGTGCGAGCTCGGTCGGACGACGTGGTCGTCCCCCGGTTCGACCGCTCGTTGGAAGCGGCCATCGCCGGCTCCTTGCGCATCGCCACATCGGCAGAGCTCGTCGTCACCGAGGGCAACTACCTGCTGCTCGACGAGCCCGGCTGGCGCGACGTGCGACCACTGCTCGACGAGGCGTGGCTGATGACCGCCGACGAGGACGAACGCATCGCTCAGCTCGTCGACCGTCACGAGGCGCACGGCCGCGACCGGCATGCCGCGACCGACTGGGTGCACACCGTCGATCAGCCCAACGCTCGTCGGATCGAGGCGGCGAGCACCGCCGCCGACCTCGTCGTCCGCCGTTGAAACGACCCAGACGGAACCGGTCAGCCCATCACCGTGCCCGACGTGCTCGCCGGCGTCCGCCGCCGGCTGAACGCGCCGAGGTCGATCGGCCGACCCGTCCGATCGCCCACGAAACGGACGGGGTCGTGATCGTGATCGTGGCCGGCCTCGACCGCGTCGACGATCGCCACCATGAACTTGCCGGCGAGCGGCGCGTTCTTGAACTGGTTGCCGCTCGTCCCGCACGCCATGTACCAGCCGGGCACCGCCGACCGGTCGTAGATGGGCACCCAGTCGTCGGCCACGTCGTAGAGCGCGGCGAGGCCCACGGGCCGGTGCGGCACGCCGAACTCCGGCACGCGTCGCGCGAGCCGGTACATGGTGGTCTCGAACTTCTCGACCGTGGTGTGCTCGTCGTAAGTGTCTGGATCGTCGACCCACTCGAGCTCGTCGCATGCCGGTTCCGTGCCCCCGACGAGCAGCGTGCCACCGACCTGCGGGCGGAAGTACTGCCCGATGTCGAGATCGCTCACGATCGGTGCGCCGTCGTCGAGCGCGAGCCCGTCGGGTGCCGGCGCAGCGAACACCTCCTGACGCAACGGACGGTGGCCGATGGTCATGTCGACGTCGGCACCAGCGAGGGCGTTCAGGCGTGCGGAGTGCGGCCCGCCCACGTTGATCACGATCGGTGCGTGCACCACCTCACCGTCGGCGAGGCGCACGCCGGACACGCGCCCGCCGGCCATCTCCACACCGACGACCTCGGCGTGGAAGCGGAACGTGGCGCCGTGGTGGCGTGCCGCGTGGGCGATGTTGCGCGCCGCCAGCATCGGGTCGTCGATGAAGCCGGCCAGCGACTCGTGGATCGCGGTGACCGAACCGTGCGGGTCGTCGGCGAAGGCGGGGTCGTCGACGGTCTTCGGCGGGAAGTAGCTGCCGACGTCGAGCTGCGGGTAGCGCGCCGAGATCTGCTCGGTGTCGAGCACGTCGTACGCGATGCCGACGTCGTCCCACAGATCGGTGATCCGGTCGAAGGAGAACTCCGGTGTGTCGAACAGCAGCATCCCGGTGGGGATGAACCGACACATGCCGTCGGGATCGCGAACCCCGAGGTAGCCCTCCCAGTCGGTCCAGTACGGCGCCGACTCCCACGCGGTGAGGACGCTGTCGAGGGTCGAGTAGCTGAAGCGGATGATCGACGACGACGAACTGGTGGAACCAGCTCCGGGTGCAGCGCCCTTGTCGACCACGGTGACCCGCCGGCCGCTCCGGGCGAACTCCAACGCCACGGCCGAGCCGATGACGCCGGCACCGATGATCAGTACGTCCGTTCCAGGAATCACCTGTCGGACAGTACCGGTTACCCCACCCGGCGACGGAGGGACCTTGGTCCCGAACCGGGCGCGATCGCGGCGCCCGCGAGCGGGTTCAGAGCCCGGCGATGAGTGCCTGCTGGGCGCGGATCTCGCTCAGCGGCATCGGCGCTCCGAGCAGGTAGCCCTGGCCGAGGTCGACACCGAGCGCGGAGAGCGTGTCGAGCTCGCCGACCGTCTCGATGCCCTCGGCGAGCAGCAGCGCGCCGATCTCGTTCGTGAAGTGGCGTAGGCCGGACACCAGTGCGCGGCGGGTCGGGTCCTTGTCGACACCGGAGACGAGGGCACGGTCGAGCTTCACGACCTGCGGACGCAGTTCGACGAGCTGACGCAGGCCGGCCCAGCCGGAACCGGTGTCGTCACAGGCGAGGAGCGGTGAACCCGGCAGGCCGGCCACACGGCTGAGCATGTCGGGGTGATCGCCGACCGGCTCGGTCTCGAGCAGCTCGATCACGACGCGAGCCGTGGCCTTCGCGATGACGCGGTCGAACTCGGGATCCATGATCGTCGAGGGCGATGCGTTCACGCTCACCCACGAGTCCACCGGCAGGCCCTCCGCTGCGTGCAGTGCGTCCTCCATCACCGCGATCTCCAGCTCCGGCCCCATGCCGCTGCGGCGGGCGGTGTCGAAGCAGGTCTCCGGGTTCATGCCGTCGTCGAAGCGCGTGAGCGCCTCGTAGCCGATGACCGACAGGTCCTTCAGCCGCACGATGGGCTGGAAGTGCGGCTGCCACGCACGCTCGACGAGTCGATCGCGCATGGCCTCCTGCTCGGCGCGGGTGGCCTTGTCGCCGGTGGTGCGCAGTGCGTCGCCATGGCTCAGCAGCGCAGAGACCTTGGCCATCAACTCGGTCATCGAGACGGGCTTGATCACATAGTCGGTGACACCGGCGTCGTAGGAGGTCATCCGCTCCGAGACGTCGCCGTGCCCCGAGACCATGATGATCGGCCGCGACGCGTTCTGGTCGGTCTCGCGCAGCGCACGCACGAGCTCGTCACCCGACAGCCCGGGCAGGCTCTTGTCGACGATGATCAGGTCGAAGGGACGGTCCACCAGCAGCTCGAGCGCCGCCTCGCTGCTGGTCACGACGGTCATCGCCGCGCCGCGCGCGCCGAGGCCCGCGGAGTACAACTTCCCCATCACCGGGTCGTCGTCGACCACCAGGATCGAACGGCCCGCGAGCACATGGGTCGCGCGATTCCCGGTCGGGGGCGGCGCGAGCGAGGTTGCTTCCATGTCGCGAGGTTCATCCGGCATCCTCAGGACTGTCCCGACCTCCGGATCAAGATCCGCTCAGGCGGCCATGTCGTTGGTCAAGATGCTGCACCGCGATCGTCAAGGAACCGGCAAGACATCGACGTCGAGCGCGAATCAGCCCCGGCCCGCGCCGGACGGCCCTCGATCGATCAACCGACGGTGTCGGCCTCACCCAGGGCGACCGCGACGATCGAGTCGCGCGTGGCCCGCAGGTGTGCGGTGAGCGTGTGCACTGCGAGGGTCGTGTCGCCGTCGCGGACGGCGGCGGCCAGCGCCCGGTGCTCTTCGCCCGGATCGCCCGCACGGTGCGCGACCGTGCCCACGACGTGATAGCGCTGGGAGTGCTCGAGCAGCTGGGTGACCTGGCGGAGCAGCAGCAGGTTCGGGCACGCGGCGACCAGCGACAGGTGGAAGGCCCGGTGGGCGTCGTGGAACGACATGAGATTGCGATGGCGGGCAGTGAGACGTCGGTACGCGTCGTCGACGCCCGACACGAACTCGGCGTCGCCGGTACCGGCCTCCATCGACGAACGCAGCGCTGCCGGGTCGAGGAGGATGCGGAGCTCGTACACGTCGACGGCCACTGCCGCATCGATCGGTGCGACACGCGCGCCGCGCTGGGGTTCGATCACCACGAGGCCCTCGCCGGCGAGGCGCTGGAAGGATTCGCGCAGAGGTGTGGGCGACACGCCCCACTGCTCCGCCAGCTTTTCGCCGAGCAGCTTCTCCCCCGGCTGCAGCTCGCCGCTGAGGATCGCACGTCGCAACAACTGATCGACCCACGCTGCACGGGTGGGGGGCGACGACACGACGACCTCGGCCGGACGGGTGGCGGAGCGGTGCAGCGCTGACGATGACACGACGGTGATCGTACACTTGACGTGACCCATTATCTATAGATAATTGAGTCCATGTTCCGTCTCATCTCCGTCGCCGGCCGTGCTGCCCTCCAGACCGGCGAGCACTGGCACGACCTCGCCACCCTCACCTCCGACCCCTCGCTCGCCGATCCCATGGCGGCCATCGCCCGTCACGGCGAGCTCCACGCCCTCCACGAGGCGGCCGCGGACGCCACGCCCGACGGCCTCGTCGCCGATGTCACCCTGGACCTGTGTGTGCCCCGCCCCGCGAAGGTCTTCGCGATCGGTCTGAACTACGGCCGCCACGCAGCCGAGAGCGGCATGGAGCTGCCGCCCGCGCCGCTGACGTTCACCAAGTTCCCGAGCTGCCTCGTCGGCCCCACGGCCGACATCGAGCTCAGCGGACCGGCCGTCGACTGGGAGGTCGAGCTCGTCGTCGTCATCGGCACGGGTGGCCGCCACATCAGCGAGGACGACGCCTGGTCGCACGTCGCCGGTCTCACGCTGGGTCAGGACATCTCCGATCGGCCGGTGCAGCTCGGCGGCAAGCCGCCGCAGTTCTCGCTCGGCAAGAGCTTCGACACCTTCGGTCCGCTCGGACCGGCGCTCGTGTCGGTCGACCAGTTCCCGGATCCCGACGACATCGGCCTCTGGTGCGACGTCGCCGGCGAGCGGATGCAGGACGCACGGACGAACGACCTCATCTTCGATGTACGCCGACTGGTGTCGTACCTGTCGAGCATCTGCACCCTCGTGCCCGGCGACCTCATCTTCACGGGTACACCCGACGGC
>CAUJET010000046.1 GCA_963169665.1 Actinomycetota bacterium | reverse complement strand
AGCTCGGCGGTGTGCACCTCGCGTGCGAACAGGCCTCCAACCTGCTCACGAAGATCCTCGAGTGGGGTCGGCTCATGAGCTACCTCGAGCAGAGCACCCGCTACATCTCCTACGACTCGCGCCTCGGCGGGCGGTACCGGTACTTCCGCGATCCTGCCCTGCTGTCGAGCCGGTTCGGCACCCGCTACGTGGGCGACATGGACCGGATGTTCGACGCGTACAGCCTGCTGCTCACGAAGGTCACGGACCATGTCCGCGACACGGTCTCGCGCGATCCGAACGACAGCGACTTCGTGTACCGGCAGGCCACCCGGGCCAAGGCGCTCGACGCCGTGCGCGGCGTGCTGCCGGCGTCGTCGTTGTCGAACGTCGGCATCTACGGCACGGGCCAGGCGTTCGAGGCGCTGCTGCTGCGCATGAAGGCGCATCCGCTGCCTGAGGCCCAGCACTACGCCGATCTGATGCTGCACGAGCTGCGCAAGGTGATCCCGAGCTTCCTGCGCCGCGTCGACCTGCCCGACCGAGGCGGCCGCTGGGTCGACTACCTCGGCTCCACCCGTGATCGCTCCAGCGAACTCGTCCGAGGGCTGTTCGGCGAGACGCCGGTCGACCAGGCCGACTTCGTCGAACTCGTCGACTACGACCCTGGTGCCGAGGAGAAGCTGCTCACGGCGATCTGCTACCCGTTCACCAATCTGCCCGAGCACCAGATCGCCGAGCGCGTGAGCCGGATGGGGCAGGCCGAACGGCTGGCGCTCATCCAGGCGTACGTGGGGGAGCGAGAGAACCGCCGCCACAAGCCGGGCCGTGCGTTCGAACGGGTCGACTACCGATTCGACGTGCTGAGCGACTACGGCGCCTTCCGCGACATGCAGCGCCATCGCATGCTGACGATCGACTGGCAGCGGCTCACCCCCAACCATGGCTACGTCCGGCCGGAACTGGTGGACGAAGCGGGCATGGCCGATGTGTTCGACGACGCGATGGCCCGCTCGGCCGCACTGTACGACGCGCTGAAGGACGAGTTCCCGGAGCAGGCGAGCTATGCGGTGTCGATGGCCTACCGGCTGCGGTACTCGATGCAGTTCAACGCCCGCGAGGCGATCCACATGCTCGAGCTGCGCTCGTCGCCGCAGGGCCATCCGGCGTACCGGCGAGTCGCGCTGGAGATGCACCGGCTGATCGCCGAACAGGCCGGCCACACCGCGATCGCGGACGCGATGACGCACATCACCACGGCTGCGCCAGAACTCGAACGGCTCGAAGCTGAGCGCCGCGCCGAGAGCCGCCGCGGCGGCTGACGCCACCCGGGCCCGCCCAGGCCGGTGCCGTCGGCTCGGGCCGCTTGCCGACTCGCTGTGTCAGCTGTCACGTTTCGGAACCGCATCGCTGGACGGGTGCGGGTTCCTCGGCACATGTGACGGTTGTCACTGTCCGAGTGGGACCACGCGAGGGGTTGCCCTCGTATCATCCGCGGCCCACGGGGGTTGTGTGCGTGCGCGGTCCGGCACGATGGCGCACCCGCGTGGGACGTGACGAGACCTACTGAGACCGATTGAGACCGAGAGGGTTCCCCTGATGGCTGCCGACGACGACGAGATGATGGAACCCGACGAGGAGATCGAGCTCGAGGAGGCCGAAGAACTCGACGGCCCCGATCTCGACGTGGCCGAGCTCGACGAGGACGAGCTCGAAGGTGAACTCGAGGAGGCCGACGACGAGTTCGGCGTCATCGACGACGACCTCGAACTGGCCGAGGAGGAAGAAGAGGACGACGACGCGGCCGCCAAGGCCGGTCCCGTGCGTCGTTCGGTGGCGAGCGAAGACGAGGACGAGGACGACGACATGCTCGCCCCCGACGACGTCGAAGCCGACCTCGACACCATCCTCAAGGACCGCCTGGTCGCCACCGAGGACGAGACCAACGAGGACGAGGAAGAGCCCGAGGAGCGCGGCGAGGCCGCCGATCGGCTGCAGCCCAAGCGGGCCGACGAGCGCCTGTGCTCGACCTGCTTCCTGCTCGTTCGGCAGAGCGCGCCGATGTGTCCCGTCGGCGACGACGACTGTCCGCTGTTCAGCTGACGCCCCGCTGATCCGACCGGCCCCACCCCGATGGACGACGAGCGCCCCCCGATCGAGCGAGTGCTCGATCTGGCGCTCTACGCGCCGGTGGGGGCTGCGATCACCCTGCGCGAGCAGCTGCCCAGGCACATCCGCCAGGGCCGTCAGGCCATGGAGAACCGGGTGCAGCTCGCCCGGTTCATCGGCCAGATGGCCGTGCAGATGGGCCAACGCGAGCTCGCCAAGCGGATCGAGGAACAGCGCGCCGCGAAGGCAGCTTCCGGATCGGCCACGTCAGGAGCGGCTGCCAACGACGGAGACGGCACGGTGGTCGAGGAGATCGACGACGTCCCCGCTGCGTCGGTCGAGTCGGCGAACGCGGTCGTTGCCGGCGACGCCACGGATACCACGGGCGCGACGGGTACGACCGTGGAACCGGCCGAGACGCCGCCGGCGGCCACGCTGCCGATCAGTGACTACGAGAGCCTCGCGGCGATCCATGTGGTCGAGCGGTTGCGCAGCATGTCGCCCGACGAGATCGAGTTGATCCGACGGTTCGAGGTGGCCAACCGGTCGCGCCGCACGATCCTCGCGAAGATCGACCAACTGCAGGGCCGATGACCGATCCCGAACGCTCGGTGTTTCCCGAGGGGTGGACCGTGCGACCGGCCACTGCGGTCGACACACCGCAACTGGCCGCGCTGGAGATCGAGGCACGCGAGGCCCTGGTCGACGCACGCGGGGGAGCGGCACTGCTCGCCGAACAACCCGCCGTCGACGACTGGGCGGCACTGCTCGCCGACGGACTGCACCGCGTATGGGTCGCCACGATCGACGACGTCGTCGTGGGCTTCCTCCAGTTGCGCCACGCGGAGGATGAGCCGACCGGTGTGGTGGTGCAGGTGTACGTGGCGCCCGACGCCCGCGAGGTCGGCTTCGGCGACGTGTTGCTGGCCGAGGCGATCGGTGCCATCCGTGCCAGCCGTGGCGTGTGCGTGGAATCGTTCGCCCTGCCTGGCGACCGGGACACGAAGAACCTCTACGAACGAGCGGGCGTGACCGCCCGCAAGATCATCGTCTCGAAGCGGTTCGACCGCTGAGCCTCAGCGACCCTTCCACTGGGGGGCACGCTTTTCGATGAACGCGGTGAGGCCCTCCTTGATGTCCTCCGAGGACATCACCTTGCCCATCGCCTCGTTCGTCATCTGCTTGAGCGTGTCGTCGTCGGCGTAGGCCGCGGCGAGTACGACCTTGCGGCTCTCCCACACGGCCATCGGCGCGGCGGCGGTGATCTGCCCGGCGAGGGCCATCGCGGCCTCGAATGCCTGGCCCGGCTCGACGAGCCGGCTGACGAGACCGAGCTCGTATGCGCGGGTGGCCGGCAACGGCTCGCCGGTGAGGATCATCTCCATCGCAGGGGCCTGACCGATCGCACGTGGGAGTCGGAACAGCCCACCGGCGCCGGCGATCAGGTTGCGCTTCACCTCGGCGAGGCCGAAGGCGGACCGTGTGGTGGCGACGACGAGATCTGCGGCGAGGACGATCTCGCAGCCGCCGGCCGTGGCCAGGCCGTCGACCGCGACGATGATCGGCTTGGTGCGCTCGCGGTAGACGAAACCGGCGAAGCCGCCCTTGCGGGTGTTGAGCCCGCCGGCCTGGCCGGAGTTGATGGCCTTCAGGTCGGCGCCGGCGCAGAACACCGGCTTCTCCTGCCCCTCGGTGTTGGCGCGCAGGACGCCGACCCACACCTCGGGATCGGCCTCGAGTCGATCGATGGCGGCTTCGACGCCGGAGGCGACGTCACCGTTCACCGCATTGCGCGCATCGGGGCGGTTCAGCGTGATGACGCCGACACGGCCGTGGACCTCGTACTGCACGATGTCTGACATGTCGGCGAGGTTAGGGGTGGCCGCCCCGGGGCGACGAACCCGCGGTGGCGCTCAGGCCTCGTCGGGAGCGGGCGCTTCCTCGGCAGCAGGTGCCTCGTCGGCAGCAGGTGCCTCAGCAACGGGAGCCTCAGCAACGGGAGCCTCAGCAGCGGGTGCCTCGGCAGCGGCAGGCGCTTCCTCGGCGACCGGTGCTTCCTCGGCAGCCGGTGCTTCGGCAGCGGGTGCTTCGGCAGCGGGTGCCCCAGCAGCCGGTGCTTCGGCAGCCGGAGCTTCGGCAGTGGGCTCGTCCGTGAACGCCGTGGCGAACGCATCGCCAGTAGCTGCCGGCGGCGGCGGCGGGATCTTCCCGGCGGGCGGCGCCGGCGGACGGGGTGCTGCCTTCTTGGCCGGCGCGCCGGGCTTGGTGGGGCGCAGCGGCTTGGGAGCCGGACCGCCCTGCTTCACCTCGACGCCGAACAGCGTCGCCACCTGCGGCAGCAGCGAGCCGAGGCGCTTCACCGTCGACAGCAGATCGTCGCTCGGCTGCTCGGGCTTCGCGGTGGGCAGCACCATGGTGCGCACCGGCGAGAACGCGGCGGCCTCGAGCAGCGCCGACCAGCGGTCGCTGAGCGAGTCGGCCGTGAGCGACGCGGTGGCCGCGTCGGCGAGCTTCTTCGCGAGTTCGGCCGGGAACCGCACGCCCGCCTTGGGCGGCTGCGACGAGAGCTTGAGCGCACGGATGATGCGACCGACGCCGATCGCAGCATCGATGTCGCCGTACCACAGCTGGAGTTCCTTCTCCTGCTTCGCGACGAGCGCCTGCTTCAGCTCCTCGGCGATGCCGCGGGTGGTCTCGTCCCGGGCGACCATCGGGTCGTCACCGGCGGCCACGACACTGCGCAGGTCGCGCAGGTCGAGTTCCTCGAGGTCGGCCTTGGCGGCATCGGCACGGTCGAGCCATTCGGCGACGCGGAGCTTGGGCAGCAACTGCTCGGCCATCGAGAGCAGACCGGCAGCCGGGATCTCTTCCTTGCCCTCGCTCTTCAGACGGGCGTTCTGCTCCTGCACGGCCAGGCGCACGGCAGGGATACCACCCTGCAGGGCGCGCTCAGCGACGGCGCGCTGCTCCTCGGGCAGGTCGGCCAGCACCGTGTTGCGGTGGGCCCGGCCCGGCTTGAGCCGCTTCGCCTTCGGGCGCTGCGGCAGCTCGGGCGGCGGTGTGAAGTTGGGACGGCCACGACGCTCGGGGCGCGGGCCACGACGCTCGCCCTCGCCCTCACCACGGGGGCCGCCGGGACGATCACCACGCGGGCCGCCGGGACGGTCGCCACCGGGACGATCACCACGGGGGCCGCCGGGACGGTCGCCACCGGGGCGGTCGCTGCGAGGGCCACGGGGGCGGTCGCCACGATCGCCGCGATCGCGGTCGCCACGGGGACGGTCGCCGCGCTCGCGCTTGGCGAGCTGCTGGGTGACGGCCTCGAACGGCTTCGTGCTCGGCATGAGCTCGAGGAGGCCGGTGCGGGCCGTCTTGCCCTTCGGGTCGGTGACGGAGATGATCGTCATGCCGTCGAGCTCCATCTCCGCCTCGGCGCGCAGCACCTGACCGGTGGCCGCGCTGGCGGGCAGGAGGGAGCCGTCGAGCACGCCCTTCGGCTCCCGGGCACCCGCCTTGCGCCAGGTCCATGACCCGTCCGGGCGCGCGCTGGTGAGTTCGATGTCGATCCGTCGGGACATAAGTCACCACGGTATCCGGCGAGCCGATGGTTCTGCACGATCGCTCGCGTCTGGTTACGTTCTCCAGGTGCCCATCTACGCCCTCGGCGACCTCGAGCCCACCATCCATCCCGACGCGTTCGTGCATCCGGACGCCGTGATCATCGGTGACGTGCGCATCGGGGCCAACAGCTCGATCTGGCCCGGTGCCGTCCTGCGCGGCGACGACGGCTACATCTCCATCGGCGAGCGCAGCTCGATCCAGGACAACTGCGTGCTGCACACGACGCCGCTGTGGCCCACGATCGTCGGCGACGACTGCGTGGTCGGCCACATCGTGCACCTCGAGGGCTGCACCATCGAACGAGGGTGCCTCATCGGCAACGGCTCGATCGTGCTGCATCGGGTCATCGTTCGCACCGGAGCGATCGTCGCGGCGAACGCGGTCGTACTCAGCGACGCCGAGGTGCCGTCGGGCGCCATCGCCGTCGGCATCCCGGCGACCATCAAGGCGGGCAGGGCGAGGCAGGAGGACATCGACAACGGCGTCGCCAGCTATCTCCACCGTACGGCCCGGTACCAGCGCGAGTTGCGGCGGATCGACTGATGCTCGCGCTCGTGGTCGACGTGCCGGAGTTCGATGCCGAACTCGCGTCCGACGCCCTCTGGGGGCTCGGCGTGGTGGCGGTGGAGGAGCGCCGCCGGGTGGCCGGCCGCGTCGAGCTGTGGACGTCGCTCGGTGACGATCGGGCGATCGTGCTCGACGCCGTGGCCGGCTTCCCCGAGCACTGGGAGTCGAGGCTGGAGGAGATCGACGAGACGGTGGCCGACACCTGGCGCGACCACGCGGTGCCCACCTGGGTCGACGACGACGTCGTGATCTGCCCGGCGTGGGTGGAGGCCTCGTTCTCCGACGGCGTCACCGTGCTCACGATCGAGCCGGGCTCCACGTTCGGCATGGGCGATCATCCGACCACGCTGCTGTCCACGCGAGCGCTGCGCCGCGTCGTGGCTCCGAGAGAGGGCACGCACGTGCTCGACGTCGGCTGCGGGTCGGGGGTGCTCGCGATCGCGGCGATCCGCTTCGGCGCCGAACACGCCGATGCGATCGACATCTCACCGGCCGCCGAGACGATGACGAACGAGAACGCGGCCCGCAACGGCGTCGCCGATCGCGTCGTCGCCTCCACCGCATTGCTGCAGGAGATGGTCGGCCCCTACGACGTGGTGGTCGCGAACATCCTGGCGCCCACGCTGGTGGAGCTGTCGATCGAACTGCTGCGCGTGCTCGGCCGGGACGGCTCGCTCATCATCAGCGGCATCCTCGCTGACCGCCACGCGCACGTGCTCGAGGCACTGCAGCCGTTGCGCGTGGTGCAGGTCGACGAACTCGACGGCTGGGCGGCGGTCACCCTGCAGCGGTGACGAACGCGTCGACCTCCGCGGCGAGCGGGATCGACGGCACCGCTCCGGCGCGTGTGGTGCTGAGGGCCGCTGCGGCAGCCGCCCACCGGAGGGCGACCACGAGGTCGTCGCCCGCAGCGAGCCGTGCACACAGCGAGCCGCAGAACGTGTCGCCCGCACCGGTGGTGTCGACGGGCGAGACGGCGAACGGTGCGATGTGCTGGGTGGCTCCATCGTGGTGCAGTGTCGCGCCGCGGGACCCTTGCGTCACGACGACTGCACGTGCGCCGAGCGCGAACAGCGCGTCGACGCCGCCGAGTCGTTCGACCTCGTGCTCGTTGGGGACGACGATGTCGCACAGGGCCAGCACGTCGGTCGGCAACGCCTGCGCCGGCGCGGGGTTGAGCACCGTGGTCGCGCCGGCGGCGCGGGCGAGCTCGAACGCCCGGCGAACCGTGTCGAGCGGGACCTCGAGCTGCGCGAGCACGACCCTCGCCGCGGGGAGCTCGTCGACCTGGACGGTCGCGTTCGCGCCCGGCACCACGATGATCGAGTTCTCACCCGAGTCGCCCACGCCGATGAGCGCCCGGCCGGTGGGGACGCCCGGTCGTGTCGCCACCTTCGAG
>CAUJET010000045.1 GCA_963169665.1 Actinomycetota bacterium | reverse complement strand
TGTCTTCTATCGTGTTGCACGAGCCCTTCTTTGCTTGGTGTGAGTTGTCGTAGACCCACAGCCTTGCAAGAAGGGCTCACCTCATTCGCGGACCACTCACCCCATCACGCCACGGACAACGTCTCCGGTCATCACAGCTAGACACCGGGCATGGGTACACGGATCGTCTTCCCGTTGCGGCGGCTCCCGCACCTCACCCGTGACGAGTTCCAGGCGTACTGGTTCGACGTGCACGGCCCGCTCGTCGCGTCGCACGCCGAGACGCTCGGCATCGTGCGATACCAGCAGGTGCACACGCGACAGGAGATGCGGCCGACCACGGTCGCACCGTTCGACGGCGTGGCCGAGCTGTGGGTCGATCCGGCACGGGCCTCGGCCGACAAGGACGCAGTCGCTGTCGCGTCGATGGCGCTGCTCGAGGACGAGCGCACGTTCATCGACCACGCCGAGTCACCCGTGTGGATCGCCGAGGAGGACCTGCGGCTCGAGGGATCGAAGGACGGACTGCGGATGACTGCGGTGCTGCGACGCATTCCGTCGATCACCCGTGAGGCGTTCCGCCAGCACTGGCGCGAGGGGCACGGCCCGTGGGCGCTGCGCCATCCCGAGGTGTTCGGATTCCGCCACTACGTGCAACTCCACACGCCGGCCGACGCCGACGACAACCCGATCGCGAGGGCCCGCCACGCGCCGCCCGCGTTCGACGGCGTGAGCGAGATCTACCGCGACCCGCCGACCGCGCCACCGGAGGACGTCGCCGCGCTGCGTCAGCGCTTCATCGACGACGAGAAGCACTTCCTCGACATCGACGCCAGCCCCGTCTTCCTCGGCGAAGTCCGCGTCGTCATCGACGCCTGACCGCCGCCCGCCACGGGCGAACTGGCTGCTGTGCCGGGTTGTGGTCGTCCAGCGACCACAACCCGGCGCAGAACGCACGGGCTCATCCCACAGTGGCGGCGGGGGCGTCGAAGTGGCGCCACTGACCTTCGGAGATGACGTCGACCACGCCGTCCACCACGCGGATCGCCGTGTCGTCGTCGATCGCGTACGACGGGCAGTCGAGCTTCGACGACCAGATCTCGGCGTTTGCCATGGTGTTGGTCGGCAACATCGGGTGGCCGACGTGCGGGTAGATCGCGAAGTCGACGACGCCGAGTGAGCGATCGTCGCCCCACGGCGGCGGCCACCCGACGAACGCGGCACCGATGCGTGGGGTCATCACCATGCTCCCGCCGCTCAGCCCCACCCACACGGCCGAGGTCAGCGACGGCATCAGGTCGGCGAAGCCGCTCTCACGCATCCAGTGGCACAGGTAGAGCGCGTCACCGCCGGCGGCGAGGAACACGTCGGTCTCGCGCACCAGCGGCACCCACCGCTCCTCGGGAATGCTCGGCAGCGCCGTCAGCTCGAGCAGGCCGATCGACTTCCATCCGAGCTGGGTCATCTGCGATTCCTCGCGCCCGCTGACGAAGCCCCACGGCTTCTCGCCGGGACCGACGTAGGGGTGGCCGTACTGAGCCGTCGGGATGCACAGCGCCGAGCACTCCTCGATCGGCTTGGGGAGCATGTCGACGAGTGCCGCGTGGATGCTCGGGTTGTTCACGCCCGCAGCGGTGAGCAGGAGCCTCATGATGTCCCTTTCGTGGTATCGACGTCAGCCTCTCACCTCGCGCACGCTGACACACGAGACCTGGATGCCGACGTCTGGTCTGTCTTCGGCATCACGACGGGACGACGGAGCGGCACTCATCGGTCCGGTCGATCGTGGTCGCTGGACGCCGATCCCGGATCAGCTGCCGAGCACGCGCAGCACGCCGTGCGGATCCACGGCGAGCGATGAGCGTGGGCCGTACACGCTGAGGATCCGGGCGTGAACGGGCGCTCGATACGTCCCTCGCGAACCCGCCGGCACGCGGATCAGCACACCCGTGGTGCCGACCACCCCCACACCATCTGCCTCGACGTGCAGCTCGCCCTCCAGCACGTAGACCCACTCGTCGTGGGGATGTTCGTCCGACCACTCCTGGGCGCGCAGCTCCCACTCGAAGAAGGCCGGCCCGGGCGGGTCGTGCTCGGTCGGCACGATGACGCGGCCGTTCGGGCGTCCCGGGCGTGGCCGCATCGGCTCGGCGTCGTACACCCTCGGTCCCTGCGACGACCGATCGGACCGCGTGCTCGATTCACGCCGGAGGATCGCGTAGGTGAGGGCGTCGTGGCGGGTGCCATCGGCCTGGCGCCAGGCCTCCACCATTCGACCCTCCTGCCGCCAGCCGCACCGTTCGAACACCTGCTGCATCGCCACGTTGTCGCCGCGCGTCGTCGCCTCGATGCGGTGCATCGCGGGGAAGTTGGCGAACAGGTGACCCGTGAGCCACGTGAGGGCTCCCGTGCCGACCCCGCGCCCGCGATCGGCAGCGGCGATGCGGAGGTCGACCAATGGGCTGCCCTCGACGACGTCGTCGAGGTCGAACGCACGGACGAGACCGACGGTTCGGCCGTCCTCGCGCACCCAGAATGCAGCGACGTCGTCCCCTCCGACCGCGACCGATGCGGCGGTCTCGGCCGTGAGCCGCGGCGAGCCGTGGAACGGCCACTCGTTCGACGTGAGGAACTCGACGACCTCTGGGGCGTGGTGCGACAGGACGGGATCGAAGGTGAGCGTCACGGCCGAAGCCTCGCACGGCGGCCGGGTTCGACGTGGACAGCACGCTGTCACGAATCGCGCCGGCATGCTGCGCCGTGCCAGGCGATCATCAGTCCCAGCGTTGCTCCGGCGTTGGATCCTCCAGATGCGCGGGTCTGGGAGAATCAACCGATGGACTCCGTGCACCTGTCGTTCGGTTCGGACGGGCTGCGGGGCGATGACCTCGCCGGCTTCTTCGTCGGCTGGCCACAGCCGCCGTCGCCCGACCGCCGGTTGGAGATCCTGTGCGCGGCCGACGAGGTCGTCGTGTGCAGGTCAGCGGATGGTGGAGTGATCGGGTTCGCGACAGCGATCACCGACCGACGGTTCGCCGCGTACATCCCATTGGTCGAGGTGTTGCCGGAGCATCAGGGTCGAGGTATCGGCTCGGAGATGGTGACGGCATTGCTGGAGCGGCTCCGGACCTGTTACATGATCGACCTCGTCTGCGACGACGACGTCGTTCCCTTCTACGAGCGACTCGGGGGCACGCGCCTCAACGCGGTTGCGTGGCGGAACCACGACCGCCTGGGCGCCGCCGACGGCTGATCATCTGCAGGTCCGGGACTCGACTCCTGCCGACGCTCGCCCCGAGTGCGTTCAGCGCGCCAACTGGGTGAAGACGTCGACCGCGTCGACGAACGCGCGGTACTCGGTGATCTTGCCGTTCGGGATGTCGAAGAGACTCGCGATCAGCCGAGGGACGACGGGCGCTCCCGACTTCGACACGCCGCTCGGTCGCTCGGGGTCGCCGTACCATCGCCAGATGCCGAGAGCGGTGTCGTCGGTGGCGATGATCCGGAGCACCTCGATCCGCAGGTCGGGCGTGTTGTCGCAGAAGCCGCGGGCATGGGCAACGAGCGCCTCCGCTCCGCGGAGATGCGGTTGGGTGTGATCGATCAGATCGTCGGCGACGATCCCTGGGATGAGATCGAACCTCCGTTGACCGAGCACCTCCTCGAGGTACGTCGACATGATCGCATGGCACGCTTCCTGGCTCATCTCAGCCCTCCTGGTTCGAGTATCACAGGCGATGACTGCGTCGGGCCGAACCCGACCCCGACTCCCAGGAGCATGCAATGAGTGACCCGGTGTACATGATCGGCCTGATCGACGTGCAGGACTTCGACAGGTACGCAGTCGAGTACGGCATCCCGGTCGGCGCGATGTTCGCCGACATCGGTGCCGAGATCATCGTCGCCTCCCGGGACGCTGAGGTACTCGAAGGTACGTGGCAGGGCAACTGGACGGTCGTCGTCAAGGTGCCGAGCGCCGAGGCAGCACGCGAACTCTACGAGTCCGATCGATATGCCCCGTTTCGGGCGGCCCGTCGAGGTGCGCTCGCCAACAGCACCTCTCTGGCCATCTTCCCCGCACTCGTTCCCGCCACCTGACGGCGCCGAATCGACGCGAGGCGAACCTCGCCTCGCGTTCCGTATCGGGCGGCCGATCATCGCCGCACGACCACCCCGTCCGACGCACGGGGCGAACCACACGTCTCCTAGTTCGTCACTTGCACGTAGCCGTTGACGAAGTTGTTGTCGTTCAGGTTGGCGTTCGTGATCGCACACACACCGACCTCCCATGTGCCTGGGCCAGGCACCACAGTGCCCGTGACCGCGTACGACATGCGTACGGTCGAGACCTCGACCACCGAGTACTCGGCGCCGTTGAACCCGGTCAGCGCATCGGCAGTGCCGCTGGTTCGGTAGCACAGATCGAGCTGAACCGTTGCTGCCCCGGCGTTCACGCCGATCGGGGCCATCGCCGAGCCCGTCATCCGCTGCCCTGCCCCGACGGTGACCGTGGTCGTCGGACCCATGAACGAGTAGCTGCCCGAGATGAACAGCGTGCTCATCGAGCCGCTGAATCGAACGGTCGACACCACGCCGGCCGGTCCTTCCGGTCCGGCGGGTCCTTCCGGTCCTTCCGGTCCCTGCGGCCCGGGAGGACCGGCGACGCCGGCTGGAAGGAAGTAGCCGGTGATGTCGGCGATCAGATCGACACTCCCGCTGCTGGCGAAGAAGCTGATCCGCCCGGTCGACCCGAGCGACGAGTTCACCGAGTTCGGCGTCGGTGCCTGCCCGGAGACCCAGTTCAGTGACGACGACAGTGGCCGGGCCGAATCGGCTGGCCACGTGGTCAGGAACCCGTTCGACGTCGGATTGGTGGACGTGACGTTCATGTTGACCGCGGTGGCGTTCGCCGGCACGGTGCAGTTGCCGTTCGTCCCGTGCACCTGGATCGTGTACGTCTCGCCGCCGACGAGTGGTGTGTTGCGAGGGCCGACGACGGTCTCGGGTCGCGTGTCGACGATGCGACAGGGCGTGATCGACACGAACGTGCTCGGGCTCGAGTCGGCGGCCATCGTCATCGCGAGGCCGCCTCCCCCGATCGAGACAGCGACCGCGGCGCCGACGGCCGCGTATCGGCTGCGCCACAGGTGGTTCGGCACGGCCCGCCGTCGTCGTGGCGAGTCGGAACGTCGAGCCTCAGCATCCAGGTGCACGGATGCAATATCGGAACCTCGACGCCTGACTTGATCGATTCTTGACGGACGCTGCGAACTGCCGCGGGTCTGGGGATTGCCGTTGGGCGTGTCGCATACACGTCCTCAGACGACTGCCGGCGGTGGGAGGAGTCGGTCGCGGGCGAGATCGGACGACTCACCGATCGACTGCGACCTTCGAAACGTCGGTGACATCGGATCAGGCAGATCGGCGTCGTCAGCGCCCTTCCGGTGTACTGGGACCGAGGACCGTCGTGGTTGTTGGTCAGGGCGGCCAACATGACCATTGGCTCAGGTGTCCGTCGATCGGTCGCGATGGGTGCTGGTCGTCTTGTGGTACTCGGTGGCGAGTTCGGTGCGGTTCGTGATGCCGGTCTTGGCGTAGATGTGCTCGAGGTGGCTCTTGACGGTGCCGGGGGCCACGCGGAGTCGTGCCGCGATGACCCGGTTGGTGTGGCCCTCGGCGGCGAGGGCGATCACTCGATGCTCGCTGGCTGTCAGGGCCCTCCATCCGAACTGCGGGGTCCGTCGGTTGGAGCGTCGGCGGGCGTGTTCGATCGCGTCGTCCACACGCGCTGGGATGGCCCGGAGGTCTGCGTCCAGGTCTCCGATCCACGGCGTGAGGACACGTGCGAGGAGGGACGGAGCCTGCGCGTCGCCGACCAGCAGACCTCCGGCGAGTCGAAGCACGTCGTGCGACCGTTCGAGGTCACCCTCGGCCGTCAGGAGAGCGCTCCATGCGAGGGCCAGGTCGTGACGAGCGATCGCTGCTTGCGGGAGTGTCCGGTCGTCGCTGCTGAGGCGCAAGAGACGGCGCGCCGATGTCAGGTCAGAGGTGTGGAGCGCGACCGCGGCGCCCCAGACCGAGGTGTCGTGGAGCGGTTCGTGTTGTCGTCCTGGGGTGCGGGCCCGCTCGAGTCGCTGTCGCGCATGGTCGGGTCGTCCGGCGAGGAGCGCAGCACCTGCCGAGGCGTGGCACATCGCTCGGTCCGGTGACGTGGTCTCGCCGAATGCCGCGTCGATCTGCGCCCATGTGCGCTCTGCAGCGGCCAGATCGCCGGTGGCCACGGCGAGTTCGAGCAGCGCGGCGGCGAGCGATGCCGCGCCCTGCCCGGCGCCTCGCCGAGTGCACTCGTCGAGTTGCTCGAGGACCGGTGGCACCCATGCCTCGGTGTCGCCGAGTTGGATGGCGACGCGAGCGCGAAGGGCGAGGACGGTCGCGGTGATGTTCGGATCGCCCGTCGCCGATGCATGGACAGCAGCCTCACGGAGTCCATCGGCTGCGCCGGCGAACTGCCCCGACATCGCATCCACTGCGGCGAGGCCGGCGCGGTCCCATGCGAGCAGTTGGGGATGGGCGAGTGATTCCGTCGTGGGTCGTGCGGCGAGCAGGTAACGGCGGGCGTCGCCGGGCCGCCCGGCGGTGAGCGCGGCATATCCGGCGATCTGCCCGGCGTCAGCCCGGCACCACTGGTCACCGACACCGGTCGCGAGGTCGACCGCTTCGGTGAGCATCCGCTCGGCCATTGAAGGGTCCGTGGTCATGGTCGCGAAGCCGAGGACGTCCATCGCTCGGGCGGCGATCGATTGATCCCCGTCTTCGCGGGCCGCCTGGAGGGCTGAGCCGCCGAGTTCGATCGCTTCGGCGTTGCGTCCGCTGTAGACGGCGACGAGCGCAGCGGTCCACAGGGTTCTCGGACGCAACGGACGCCCGTCGGCGACGGCGCGGCACGTGGTGAACCAGGCGTCGGCCTGCGCGAATCGGCCGGCGGTGATCCAGTGCAGCGCGAGCGCACCGTACATCTGCTCGATCGCCGCGAGGTCGGCTCGGGCCGCGGCCGCGGTGAAGGTGGCGACGAGGTCCGCATCGTCGACCAGCAGTTGGCGCACCACCGCGTCGAGGTGCCGGGTCTCCAGCGCGGTCTCGGCCTGCTCGCAGCGTTGGACGGCCCAATCGATGTAGCGGGCCGTGACGTACTCGTCGTCGGTGGAGCGGCGTTCATCGGCAGCGACTTCACGAACCACGTCGAACAGGCGGAAACGGGTCGGTGAGGTGCGCTCCGCGACGATGAGCGATCGAGCCACGAGCCGGGCAACGATCTGCGAGGCATCGATCTCGTCCGAAGCGAGCAACACCGCGGCTGTGGCCAGATCGAACCCGGAACGGAACACTGACAACTGACGCAGCGCGGCGCGGTCGGTCTCGGTGAGCAGGTCGACCGACCATGCGACGCATGCCTGCATCGACCGGTGTCGGCGCGCGATCGTCGTCGACTCGCGAACGAGCCGATGCGCACCCCGGTCGAGCGCCTCGGCCAGTTCGCCGAGCGAGAGGTGATCGAGCTGAACTGCCGCCAGCTCGATCGCCAGCGGGAGCGCTCCGACCGATTCGCAGATCCGTTCGATCGTTGCCGCATCGGTCGACTCGAACGCCGGGTCGATCAGGCGGGCGCGGTCGATGAGCAACCTCGCGGCGCCGTCCCGGAGTGGACCGATGCGCACCAACGCCTCACCGTCCAGCCCGAGCGGTTGTCGACTGGTGCAGAGCACCCTCAGCCCCGAGACCATCGAGAGAAGTTCGTGCACCAGTTGCGCGCACTCCTCGACCAGCGGCTCACACGAGTCGAGCACCAGCAACGACCGTCGATCACCGAGCGCCGACGCCACGGTGACGACCGGCTCACCTGTGCGCACCTGGGAACCCAGTTGCTCTGCGACGACGCCGGCCAGAGCGTCGCCGCCGGCGACACCCTGCACGTCGACGCACACGCACCGGTCGAACCCAGTCCCGAGAACGGTCAGGCACTCGACCGCCAGCCGCGTCTTACCAGCGCCGCCGGGTCCGACGATCGTCACCAGTCGGCCCGCGTTCAGCAGGTGGATCACACGTTCCTGCTCGACGCGAGGCACGAACGACGTCATGAACGATGCGAGCCCGGACTCGGCTGTCACACGCCGAGCATGACATGTCGAGCGGGCCGCGCATCTGCCGACCGGCAGATGCGCAGCGCGCATCGCACTCCTACGGTCGATGCATCCGGCCCCCACGACCGAGGACCACGACCGAGGACCACGATGGAACACCCCAACGCAACCCGTATCCGCACACGCTGGCTCGCCACGATGAGCGGCGACCCCGTCGCCGCCGGCGAACTCGCGACCGACGATGTCGTGTGGATCAACGACATCGGCGCCGGCCCGTGGCGACGGCTCGACGGCCTCCAGGCCTGCGGTGAGTTCGCGCTGGCCTGGCAAGAGCTGTTCGACTTCACCTGGACCTACGACGTCCTCGACGCCTGCGGCAGCGATCAGAGCGTGGTGCTCGTGATGCGCGAACACGGCATCGCCCGCGGTCACCACTTCGACAACCACACCCTCTACCACTTCACCCTCGACTCCGACGGCAAGGTCACCCACATCCAGACCTACGACCGAGATCGCGATGCCATCACCGCCTTCTGGGAAGCCATCGGACCCGTCACGACCGTGCTGCCGACAACCGTGGAACGGTGAACAAGCGAGCAACGCTGTCGGCCATCTGGAGGATGTTTCCCGACGCCGGCTCGACGACCATCTGCGTGACACGTCGCAGAGATCGCAGCCGCCCCGTTCGCGCTGCGGTCGCTGCGTTGAACGACACAGAGCACGACGGTGACCAGAGAGGACTCCGATGAGACGACCGATCATCACCGCAGCGTGCGTCGTCGTGGGACTCGTGGCAGCGGGCTGCAGCCGAGGTGATTCGGAACGGGCACGAACATCCACGGGCGAGGTGACGTCGGCAGCGCCACTGGGGAGCATGTCACCAGCGTCGTCTCGCGTGGTGCTCGACACGAATCCGGTCGAGGCGACGGTGGACGACACGGGTGCGTCCACGTCGACGGGGCCGGAGACGGGACCGTCGTTCACCGCGGTCGCAGCGGACTGGTCGTGTCCTCCGGACACTCCGTCCACGGCAAGGTGCTACCGGGTCGACGTCCCGGCGAACTGGAACGAACCCGCCGGTTCGCACATCTCCTTGCCCGTGGTCGTCGTGCCCGCGTCCGGATCGCAGGTGAGCCCGGATCCACTCGTGGTGTTGGCGGGTGGGCCGGGTGGTTCGGGGGTCGACGCGGCTGCGGCGTGGAGCGATCCGCATCGTGACGTGGTGCTGTACGACCAGCGTGGGAGCGGTGCGGCGTTGCCCGCGCTCACCTGCCCGGAGCGCAACGACGCCTGGGTCGCGAACCTCCGACGCGACGAACCGTTCGATGCGGAGCGCGAGGCGATCGTGGAGGCGTATTCGGTGTGTCGGACTCGGCTCGAGGCCGCCGGCATCGACCTCGACGACTACGACACCGATGCCAGCGTCCGCGACCTCGATGCGATCCGCGTCGCGCTCGGCTACCAGGAGTGGAATCTCATCGGAGCGAGCTACGGCGCCCGGCTCGCCCTCGCAGCCATGCGCGCGACACCGACGACGATCCGCTCGGTCGTTCTCGACTCGGTCGATGACGTCACCGAAGGTGGGCCAGCCGCAACCCAGGCATCAGGCCCTCGGGCCTTCGCCGAACTGGTCCTCGCCTGCCGTGAGAGCACGGCGTGTGCCTCGGCCCATCCCGACCTGGCGGGCGAGATCGACGCGGTGGAGCAGACCTACGACGCGACACCAGTCCGGCTGCAGCTCGATCTGGGTGACGGCCGCGGCCCGCAGACCTTCGTGATCACCGGTTCGGACATGATGGCCGGACTGTTCCAGGCCATGTACGACCCAGCGCTGCTGACGCTGATCCCGTCGATCGTCGGCGATCTCGCGGCCGGCGACACATCGATCGTCGAGCCATTGGTCCGCCAGAGCGTCGCGCTTCAGGACACGATCGCGTGGGGGATGAGCCTCAGCGTGAACTGCGCCGACCACGCTGGCCTCGACCTCGCCGCCGACGCCTCGGCCATCGCCGACCCTGGACGGTTCGCACTCGTGCTCGCCGAGCCGTTGTGCTCCGAGTGGCCCGTCGACGCAACATCGAGCACCTTCAACGAGCCCGTCACGTCCGAGATCCCAACGCTCGTCATCGCCGGTCGGTTCGATCCGATCACGCCGCCCCAACGCAGCGAACGGGCGGCCAGCAGGCTCGCCAACTCGACGTTCGCAGTCTGGCCGAACCGAGGGCATGGCGTCACCGGCGATCCGTGCGCGAACAGCCTGATGTCGGTCTTCCTCGACGACCCGAGCGCTGTGATCGACCTCGGCTGTGTCGAAGCGATCCCGAGCCTCGCCTTCGCTTGACCGAGCGGGCCTGGCCCCGCCCTTCACCGGATCACCAGCGTCGGCCCGGGGTTGGCATCTATCCGATGTCACATGCGGTGCCCGGGGTGGGGTTCGAACCCACACTCCCTTGCGGGAAGGGGGGTTTAAGTCGCCCAGGAGCCGTCCGGCCGGTCCTGTGGATTCCGTTTGCCCAGCTCAGGTGCGGTGCGCCCGTCCGCCGAGTCCGTTAGGTGGTGCCGATTTCGGACGGTCCCGGAGAATCCCGTGCAGGATCTGTGCAGGAATCAGCGGGCCGTCTGCGTGCCGCGGAACGATCGGCCTCAGCCCTCGAACTCGATTGCTCGAAGGCTCTGGGCGACCGCTGGAACATCGACCGAGGCCATCGTCCAGAGCTGACCGGGATCGACACGGTGGTAGTGGTGGCTCAGCCGGTCGCGCACCTTGGCCATGTCCGACCACGGGATCTCGTCGTGCGTGGCAGCGAACTTTCTCGACACGGTCTTCGACGCTTCGCCCATGATCTCGAGGCAACGCTCGATGGCTCGGCGAAGCACGACGTCGTCGTCGAACGCCGTCCGGCCTCGAGCGACGATCGCAGCGATCTCGTCGGCCGCCATCACCATGTCAGCGACACGATGAGCGTCGGCCCGACTCACAGCCTGATCGCGTCGTTGCGGATCTCGGCGTCGCGCTCCAGCAGCGCCCCCGCCGACACCACGTCGACCGCCACACCGAGCAGTTCGGCCAGGGACTCTTCGAGGTGCACCAGATCGAGCAACGAGCTGGACGGATCGAACTCGACGAGGAAGTCGATGTCGCTCTCCGTGGTGGCCTCTCCCCGAGCGACCGAGCCGAACACAGCGATCGAACGACCACGATGCCGACGCACGAGATCGAGGATCTCCGTGCGGTTCCGCTCGACCATCGAGCTCAGATCAGGGCCAGCAGCCATGGCCACAGCGTACGACCTCGGTCAACACAGAGCCGGCCCATCCCTCACCACTGTGCCGTCAGTGGCGACAGGCACGTCCGTGATGAACATCACCTTCCGGCACTTGGTGGGCACCAAGCCTTGGAACGAAGCTTCATCGGCCGGCATCGATTGCAGCGGGGTTCGTTCAGATCGGCTCGGGTTGGTCTTTCGAGGCGCGATCAAGGAGAGCCTTTCGGAGATGCTTCGCGACCTGCGTGTAGACGTCGTCGCGCTCCGCCAGTTGAAGTCCGTTCAAAGGTTTGAGACCCCACGGCATGTACACGTTCTTGGAAAGGAACTCGTGATCACACTGCCCGACAATTACGGGAAGGATCGTTCTGCCAGGCGCTGCCAGGACGGGGAGCTCTACGTCGGCGACGTAGTCGGACGACAGAAAGTCCTTCGACACCAGCAAGATCGCGTAGCTCGCCCGTGCCAGGCTCGTAGCGATCTCTTGGTGATGGTCAGCTCCTGCGTTGATCTGCCGAAACGAAAAGACGTCCGCCAGGTCTCGGCGGATCTGCGCAAGATGACTCGTGAGCTCCTCGCGGTACATCTCGTCGGCTGTGCTGTAGGAAACGAAGACAAGCGGCCGCTCTGACCGACGCGGAGACTCCGTCGGATCGATGCCCGCGCGCTCGGGCGACGACACAGACGCGTGCACCACCCAAGAGGTTTGGCGCCGCCCGATTCGGAAGAGGATGTCATCGATTGCGCCGATGTGAACCGGGTCAGTTCCCAGTCGATGTACTGCGACGAAGTGCGCGCCGCCGCCTGGCCGCTCTCTCGGCCTGACATCGAGAACGGCAGGAAGTCCAAGAGAAGCCGCCTCCTCGTTCAGCAGATCTCGTATGCGGGCCAGATCAGCTGGCACCGGAACGATCGACAGCTCCCAGCTGAAAGCGCTCACCGCGAGGAAGGCGTCCTCAATGGTGGCCCGTGCGTTGGCCGCACGAACCGCGTCCTCATCGTGAAGCGTCAACTCGAGCATCGATCTCTTCGCACTGCCGGGCCGCATGACGACGTGGTGGGCTCCGCCCAGAAGCGACGCCAGCTGAGCTTCTCCGCTGTGCGCCAGGTAGTTCATCGCGGCTGCGAAGGTTCCTGCTGGCCCGTTCGGGTCGTACGGAAACTGCCGGGCCGAATCGTTTCCTGACATGGCGCCACAGTACCGACCTCGTCGTCTGACCGGCCCGACATCGCTCGACCAGGATCCACTGCGGGGTCGGCGCGGGCACGTTGTTCTGCGCTACCACCTTGCGGTCAGTCAGCCGTACAGATCGGCAGTTCGGTGTTGCCCCCGAACCTCCTAGAAGTCCCATGACCTTTCAGGCTTCGGCCCGTCATGGCCGATGGTTGAGATCAACCATTCCGCTTCGGCAGCAGTGAGCGTCCAACGCTCCACGAATCGCACGACCGCCGACACTTCCAATTTCGACCAGTTGAAGATGCTCGCCAATGCCCGGATCTCCATCACACTGTCGGCGTTCGACAGCACCGGAGCAACGGCTATCCGGTCGAGTTCAGCCTTTTGACCGATCAACCATCCGGACACGCGAGCGATCGTCTCGTCGGCGTTTGCGCCTGACTCGCCCATGTCGAACACGAGGCCGTGACTCGCCTCGTGATCGAGCTGAGTTACCCAGCCACCTGTGTGGGAGTTCTTGCTGACCATCACGTTCCACGCGCGCCTTGACGGTGGCAACAGCGCGATGACTGATGCTTTGATGCGCTGGGTGTCGTCCGCGTCATCCACACAGCAAGCGTGACACATCGGGGGTCGCGCGCCAGCCGCACTAAATGCCCGCTCGGGACGCGTTCTGCAAGAGCGCCAAGCGCACAGATCATCTCATCTGCACTGTCCCCAACCGCCGGCTGACGGCGAGCGCTCCGGTGACTGGTCAGAGTGTTTCGACGACCTGGCCGTTGCGGGTGAGGACGATCTGAGGGTTCGAGTCTTCATCCGGTCCGACGAGGAGCACAGCGATCACGATCGGGTAGGTGTCGTCGGGTTGGATGAGTTCGACGACGTAGGTGGTGCCGCCGCTGGTGATCTCTGCATGGTCCGCCGAGGTGGAACTCGGTACTGCCACGACGGTGAGCGACCCTGCGGGCGTGAAGGTCGCTGCGGCGGAAGGCCCCGTCAAGTTCCCGATGTCCTGTTCGACGACGAACTCGGCGAGGGCGGGCTCCTGCGGGGTGACGATCAGTCGGCGTCCGATGAATGCGGCTCGCAGTTGTGTGGCGCTGCCGCTGGTGTCGCGGATGGTGAGCAGGTACGAGCCGTCGTCGAGTGCTTCGGTTCGAGTGCTGAGCTCCTGGCGTTCGGGACCTGCCGGTGCGGCGGATCGAATCGTCGTCTCGACCACGATCGTCGTCGCTGCAGACGTCTCGTCTGCGGCGGGTGTCCCGAGGGCTTTGGCTCGCTCGACCCAGCTGTCGCTGCCGACCGGGGTGAGTGTCTCGAGGATGGTGCGCATGGCGGCTGTGGCGTCGGTCGGGCCGAGCACGACATGGGTGTACCCGTCTCGTTCGACGTACCAGCCGGTGGTGGTGTCCATACCGGTGTCGACGCGATGCCATCCCTGCGGATCCTCTGGGCGCTGCGCTGGGGCGAAGTGCAGACCGATGGCTGCCCGGTCGAACGGCGTCGCCATGTAGGTATTGAGGTCGATGTGGCCCTCCACTCCAGGAGACGAGTAGGAGGTGACCGTCGTCCCCGCCGGGATCGACCCGGGATCCCAGTCCCGCCCACCGCTGAAGGGCAGGTTCATCAGCGTTCCTTCACCGACCGGTGTCAGACCGGCCTGCTCGAGCGAGGTCGCGTCGAGCCGGGCGAACCCGTCGGTGGTGACGGTCGCCGTCTCGGCGAGGCGGATCAAGGTGTCGTCACTCACGTCACGCCCGTTGAGCGTGACCCACGTCGATGGCGTGGCTTGGATGTCGATCGCGCGGACGCCGGCGATGTAGGTGTCGCTGAGCACCACTCGTCGGCCATCGGTGGTCTCGGTCTCGACGATGTTCGCGTTCGTCGATGTCGGCGCGGAGCCGTACTGGACGACGGCCACGATCGGGCCGAGTGGCGATGCGGAAGTCGCATACAACGTGATCTGGGGGCGCAATCCGGTCTCGACGAAGCTGCCGGGCCCGAGCACTCGATCCAGTACCCATCCGTCAGGGACGACCGATGGCAGTTGCTGTGCGGTCGGCGACGCGGTTGCCGCGGGTTCAGCCGACCGGAGGTACGTGACCAGACCCAGGCCTCCAGCAACGATCGCAACCGATGCAACCGCCGCCAGCAGCGGCCGCACGCGACCCGGCGGACCGGGTCGGGGAACGAACCCCTCTCCAGCGTCGTCCTGGTGGATCGCCTCGAACGGTGGAGCAAGCGGTGTCTCGTCGACCAGCTGGATCATCAGCCGGCGGGCCAACGCATCGATCTCGGCAATGGATGCAGTCATGACAGCAGTGCTCCCAGCTTCTTCTTCGCCGCCGAAAGGTCACGCTCGACCGTCCGCAACGACAGGTCCATCAACACGGCGATCTCACTCGGACCGAGATCCGCCCAGTAGGTGAAGAACACCACCGCCCGCTGACGCACCGTCAGCGTCCGCAGCGCCGAACGAAGATCCAACTCGGCAGCGTTGTCGTCGACCCGATCCCGAGGTGCCGTCCGTGCCTCACGGGCAAGGCGGCGCGCCGTGTCGCGTCGCACGCGGCTGCCCTCGTTCAACACAATTCGGTAGAGGTACGCCCGCTTGTTCTCAACCACCTGCCACCTGGGCGAACCGAGTGCCCGAGCAACCGCAGCCGAGACCACATCCTCCGCACCCGACGGACCGGCAAGAGCCGCGGCGAAACGCATCAACTCGTCCGCGTACTTCCCGTACACCTCGGCATCGGTCAACTCACTCACCGACGATGTAACCCCACCGAGCCCGAATCACCGCCACACGATCCCACCGCAGCCAACCCTCGACGGCAGACAGGTCGCCTCGGCGCACCTGCCACCTACCGCCGGTTCCATGCCGATGGTGGCGCGCCTGCGACACGACCGCAGCTGCTCGCCGACCGGATGCTCGCCCGTCAGGAAGATCGCTCGATGCCCTGGGACGCCAGCCAGTCTCGGGCTCGGCGAGGGGAGGCCTGAGCGAGCCACGCGTCCTGCACTATCTCGGTGAGTTCGTCGATGTCGACCTCTCCGATCCGACTCGAGCGCACCAGGACCGAGGGGGGGCCGTCGAAATGCGGTGTCGTGAAGAAGGGTGAGGAGGAGTCCTGGACGTGGGCCTCCTTGTCCTCCAGCGACCCGACCCAGATCACGACGATGTCGTCGTAGCGCTCGCCGGTCTCGGGGTCGACGGCGTCAGGGCGTGGCGTCCGGAAGAACACGAACGACTTCCTCCCGACCTCGTAACTCCGGTTCCCGCTGCGGTCGACCTCCACGCTGACGTGGGGCATCGCCTGCGCCAGCCGGTGCAAGTCGTCCACCCTCGATGGCCGCCCGCTCCTGCTCACGGCCGACACCCTACGCGGCCCCGCTTCGAGGTCTGCGCTGGCAGTCGACTGCGATCGCACAGAACGGCGGGCCCTGGGGCGCCGGGCCCGTCCCCTACCGCCGGTTACACGGGTGATCCATCTCTGGGGGTGAGGGCTCGGGCGGTCACCCCGGCAGCCCCGCCGGGCGAACTCGGGGTCAGCGTGTTGAGGTGGTCTGCTTCGATCCGGCTGGTGACGTCTTGCAATTGATCGTGCCGCCCGGTGCGTACCAGCCGGCCTTCTTCCGAACCGCCGGCGACGGGTCGTGATCGCGGGAGCGGATGATGGCCGCTTCGGCCTCGGGGTGGGTGTGTACCCAGCGCCCTACGAGCTCGACGGCGTAGGCGCGAACATGTGAGTCGGGATCGTCGAGCATGACCGCGATGGCCCGTGGGAGCACGGCGGCCGCGTCAGGCCTGCAGGCGTTGTCCTTGCACCGATCACACGCAATGGCGTGGCAAGCCTCGAGCCGAACGCCCGGATCAGGGTCGTCGAGCATCCGTACGAGCGTCGCCAGTCCGCTGGCATCGACGAGGTGATCCATGGCCTTCGTCGACCAGCGGCGCACGTCGGCGTTCGGCGAGTCGAGACCCGCTTGCACGCTGTCGAGCGCGTCGGGACCACTCAGGACGAGGTGCCAGAACGCTCGCTGCGACCTGATCGGATCCGCAAGCAGTCGGACCCATCCGCCGCAGTCGTCGTGATCGGGGAACGCAGGCACGTGGGAAGTCTCGCGCTCGCACAGATCCGGACCCGGGCGAGTTCGCGCAGGTGCTTCCCGTCGATCCTCCCGACGAACTTCCCGTCGATCTTCCCGACGAACTTCCCGACGATGTTCCCGACGATATTCCCGGCCCTGTTCGCGTCGATCCAGGGCGGCGAGATGGGGACGGGCTGCGGTCCCAGGCCGGCTCCCCGCCATTCATCGCGGAGCCAGGTCGTTGCCGTCTCGGCGGGTGACCCGACACCCCGGAACCGGGACGCCGAAGGAGATCGGCAGGCCAGCGCTCCGTCCGAGCGCCGAGCGCCGACCAGAGAGTCCAGTTCGGGGGTACCCCAGGCCACCCACACTCCACCCCTTCGAGAGCTCGCCCGAGAACTCGCACCGGAGGCGCGGACTCTGCTCGAACTGGATCCTTGAAAGGTTGCGACGGTCCAGCAGCGCCGTCGTGCGCCTGCCGCGGCTCGACCGCGAAGGGCCTGCTCGGGAGCCGCACACCTCCTGGTACACCCATGGTGATCTTCTGTGAGGTCCCTCAGCGCTCGGACAACCGCACGGTCGGGAAGACGGTGAATTTCGCCGTTTCGGCGAAATCGCGTCAGCAAACGGGTCGCTCGCTGTCCAGTTCTTCTCATGAGCGTGTTCGTGCGTCGGTGGCGGACGAGCACGCCTCCGGTCGGGGTGCGAACCCCAGCCGTCGAGAGCTCGACGAAAGGAGCAAGCGATGCAGCAAGAAGTGGCGCCGGCCGTGCGGCGCACGTACACGATCACCGAGACGGCGGAGATCCTCGGGATCTCTCGGACGACGGCCTACGAGTGTGCGAAGGCGGGCGTGCTGCCGGTGCTCAAGCTGCGCGGCCGGCTCGTCGTGCCGGCCGCCGCACTCGATGCGATGCTCGCTCCGTGACCGCAGCCCTCAGCGGCGGATCTTCGATGCGACCACATCGGCAGCATCACGTGCGATCGACGGGGTCACGTGCGAGTACAGGTCGAGCGTGATGCCGACGGTGGCGTGGCCGAGCCGCTCGCTCACGACCTTCGGGTGAACACCGGCCTTCAGCGCCACCGTCGCGTAGGTGTGGCGCAGGTCGTGCAGCCTGATGCGGGGCAGGTCGGACTTGCGGACGATCGTGTCGAACCGCTTGCTCACGCTGTTGGGGTTCACCGGCACGCCGACTTCGTCGGTGAACACGTAGTCCTCGTCGGCATTCCACGCCGGCCCGGCAGCGAGACGGTCGGCGGCTTGGCTCCGGCGCTGCGCTCGCAGCACGTCGAGCGTCCACTCGTCGAGGAACACCTGGCGACGGCTGCGGGCCGTCTTGGGCGGACCGGTCACGATCTCGGACTTGACCGGTGTCCTCGTGTTGGCGATCGCCAGATCGCCGGCATCGAAGTCGACGTCGCGCCACCGCAGCCCGAGCACCTCGCCTCGGCGCATGCCGGTGGTGGCCAACACCACGAACACCGGATACAGCCGATCGTCACGAACCGACTCGAGGAACTCGCCGAGCTCCTCACTGCTCCACGTCACACGATCCTTGTGGTCCACGGCCGGCGGCCGTGCCGCCGCTGCAGCGTTGCGGATCACGAGCTCGAGCCGCTCGGCATCGGCCAGCGCCTTGCGCAGCACGGTGTGGGTGTTGCGGATCGTCTTGGGCGAGTAGTCACGCCCCAAGCGGGCCGACGTGAGTTCGCGGTAGAAGCGCTCGACCTGCAACGGCGTCAGCGACTGCAGCTTGGCCGACCCGAGCCCGCTCTTGATCCGATTGACCGCCATCGCGTAGCTGTGGTGCGTCGTAGCGCGAAGTCGCGGCTGTTGCATCTGCAACCACTCGTCGAGGTACTCCCCCACCGTGCGATGGGTCCGGTTGGTGACGGCTCCCTCGGCGGCGGCCTTCAGTACGGCCTGGGCCGCCTGCTCGGCCTCGCGCTTGGTGCGGAAACCCTGCTTCGACACCTGCCGTCGCTTGCCCGTCGCCGGGTCGGGACCGAGATCGACCCGATAGCCCCATCCGTTGTCGTGCCGCCGCACCGAACCCCTCGCCATGCCGGCACCCTATCGAAATCCTGTGCAGGATCTGTGCAGGAATGGCCCGTCGAGGCAGTTATTCACAGTCGAAGAGACTCGACCTTCAGCACATCATCCCAGCTCAGATGCGGTGCCCGGGGTGGGGTTCGAACCCACACTCCCTTGCGGGAAGGGGGGTTTAAGCCCCCCGTGTCTGCCAATTCCACCACCCGGGCCTCGGTCGGCGACGTTATCGGTGATGGTTCCCGGCGCGACGGCGGCGCTTCTCGAATGCGTCGACCACCAGCACCAACGGCATCGAGGCCAACGCCATCGCCCAGCCCCACGCCGGCGGGTTCGCATGCTCGAGCCCGCGGGCGAACGGCGGCACCAGCAGCACGATCAACGCGAACGCGAGCTCGATCGAAGCGGTCATCAACAGCAGCCGGTTCGTCGTCCACCCCAGCTGATCCGGCCGACGGGTCGAGCTGCGGCATGCGAACGCGTTCGCCGTCTGGGCGAGCACGATCGTGATGAACGTCGCCCCCGACGCCGCGGCCAGGCCGGCCTCGTCGGGCCACGGCCGGCCCGGCCCCCAGCCGAGCGCCCACATCGACACCACGAACGCAGCCATCGACGCAACGGCGACCGTCGGGCCGAGTACCCCGAACGCGCGCACGAGCACGGTGCGGTTCATCAACTTGCCCGACACCGGCGGACCGTCGAGCAGATGCGCACTCGGCCGCTCGGCACCGAGGGCGACAGCGGACAGCGTGTCGGTACCGATGTCGAGCGCCAGGATCTGCAGCACCCCGAGCGCCAACGGGAACCGCCCGCCCGACAGCATCCACACGACGAACGGCATCAGCTCGGCCACGTTGTCGGTGAGGTGGTACGTCAGGAATCGGCGGATGTTCACGTACGTCGCGCGACCCTGTTCGATCCCGGCGACGATGCTGGCGAAGTGGTCGTCGAGCAGCACCAGGTCGGCCGATGCCCGAGCGACGTCGGTGCCCGACGCACCCATCGCGATCCCGATGTTCGCCTCGTGCAAAGCCGGCGCGTCGTTCACGCCGTCGCCGGTCATCGCCACCACATGGCCCGCAGTGCGGAGCGCGACCGCGATGCGCACCTTGTCCTCCGGCGACACGCGAGCGATCACCACGCCGTCGCGCTCGAGCAGCGCGACCAGCTCGACGTCGTCGGCCGGCAACTCGGCCCCGGTGGTCACCACACCGTCATCGGCACGCAGTCCGACATGGGTGGCCACGGCAGCAGCGGTGTCGGGGTGGTCGCCGGTGACCATCGCCAGCTTCACGTGTGCTCGCCGACAGGCGTCGATCGCGTCGCGCACGTCGGGCCGTGGCGGGTCCTCCATGCCCACGAAGCCCAACAGCTCGAGGTCGCGCTCGGCCTCCTCGGCACTCGCGGGCGCCGCACGCAGCGGACGGGCGGCGATCGCCAACACGCGCAATCCCTGACCGGTCATCGCGTCGAGCACCTCGGCCGTCGGCGGTGCGTCGACGCACAGCGGCAGCACACCCTCCGGCGAACCCTTCACCAACACCTCGCCGCCCACCACCACCGACATGCGCCGCCGATGGTGGTCGAACGGGAACCGCACCATCTCGGGTCGCGCCAGCCGATCGGCGTCGGTGTCGGTGCCGAGCCGACGGGCGAGCGCGTCGACCGCTGCCTCCGTCGGATCGCCGTGGGCGACCCACACACCGTCCTTCTCCGACACGCCGCCGGTCGCGCACCGCGCGCCGGCCAACGCCATCCGCTCGAGCGACGGGCGATCACCCTCGACCGCGACGTCGGCCTCCGGCCCGTACCCGAGCGTGGTCAGCGTCACCGAACCGGCGGGCGTCCACGCCGACCGCACCGTCATCTGGTTCATCGTCAGCGTGCCGGTCTTGTCGGTGCAGATGAACGTCGTCGACCCGAGTGTCTCCACCGCCTCGAGGTTGCGCACCAACACCTGGCGGTCGGCCATCCGCTCGGCGCCCCACGCCAACGACAGGGTCACCGTCGGCAGCAACGCCTCGGGAACCAGCGCCACGGTCACGCCGATCGCGAACACGAAACCGTCGGACGCGTCGTTGCCCAACAGCATCGCCACCCCGAAGAAGAAGGCGCCCACACCCACAGCGACTGCGGCGATCGTCCGCACCACCTGGTGCAGCCCGACCGTCAACGGCGTCACCGGCTTGGCCGTCACGGTCGTCAGCGCTGCAATCGTCGCCAACCGGGTGGTGGCTCCGACCGCGGTCACCACCGCCTCCGCCGAGCCTTCGACCACGAACGTGCCGGCGAACATCTGGTCGCCCTCCCCCACCGGCGACGGCACGCTCTCCCCCGTCAGCAACGAGGTGTCCACCAGCAGGCAACTCGCGTTCACCACCCGGGCATCGGCCGGCACGCGGTCGCCCGCCTCGACGAGCAGCACGTCGTCCATCACGACGTCGGACGCGTCGACGACCACGGGCCGTCCGCTCCGACGGACGGTCACCAGCGTGGGCAGCAGCTGACGCAGTCGCTGAGCCGCCACGTCGGCCCGGTGCTCCTGCACGAAGGAGAACACGGCGTTCACCACGATCACCCCGAAGATCGCGAACCCGAGCGCGGGCATCCCGGCCGCCAACGCCAAGACGCCAGCCACCCACAGCATCACGGCGAAGAAGTGCACCAGCTCGCCGACGAAACGACGAAGGCCTGACGGACGCTTCGGCTCGGGCAGACGGTTCGGGCCGTCGCGTCGACGTCGCTCCTCGGCATCGGCCGCGCTCAGCCCGGCGGCCGCGCCGCCGGATCGAACTCCGTCGTTCACCACGACCTCACCACACCACCTGCCGGGGACCGGCGCCAGGGCCATGTGACCCCACCTCGCCCCCTCGACCCGCCCGCGATGAGAGATGAGCGCCCCTGCCGGACCCATCTCTCATCGCCGATGGTCGGGCCTCGACCGATGTGAGAGATCGGCGTGGCAGGGCCGCTCATCTCTCATACCGGGGGTGTCACACCGGTGGGATATGGTCCGCGCCATGAGCAACGAAGTCATCGATCGCGTCACCGTCCTCGTCAACGGGTTCGACGCCCGCGTCCACGCCGCCAGCGCCGAGTCCTGGTCCAACGCCGCACCGTGCGAGGGCTGGACCGCCCGCGACGTCGTGG
Source organism: Actinomycetota bacterium (assembly GCA_963169665.1). Lineage (GTDB taxonomy): Bacteria > Actinomycetota > Acidimicrobiia > Acidimicrobiales > Ilumatobacteraceae > VFMC01. Next base: position 13,948 of record CAUJET010000045.1, on the reverse strand, counting down.
TGCACGTGGGCAACAACCTCCTCCGCCTCGGCGCCGGCCTGCAGGGCCAGCCGCCGCGTGAGATCACCCCCGACGAGGACATCGTCGCTGCGTGGGACGAGGCCAAGAGCACGTTCTTCGCCGGCGTCGGCACCGGCGACCTCAGCACGGCACTGCCCGGACCGTTCGGCCCGATGCCGGCCGAGCAGATGATCGGCCGCTTCGTCAGCACCGACGTGCTCGTGCACACCTGGGACCTCGCCCGCGCCACCGGCGGCGACGAGCAGCTGCCCGTCGAGATGGTCACGGCCGCTTACTCGGGCCTCAAGCCGATGGACGCGATGATCCGCCAGCCCGGCGTGTTCGGACCCAAGGTCGACGCTCCCGAGGGCGCCGACGTGCAGACCGAGTTCCTCTGCTTCCTCGGCCGTCCGGTCTGATCCCGACCGGACCCGAACCGACATAGCACCGAACCACCGCCGGTGGCGCTGACGCTCCGGCGTCCGGCGCCGCCGGTACGGTGGCCGTCGTGAGACGTCCCCACCTCGCCGCGATCACGTGCGTGGGCCTGCTGGCCCTCGCCGCGTGCTCCACCGACCAGTCCGTCCGCACCACGGCGGCGCGCCCGATCGGTGTCGAGACCGTCGACACCACCGCACCGGGCGACACGACAGCACCGGACGGCACCGCTGCACCCGTCGACACGTCCGCGCCGGACGACACCGCCGCACCCGTCGTCGGCGAGATCGCGTGGGGCCCCTGCGAGGACGAGATCGTCGCCGATCCCGCCTTCGACTGCGGCACGCTCGCCGTCCCCCTCGATCCGCAACAGCCCGACGGCGACACGATCGACATCGCGATGGTGCGCCTCCCCGCGGTCGACCCCAGCACACGCATCGGTGCGGTCCTGTTCAACCCCGGCGGCCCCGGCGGTTCGGGCTTCGACTACATCGCCCAGGCCGGCACCACCATGGTGGACGAGATGGGCCTCCAGGACTTCGATCTCATCGGCTTCGACCCACGAGGTGTCGACCGATCCAACGGCCTCCGCTGCCTCAGCGACGCCGAGGTCGACGCCACCGTGTACCTCGACTCCAGCCCCGACACGCCCGAGGAGCAGGCGGCCCTCGACGCCGCCGACGGCCAGTTCGACGAAGCGTGTCTCGCCGCCTACGGCGACACGCTCATCCACTACTCCACGGTCAACACCGCCTACGACATGGATGCCATCCGCGCCGCGCTCGGCGACGAGCAGCTCAGCTACATCGGTATCTCGTACGGCACCTACCTCGGCTCGGTGTACGCGACCCTGTTCCCCGAGCGGGTGCGCGCCCTCGTGCTCGACGCCGCGTTCGAACCAACCGGCGACTCGGTCGAGGAGCAGTACGCCACCCAGCTCGTGGGCTTCGACGAAGCCTTCGACAACTGGGCCGCATGGTGCGAGGCCACCGAATCGTGCGCGTTCCGCAGCGACGACGTCCCCGCCGACTGGGACGCGCTGCGCGTCGTCATCGACGGCACCCCGGCACCCGCCGACGACGGCCGCCTCGCCAATCAGGCCGTGTTCGAGACCGCGACCATTTCGGCGCTCTACAGCGAGAGCCAGTGGCCGCTGCTCGCCGAGGCGCTGCAGAGTGCCCGTGAGGGCGACGGCGACCAGCTCTTCGGGCTCGCCGACAGCTACATCGGCCGGGAGCCCGACGGCACGTACTCCACGATCGAACAGTCGGGCACGATCATCCGCTGCGCGAGCGGCATCGACTACGACCTGCCCGACGACCCGCAAGCGCTCGTCGACGAACTCCTCGAGCTCTCCCCCCGTTTTGCGGCCGGTATCACCGTCGACGACTTCACCGACGAGTGCGCCCCTCTGATGGCCGACGTCACCGCCCCGGCGCTGAACTACACCGGCGACGCACCGATCCTGGTGGTCGGCGGGCTCAACGACCCCGCCACCCCGTTCCGGTGGGCCGAGGAGATGACCGCTGCCATGGGCAGCAACGCCCGCCTGCTCACCTACACGGGTGAGGGCCACGGCCAGATGCTCAACTCCACCTGCGTGACCGGCTGGGAGGGGCAGACCATCGTGGACCTCACACTGCCGCCCGCCGACGAGGTGTGCGACCCGGATCCGCCCGTCGAAGAACCCGAGTGGTGGGCCGCACTGCCCGTGCCCGACGGCGTGAGCGACACGGTCGACGCCGGCGGCGTGAACGCGCTGCTCGGCATCACGCCGTCGCTCGCGTTCTCCGAAGCGCGCACCAGCGCCCTGTCACCCGACGAGGTGCTCGCCGCGTACGACGCCGCCCTCGAGGCCGACGGATGGTCGGTGGGCGACCGCGCCGAGCCGATCGACGGTGTGCCCCAGGGCGTGTACTTCAACGACGACGGAGGGGTGTTCAGCGTGCTGGTGTTCGGGCCCGAGGCATTCGCGAGCCCCGAGCTCGAAGGACTCGACCAGGTGGCCGACCCGACCCAGACCCTGGTGGTACTGCTCGCCTTCTGATCGGCAGACCTGAACGAGACGTTCAGGCCACGCGGCTGAGGTCGGCCGGCCACTCGAGACCGATGGCCTCCCACAGTTCGGTGCGCAGCCGGTCGGCCGCGGGTGGCACCAGCCGGTTGGCCACGACCACGCCTTCGATCATGTCGGCGACGACCGCGCCCCACGGCCGGCCGCGCACCTGCACCGCGACCACGGCGCCGGAGGCGTGCCGCCGCAGGGTGCGCTGCACACCGACCACCCGCGGCGGGCAACGGAACCCGGGGGCCACCAGCCCACGCCGTCGGGCCTCACGCGACAGCAGCCGCGCCGCCTGCGTGAAGTGCACCGTGGTGCCCGTGGCAGCGGCCGACGCCGGCGTGCTGGCGGCACCCGCGCCGGCCCCGGGGGCGGGCGTGCGGCGTGCTGCGGAAGCGGGCGAGGACATGCCTGCATCATGATCGAGGGGTGTGACGCGGGGTGACCGACCCGCACCCACCGTGGCCATCCACGACCACCGGGCCCACGGGACCGCCCGCCCCGCCACGCCGGATCGTTACGCTCGCCCCGTGGACACCCCGCCCGAGCTCACGCCGACGCAGAAGCGCCTGCTCGACCAGCTCCGCCGCGACGCAGATCCACTCGTGTTCGACGAGGAGTTCGTCGACGACCTCGTGGCGCGGGCCGAAGCGGTCGCCGACGAGGCCAGCCGACGCCTGGGCGGCGAGCGGCTGGTCGTGAGCAAGAACTTCCTCACCCAGGTGCTCGGCTGCGAGGCCAAGCACCTCCTGCCCGACACGTTCGAGTGGACACCCGCGAACGCCCGCGGCTTCGTGTCGCACAAGGCCATCGAGCTCGGTGCCCACTGGCAGGGCGAGCCCGTGCCGGAGCTGCTCGTCGACGAGGCGCTCGCCCGCCTCGCCGACCAGGCGAGCTTCCAGGGGGACTTCGTCGCGGGGCTGAGCGACGGCGACCGGGCCGAACTTCGCGCCGGTGCAGTGGAACGCGTCACCCGCTTCCTCCAGGACTTCCCGCCACTGCCGTCTCGCGCACAACCGGTGTTCGAGGCACGCACCCGCTGGACACCGAAGGGATGTGTCGAACTCGTGGGCAAGACCGACCTCGTGATCGGCAAACCGGAGGGGCGCATCAGCACCAAGCTCGTCATCGACTTCAAGACCGGCTGGCCGTCGCCAACGCATCGCCAGGACCTGCGCTTCTACGCACTGCTCGAGACGCTCTCACGTCGCGTGCCGCCCCGCCGACTCGTCACCTTCTACCTCGACTCCGCCGACGCCGACGTCGAGGACGTCACCCCGTCGGTGCTCGAGGCGGCGCTCGCCCGGCTCGAGGGCGCCCTCACCCGCCATGCCGAACTCACGGTCGAACAGATCGCTCCCGTGAAGCGCGTCAGCACGTCGTGTCGCTGGTGTCCCGCGCTCGCGACGTGCGACGAGGGCCGCCAGCACCTGGCGATCGTCGACGACGACGGCGGCCAGGGCTTCGACTAGTTCGACCGCCCGGGCGACGGCCCGGCAGACCCGCCGTGGGCCTCCAGACGTCAGTTGATGACACGCACCTCGTCACCGATCTCGAGCCAGTCCCACAGCCGCACCGCATCGTCGGGCAACACACGCAGGCACCCCGCGGACTGGCCGCGCATCGACACGTCGCCGACCGATTCGAGCGGCTGCAGGAACGTGCCGTCGCTGCCGACGGGTACTGAGTGGAAGGCGACCCGCGCCCCCTGGTACTTGCCGTAGGTGAATGCGACGAAGTGGGTCATGTCACTGCGCTCGCCGCTCAGCGTGGAGAACGCCTGGAGATCTTTCGCGTACACCGGGTAGGTGCCCGGGTCGGGCTGGGTGACGGCGCCGGTGAACGGGAACTCGTACACGGCCCGCCCCTGGTCGCACAGCCAGCCACGCTGGCGATCGCGGTCGACCGCCACGGCGTGCGACGTAGCGGGACAGAACGCCGACAGGTACGGCGAGATCTGGTCGATCGTGGTGGTCGGCGCCAGGTCGGTGGTCGGCGCCAGGTCGGTGGCGGCCGGTGCAACGGTGGTGCGCCGCGCCTCGGCCGAGGTCGGTGTCGTCGCGGTCGTGGTCGGCGCATCGGCCGCGACACCGACCGCGGTCGTCTCGACGGCCGAGGCGGTGGCGGCGGGTGCCGGGCCCTCCGCTGCTGCGACCGGACCGCTGACGTTCGACCCGCACGCGCTCAGCACCACCAGTGCGACCGCGACGGCACTCACCACGCCGGCCCGGGCTCGGGTGCGGACAGCGATGGTCGAGCGGCTCATCGACCGTGGGGGCTCATCAACGCGATCGGCAGGCCCAATCCCGCGTCCGAGCGGAACGACGCGATGAGACGACCGGGCTGCACGGCTGCCTTCGGCGGCGAGAGCAGGTCGGACCCCAACCGGTCGGCCGTGTCGTGGAGATCGTCGACGATCCAGACGAACCCCCACAGCGACGCGTGGTCGACGGTGACCCGGTCGCTTTCGACGACCTCGACGATCATCGACCCGAGACGATGGAAACCCTGGCGGATCGGCCCGACCTCGCGGATGCGCTTCAGCGGCTCGCCGGTGATCCGCTCGATCTCACCACACGTGCGTTCGAGCGACGACGTCATCACCACCACGTGGTCGAACGACGTGACGCCCAACGGGTGCTCCCACGAGTCGACACCCGCGCCATCGAGATCCACGTGATCCGTCGCGATCCCGTCGATGGACCCGACCCGGTCGGGCGAGTCGGCGAGCGTCCAGCCTGCGACCCGAACGGGGTCCGAACCCTCGACGCTCGGAGCGCGATCGGTGAATCGCAGTGCGATGCCGCCGATCCACGCGACGCCGTCGACGACGCGCAGCCCGATCGCCTCCCATGGCGCGGACGGCCCGTCGACGGTGAGCCCGACGAGCGCGGTCATCCCTCGCCGCCCAGTTGCCACCACAGGAACGACAACACGTCGGCCCCCTCCTCGACACGCATCGACGCTGGCTTGCCCACACCGTGACCGGCGCGACCGGCCTGCCACAACAACACCGGTCGCTCGTCCTGATCGACCGCGGCGTGCTGCAGCAGCGCCGCCATCTTGCGGGCGTGCAACGGATCCACGCGCGTGTCGCCCTCGGCGGTCGTGAACAGCACCGCCGGATAGCGGGTGCCCGCCACGACCCGGTGATAGGGCGAATAGGCGTGCAGCCAGGCGAACTCCTCGGCTACGTCGGGGTCGCCGTACTCGTCGGTCCACAGGCGGGCGATGAGGAACCGCGGGAAGCGCACCATGTCGAGCAGCGGCACCGCGCACCAGACCGCTCGGGCGAGATCGGGGCGTTGGGTGAGCGCCGCGCCGACGAGCAGTCCGCCGTTGGAGCCACCGACCGCCGCCAGGCGCTCGTGGCTCGCGAGGCCGTTCGCGACCAGCCAGTCGCCGGCGGCGTGGAAGTCGTCGAACACGTTCTGCTTCAGCTCGCGCCGCCCCGCGACGTGCCATCGTTCGCCGTGCTCGTAGCCGCCGCGCAGCCCGGCGATCGCCCACGTGCCACCTTGTGCGCACCACGCCGCCAGGTTCGGCATCCACGCCGGCGATTCTGCGATCGCGAAGCCGCCGTAACCGTTCAGCACGGCCGGTACGTCGGGGCCGGGCACCACGTCGGCGCGGTGCACGAGGAACAGACCGATCTCGGTGCCGTCCAGCGAGGGGTACGTGACGTGCGAGACCACGAGCGACGGCAGGTCGTCGGGGCTCGGAGCATTCGGGCACCAGCGGGTGAGCTCGGTGCCCGCGAGCTTCCAGATCGCGGTGGGCTCGTGGAACGCCGACACCGTGACGAACACCTCGTCCGCGTCGTCACGCGCCGACAACCCGGCGACCGACACGACGCCGAGACCGTCGAGCACCGCCACGCGCTCGCCCTGCATCGTCCATCGTTCGAGGGTGTCGACCGCTGCGTGGCTGCGCACGACCACCAGGTCGTCGCCGGCGAGCGCGGGGCCACCGAGCACGTCGTCGGGTTGCTCGGGCACGACCGTCCGCCAGTTCGCCATCTCGGGCCGGTCGAGCGGGGCCGTGACGATGCGGCCGTTCGGTGCGTCGACCGTGGTGCGTCCGACGAGTCCGTCGCCGCCGAACCGCATCGACGTGATCGCGTCGACCCCCTCGACGACGACCTGCCACGTGCCGGAGGTGACCTCGAGCAGGTGGAGGTCGTGCCGGTTCCAGCCGACGGACAGGTCGACCAGCAGATGGATGCCCGACGGGGCGGCGTACACGCTCGCCCAGGCCTCGGGCGTGGGCAGCCGGTCGAACACGACCGGGTCGTCGGCGGGGTCGGTGCCAACGGTGTGGTGGCGGACGTGGCGGTGGTACTGATCACCCTCGGGATAGCGGGTGTACCAGAAGCCCGATCCGTCGGCACGCCAGGCGACCGAGCATGCCCGGGTGTGATCGATGCGGAGCTCGGAGAGCGTCGCCGTCGCGACGTCGAGCAGGTGCAGGGTGCTGTCCTCGGTGCCGCCCTCGCTCAACCCGATCGCGACGAGCGAGCCGTCGTCGTTCGGTTCGAACCAGTCGATCGCGACCGCCGCGTCGGCGGCCCGGTCGGCCGGGTCGAGCAGGACCCGCGGTGGGGCGGCGGGATCGGTCGCCGACCGCACGACCAGGGCGAACTGGTCGGAACCGGTGGCGCGCTCGAGCACGAACAACCGGTCCCCGTGGGCGGTGCACCCCATGACGGTGGGCAGGCCCACGAGCGCGGAAAGGCGCTCGTGCCACTCGCCCCTGGTGGGACGGGCATCGAGCGCCTGTCTCGTGTATCGGTTCTGGGCGGCCACCCACTGTGCCGTCGCTGCGGCATCCCCGTCCTCGAGCCATCGATAGGGATCGACGAGCTCGACGCCGTGGACGGCGTCGACGACCTCCTCACGTCTGGTCGACGGAGGAGTCACCGGCTGGGAGTCAGCCACGCCCCATGTTGGGACGCTTGCCGTGGTTCGCCTTCGAGCGGCGCATCTTGGCCTTCTTCTTCTTGGTCTTCTTCGACATGGGACGACAGGCTAACGCTGTGGCACTCACCTTCCACCGCTGGTCAATCCACCCACACCGAGCACCGCTGTAGCAGGTGTAAGACACACTAGGAGAGGAACTCACCACCCATGAACCAGCAGCCGACCGAGCTGTCTCGGATCATCGCCGAGACCGGAATGATCCAGAAGCGCACTCAAGATGCCCTCGATCGAGGGACGACTCGCCTGGAGGAGACGCTTGCATGGATCGACGAGCAGCCGCCCGCAGGCTCGTTGTGGAGCTACGTGCAGCCGTTCGCGATGGCACTGCTGCGACTGAACGAACTGGGGGACCTGATCGCGGGGCATGAGTTCGCCGTGAGCTGTGGTGAGCGCGTGGAGGATGCCGAGGCGCTCGTGATGCTGGCGGATGCGATCGCCGGACGCGTCGGGGCGATGGCAGGAAGCGTCGACGCCGGAGACGGCGCCAGCCGAGTTCGCACTGAGGAAGCGATGCGGTCTGTGGTGTACGCCGCGCTGCAGGTGTCCGGAACTCGGACCGCTCTGGTGAGTCGCGAGCTGGACGCGATGAATCGCGAGCTGGCGACCCGGGCCTCGTGATGCGATACCTGTTCGCGCCGTTGCGGCGGCTCGCTGAACTCGACGGCCTCGCGTCTGACGCAGCGATCGCACGTCGCGTCGGAGCGCGGTGCGGCACGGTGGCGAGAGCTGACCGGAACGGGCTCAGCGACCGCCAGGCCGACCGCTGGGCCATCGCCCTGGGCTTCCACCCTGCCGAGGTGTGGGGCGACGCCTGGTGGCCCGACACGACCGGCGACGTCGAGCACCGGCGCGAGTACGGCACCGGTTCGATCGTCGATCGAGGCTCTGGCCGTTGGCTCGTCCGACGGTACGTCGACGGCGTTCGTCGAGCACGCGTCGTGGTCGGCTCGCTCGACGACGCCGAGCGCGCATTGCTGGCGATGACAGATCCGCAACCGACAGGTTGCACTACGCTCGATCTGTGCCGGTGATCGACGTCGATGATCCACTCACAGCGCTTCTCTCCTTCATCCGGCCGGCGTTCCACGCTGATGCCGCATGTCGAGAGCATCCCGAACTCAGCTGGTTTCCTGAGCGGGGCGAGCCGACCAAGGCGCAGCTCGCCGTGTGCGCCGGCTGTCTCGTGCGCGACGAGTGCCGCGAGGCCGGCGAGCTGGTCGGGATCTGGGGTGGGCTCAGCGGGAGGGCGCGCCGTGCTGTCAGCGGCGGTAGTGGGCCCCACGTCGGCCCCAGACGTGCGACCGTTGAGCGCCTCGAGGCCATCGCCAGTATGCGCGCCCGCGGTGCGGCATCGGCTGAGATCGCAGAACGGCTCGGGCTGAGCCTCGCAGGGCTGAACAGTCTCGAGCGCCGCTACCGCTCAGACGACGCCGCCTGATCATCCTTGCCGCCAGGACGGGCCGTTGTCGCGCTCGTAGGCCTTGATCTGCGACACCACGGCCGACGGGTCGTTCGAGCTGATGTAGATGGTGCGGGCCGGCAGGTTGTCGAACCCTCTCGACATGGCGTCGCGAGCAGCGCGGTAGATCTGGTCGAGTTCTTCCTGTCGGCGTGTGCGCTCCTCGATCGCCTCGGCCTTGCGCCGCTCGGCCTCCTCGACCTCTTTCGCGACCTCTGCGGCCTGCTTGGCCTCTTCGTCGTTCAGGCCCTGAATCTGCTGCCAGATCCGGTGGTGTTCGTCGCTGTACCGGCCGAACGCGCCGAGGCGCTCGTTCAGATACTTGCGATATTCGGCGAGCGTGATCTCCTGATAGTCGAACGCCTTCGACATCGCGTCGTCCCATTCGGCCATCGGATCGACCGGCTCAGCCGCTGCACCGCCACCGCCGCCGCCGCCACCGCCACCGCCACCGCCACCGCCACCACCGGTTGCTGCGTCGGCTTCGTCGAGCATGCCCTTGAGCACTGCCTGAGCGTCGGGAACGTTGCGGCTGCCCTTGGCTCCCGGGACGGTCGCAGCTCCCTTGCCACCGGCGAGGTTGTCCTTCCCGCCGAAGGCGAGCGACACCTTGACGACTGCGGACCGCTCGCGAGCGAGATTGTTGAGCAGCTGCTCAGCCGTTGCCAGGTCGCCGCGGTCGAGCGCAGCTTCGATCTTGGTGAACGCCTCTTCAGGCACGCCCTCCAGGGTCTTGCGGTACTGCTCGACCTCGTTGCGCAGATAGGCGACCGCCTGCGCCTGCTGCCGTTGACCTTCGGTCACCTCGGCGGTGTCGTCAGCGGCGTCGCGGATCTTGCTCCACCAGCCTGTGAGTTCACTCATCGTCGGGATCATCTCCCCGCGCGTGTACGCGGTCCACGCCTCGAGTGAACGCCTGGAGTTGTCCACCTGGGCGGCGGCGTTGCCCTGCGCTGTGTTCGCCTCTTCGAGGTTGCGGATGACGGCGCGCAGCTCCTCACTCTTGCCGTACATTGCATCGATCTCGGCCTGCGAGTACTCGTTGCCCTTGAGCATCTCGCCGTTGAGACGTTCCATTTCGGATCGCAGCGCCTCGATCGGTCGGGTGCTGCCACCGAGCACCTGATCGATCTCGGCAACGCCCATCCCGTACTTCTCCAGGATGGGCAGCGTGGCGGCCCATTCTTCGGCGAGACCGGCGATCACGCCCTCGGTGTCGCCCGATGCACGCTTGGCCTCCATGTCGACGAGGAGCTGCGTCACACGGGCCACCTCGGCGGTCTGCTGCGCCTGCGCTTCGAGCGCAGCTGAGATCCCGTAGGTTGCGGCGCCGAGCGCTGCCATCGGCCCGGCGAACTTCGCGAGGTTGGCGAGCGAGATGTTCCCGTCAGCGGCGTATTCGGCGAGCTGACCGAGAGCGATACCGGCCGTGCCGGCGACACCGCCGAGCTGACCGAGGTCCTGCACCGAGTTGCCGACCAAGTTCGCGAAGACGCTGCGCGACTGCTCGCCGGAACGTGTGACCGAGTCGAGCCCGGTCGCTGCGCCGTCGGCCCGGAGCCTGACGTCGTCGAGCGCACGCACCGAGGTCGCGAGCTGATCGGCGTTCGCCTCTATCTGGTCGAACGTGGCGCCCATCTCGCGCAACGACACCACGATGTCGTCGACCGAGCGGCCGGCCTTCGCCTGGGCCTCGACGAAGTCGGAGCCGAGCGCGGCGGTCATCGCATCGGATGCCCGCGAGATCCCGTCCAGCTCGGCGGACGCCGTCGCCGCAGCGGCTGCGAGCGCGGCCGCGAGCTGTTTGCCGGCGTCCTCGACCTCGTCGAGCTTGTCGGCGGTCCGGTCGAGATTGCGGATCGCGTCGGTGACGACGTACTCGACGATCGTGGTAGCCCGGTTGGTCACTGGTCAGCTCCTCGTGGGGTTGTGTGGGCGCCGTGCGGAGGGGGATCCGGACCTGATGCGGAATCCTCCGCACGGCGCCTGGCCACGGCGGGCGTGCGGAACGTGGAAGGGCCGTCCCGCCGCGCCGTGGCGCACTGGGGGTGTCAGCTCGACACCACGATGTTGACGTGCGCCTCGTCCTGGTCGAGCTCGGCCGGGAACCGGGGCCCGCGGGTGTGTAGCCGGGCGACGGGGTCCGGTGGCACGTACTCGTGTGTGCCGGCGAGGATGCGTTCGACCACGTCGAGCGTCAGTCCGAACCCTCCGAGCCGGGACCACTCGCCGGCGACGAGCGTCCCGTACGGGCCGACCATGCGCCAGCCACCCAGGATCACGCCACCACCCGCACCGTCCGGCACCGGCACAAAGCCGTGCTCGAGCACCCACCCGCGAGCCGCCGCAGCCGCTTCGGCGGCAGCCTGGCGATCGACTTCGATCATCGATTCCATCGTGCGCCTCCGTTCAGCTCGCTGCGATCCGGCGAGCGCCGTTCGCGTTGCGGACATGCATGAGGGCCTCGAACTCGACACGAAGCGTCGTGGTGTTTTCCTTGAACCCTGTGTACGGGTCGGCGTCGATACGCACGGCACCGAGGTAGAGCACGCCGAGCATCGTCGGGTCGATCAGATACGGCGGTTCGGTGCCAGCGCCGATGCGCTCGATCCGGCGCAGGTTCCACACCGGGGTGGTGCCACTGCCACCGGTCGACGGGTTGTCGAGCAGGAAGATCCCGTCGGCCGTCATGTAGGTGTCGAGCAACTCGGAGTCGGTCGGGTTGACCACGAGCAGGCTCGGCGCGGCACCGGTGGCACGCATCGCCGTGAGGCCCTTGCGGATCTGTGTGATCAGGCCGGTACCGCTGTTGCCAAACGGTGGGGTCGCGGCGACGATCTGAGCGAGCACGTGCGCATCGAGCGCTTTCTCGAGCTCAAATTCGGCCTGCTGCTGCATGTACTGGGCGAGCATCGGCGTCGAGTTGAACAAAATGTTTGGGATGTCGCTGATCGTGATCGCGAATTGCTTCATCGGGTCGTTGGCGAGCGTGGTCGTGGTCGCGAGATCGGCCTTCGTGCCAGTCGCCGACGGGGACCGTTCGATCGTGCCCGACACGGTCGCCGCGGTGATGCGGAAGTCCTCGATCGAGGTGTCCGTGCCGGCATCCTGCAACGGCATCGCGGACCACATGAACCTGACGTCTTGACCGAGCGGGGTCACGATGCGCTGGCTCGGCGACAGATCGGCCATCGACGGGATGGTCTGCGCCTTCGTGGCCCAGGCACCGAAGCCGGGCACCTCGACCGACGGATTGGTCTTCGGGTGGAACTTGACCCGATCCATCGCGTCGACGAGGGCGCCGGCGATCGACGGGCCTCCGCGGACTGCGCCGGCACCTCGCTGCACACGGTGCTGCTTGATGCTGACCGGGCCGCAGCCGTCGCCGTTCTCGCCGTCGATGCGGCCCGCGGTGTACTCGGCGATCATCGCGTCAGCGAAAGCGCTTTCAGCCTTCACCAGATCGGCGCTGATGTTCGCGAGCGCCGTCGTGAGGTTGGCGCCACGCTGCACGAGCCCGGCCTTCACCTGGGGATCGGTGCAGCTCGCCAGTCGGTCGTTGAGCGCCTTCAGCTCGGTGCCGAGCCGCTCGCGCTTGGTCTTCAGGTCGTCCAGTTCAGACGTGTTGATCTTGCTCATGGGGATGCTCTCCAGTCGTGGGGATGCGTGAAATCACGTGGGGGTGGGGATCGCAGGACCGCGCGCCACCGATGGGGGGCGGTCCCCTGCGTCGCTCGACCACCGAGCACCTGCGTGGCTTTCGCCAGGCGAGGGCGTGAGAGCGTCCGTTCGATAGCACCGACGATCGACCGGAACCGGCGTGCCAGCGGCAGGCGAGTAGCGATCGTCGTCTCGTGCCCGGCATCACCGTCACGTCGACTGCCCCTCATCGTACTCGCCGGGCGAGTCCATCTTGGCGATCAACGCTTCGAAGGCCTCGACGAAGTCGGGGTCATCACGACCGAGCCCGTAGTCGAGAAGCTCTCGGCACACCCGGCTCACCCCGACCGCCTTCGCGAACGCGAGCCAGATCGCACCGAACTCGGCGCCGGCAGCAGCCCACAGCACCGCGGCAGACTTCAGCGCTAGTTCGAACCCGAGCCCGCTGCGTTCGCCCCACTCCCGAAGCGCCGGCATCGACCCGGCGAACTCCTCGCGCCACCAACGATCGACCTGGTCGTCTTCGAGCGCACGCAACGCGTCGTGCAGCAGCGACTCGTGATCATCACCGAAGAACGTCACGAGCACTCCACCCCTTCCGCTGAGAGGGGCGGTCCGGCGCGCGTTTCGAGTGCCGCCACACGGCCCGGATCGGTGCACGACGTCGGGGATCCGGACCGGACCTCGACCGCGGGAACCCCCCCGCGGGCCTCACGGGGGGAGACGCCTGAGGCGGGGTCTCCGCTGGGAAATCCCGCCGACACGAGATCGATGCCCCCCCGGGGTACCCGCGCACCCTTCCCACTCCACGGCGACCGCGAACGCTGCTCGTCGATCAGCCTGCGCATCTCGACAAGTCGAGCGCGTCCGCGTTCAACAGTCAGCGCGTCGAGTCGGAAGTCGCGAGCCTCATTGTCGACGCCAGGATCGGCTGGACGTCGAGCGCGCGGGTAGAGCATCTCGCGTTCTTCCCGCAGGTCAGCGAGCGCATCGAGGTAGTCGTCACTCATCGCAACCCCCGCCGTCGGGCTGAGCCGGGGCTGAGCCCCGGCTAGGCCCGGCTCGGCCCGGGCTCGGAATGTCCATAGCTGGCGGCTCAGCCGCTATGGGGCTCAGCCCCGGCTCAGCCCCGGCTGAGCCGGGCTCAGCCGGAACGCCAGTGTCAGCTGCCGTGCCAGGGTCGAGCAAGGTCATGTGCGCCTGATCGAGGGTGCGGCCGCCCTTGCGCTGATTGCACTGCCGGCACGCCACGACGACGTTGCTCAACGAGTTCGCCCCATCGGGATCGACGTGGTCGTACTGGCCGGCGATGTTGCCCGTGCGTGCCGCCCAGTTCACCCGCACACCGCA
>CAUJET010000044.1 GCA_963169665.1 Actinomycetota bacterium | reverse complement strand
GTGAACGCCGGCCCCTCGCGGGTGTTGCCGCTGTCGCGCAGGCCGCCGTATGGCTGCTGATCGGCACGCCAGGTGGGCACCTCGTTCACGAGCACGCCACCGAAGTCGAGGGCACGGACGGCCTTCAGCGCCTTGGTGATGTCGCAGGTGAAGATCGCCGCCTGCAGGCCGTACTCAGTGTCGTTGGCGATGGCGATCGCCTCGTCGAGGGTGTCGTAGGCCGTGATCGTGACGACCGGCCCGAACACCTCCTTGGCACACACCTTCATCCCCGGTGTGGCGTTCGCGACCACGGTCGGCAGCAGCACGCCGTCGTCCTGGCGTCGGCCGCCGGTGGCGATCGTCGCCCCCTCGGCCGCAGCCTCCTGCACCCACGACTCCACCCGGTCGCGCTCGCCTTCGGAGATCAGCGCCGACACGTCGGTGGCCTCGTCCATCGGATCGCCGACGACGAGGGTGTTCACGTGGTCGACCAGCGTGGTGGTGAACTCCTCCGCGATGCTGCGGTGCACGAGCACCCGCTGGGTGCTGATGCAGCTCTGGCCGGCGTGGCTGAAGCCGGCGACCTTGATCTTCGCCGCGGCGGTGCGCCAGTCGCCGTCGGCCTCGATGATCACCGGCGCGTTGTTGCCGAGCTCGAGACCCACGCGCTTGCGGGCAGCCCGGGCGCGGATGCCCCAGCCCACCTCGGGCGACCCGGTGAACGTGATGAGCGCGACGTCGGGATGGTCGACGATGGCGTTGCCGACCGTGCCGCCTCCACCGGTGACGACCTGCAGGTAGTCCTCGGGCAGCCCGCACTCCTCGATCAGCATCTGCGCCAGGCGGATCGAGCTGAACGGGGTCTGGCTCGCCGGCTTCAGCACGACGGGGCAGCCGGCGGCGATGGCGGGCCCGACCTTGTGGGCCACCAGGTTGAGCGGGAAGTTGAACGGGGCGATCGCTCCGACCACGCCGATCGGCACGCGCAGGGTGAACCCGATCTTGCCCTCGCCGGCGGAGATCGCATCGAGCGGGATCACGTCGCCGGCCAGCTTGCGCGCCTCGGCCGCCGAGAACTGGAACGTGCCGACCGCTCGCTCGGCCTCGACCCGGGCCGTCTTGATCGGCTTGGCGGCCTCCTTCGCGATGATCTCGGCGAACTCGTCGCGCCGCGCAGCCAGGCGTTGCGCGGCGAGATCGAGGATCTGGGCCCGCTGCCACAGCGGCATCACGCCACGTTCGAGCGCCGCCTTGGCGGTGGCGACCGCCCGATCGACATCGGCCGCCGTCTGGGCGGGGATCTCCCCGATCACGCTGCCGTCGTAGGGCGATCGTACGACGATCGTGCTCGCGCTCGCTGCGCCTGAGGAACCGGGATTCGTTGAGTCGGCCATGGCGGGCGAGGCTAACGCGCGCTACAACTCAGGCCATGCCGACGCCCACCCATCCGTTCCTCGAATGGGAAGGCCCGATCCCGTTCGCTCATCGCGGCGGTGCGAGCGATGCGCCGGAGAACACGATGCCGGCGTTCGAGTACGCCGTCGGCCTCGGCTACCGCTACATCGAGACCGACGTGCAGGTCACCGCAGACGGGGTCCTGGTCGCGTTCCACGACGACGACCTGCAGCGCACCTGCGATCGCCCTGGACGGATCAGCGAGTTGCCGTGGTCGCAGGTGCGTCAGGCCATGGTGCGTGGCGAGGCACCGATCCCGCTGCTCGAGGATCTGCTCGGCGCATGGCCCGAACTCCGGGTGAACATCGACTGCAAGAGCGATGCAGCGGTCCGCGCGCTCGTGTCGGTGCTCAAGCGCAACGCAGCCCTCGACCGGGTGTGCGTCGGCGCGTTCAGCGATCGCCGGATGGCACGCCTGCGCGCCGAACTCGGCGACGGACTGTGTAGCGCGCTCGGCCCTCGCGGTGTGGCGGCGCTGCGCTTCGCCCGCCCTCGGTCGCTGCCGGCGATGACCGCGCAGGTTCCCGTCACGCGCGGCCGGCTCACCGTCACGGATCAGCGCTTCGTCGAGCGCGCCCACGCCCTCGGCATCCACGTGCACGTCTGGACGGTCGACGAAGCCGTGGAGATGGAGCGTCTGCTCGACCTCGGGGTCGACGGGATCATGACGGATCGGCCGGCGGTCCTGCGAGAGGTGCTGGAACGGCGCGCCCACTGGCGTGCGTGAACACCATCCATGCGGCCGTGAACAAGAACGCCAGGCTGGCCACGGCGCACACCGCCGGCCCGGGCCCGAGCGTGATCGGCGTGTCGCGAGCGCCGAGGGCGAGCGCAGCGCCGACGCCGCCGGCATAGATCACCGCGATCACCGCAGCGACGAGCGACGCCACCCATCGGCGCCACCAGGCGAGCACGACGGCGACGGTGACGAGCAGGGGCACGAACGGCCACCAGCGAACGAGCGTGGAGATCGGTCCGTCGGGAGCGATGTCGAGCCGGTCGAGCAACCCGAGCAGCTCATAGCTCGACCTCGACGTCGCACCCGAGCGCAGCCAGGGCAGGAACGTCGCAACGACCACGACGGCACCGGCCACCGAATACGCCGCCAGCGCCGACGGTCGGTGTCGTGCCACTCGCCGGATCACGCTGCCAGCCTACGACTGCCGCTCGAACAGGACGGGCCGACCGTCATCCGATCCGTGGTGGCGCAGACAGGCACGGATCGCCCGGGCACTTATGGTGTCGTCATGGCCGGTACCAATCCCCCGTCGTCGTCCGTGCGAGCCCCCGGCGCGATGGTCGCTGCCGCCGATCAGCTCGCCACGCAGGCCGGTATGGCAGCGCTCGCCGCCGGTGGCAACGCGGTCGACGCGGCCATCGCCACCAACGCGGCGATCGCCGTCACCGGGCCACACCTGTGCGGTATGGGCGGAGACCTGTTCGCCCTCGTGCACGACGGTGAACGCGTCCACGCCCTCAACGCCAGCGGCCGCGCCGGCAGCGGCGCGAGCGCCGCGCTGTTGCGCGCCGAGGGCCACCGCGAGATGCCGTTCCGCCACGACATCCGCACGGTCACCGTGCCCGGATGTGTGGACGGGTGGTGCGCGCTCCACGAGCGGTTCGGGCGTCTGCCGCTCGACCGGGTGCTCGCTCCAGCGATCGGCCTGGCCGAACAGGGCTTCCCCGCGTCGATGTTGTTGGTCGGCTCGTTGGCCACCGTCGACGAGCGGGCGCGCGAGGCGCTGCACGAGCTCGCCTCGCAAGCGCATCGACCCGGCGACCGGGTCCGGCGTCCTGCAGTGGGCGCGGCGCTGCGGGCGATCGCCTCGAACGGACGCGATGGGTTCTACCTCGGCGACTTCGGACAGGGTCTGCTCGGCCTGGGGAGCGGTTGGTACTCCCCGGACGATCTCGCCGAACCCGGCCCGGACTGGGTCACGCCGTTGTCGTGGCCCGCCTTCGGCCACGTGCTGCACACGATCCCGCCCAACTCGCAGGGCTATCTCACCCTCGGCGCGGCCGGTCTCGCGGATCGACTCGACCTGCCCGGCGACACCGACGATCCACGCTGGGCCCACCTGCTCATCGAGGCCGCGAAGGCAGCGGGCAGGGATCGCCCCGACGTGCTGCACGACGGTGCCGACGGCGGTGCGCTGCTCGAGGCCATCTCGGCCCGGCTCCACGAGATCGACCCGGCACGCGCGAGCACCCTCCGCCCCGGCCAGCACCAGGGCGACACCACGTACCTGTGCACCGTCGACGGCGACCGGATGGGCGTGTCGCTCATCCAGTCGAACGCGTCCGGGTTCGGATCCTGGGTGGTGGAACCGACCACCGGCATCAACCTGCACAACCGTGGTCTCGGCTTCTCGCTCACGCCCGGCCATCCCGCCGAGCTCGCGCCCGGCAAGCGACCGCCCCACACGCTGTCGCCCGCTCTCGCCACACGACCCGACGGCACCCTCCGCTCGGTGTTCGGCACCATGGGCGGCGACGCCCAGCCGCAGATCCTCCTGCAGCTCGCCGCTCGCATGTTCCATCACGGACAGAGCCCGGCCGTCGCCGTCAACGCCGGCCGATGGATCCTCGACGGTCCCGTCACCGGCTTCGACACCTGGACCGGCGCGGGCGGTCCGCACGTGCTGCTCGAGGGACACGTGCCGCCGGGATGGCAGGGTCATCTCGTCGACCTCGGCCATGAGGTGCGGACCTCGCCGGCGTGGTCGAGCGACTTCGGCCACGCCCACGCGATCGTCGTCGGCGACGACGGGATGTTGAGCGGTGCCGCCGACCCGCGCACGCGCGTCGGCTCTGTTGCCGGAATGTGAATTCACCCTGGATCACCCTGTGACGTCGGCTCGCGGCCCCGGTTCCACGGAGGCCCGTCCCCGACCCCACGGCTAGCGTCAGCGCCCATGCGCGTCGACACCAACTTCTTCTGCACCGTGCCCATGCCGGACGCCGGCGACCCCGCCATCCCCGCCACCGCACGGCGCTACGGCAACGACGCCGTGATCGCGTGCTACGAGAACCTCGTCGAGTGGGCCAAGACCGCTGACGCCCTCGGCTTCGACACGATGTGGCTCACCGAGCACCACTTCCAGTACGAGGGCTACGAGGTCCTGCCGAACCTGATCATGTTCGGTCAGCACCTGGCCAGCATCACCAAGGACCTGCGCCTCGGACAGATGTTCAACGTGGTGCCCCAGTGGCACCCGCTCCGTCTCGCCGAGGACTTCGCCCTCGCCGACATCGTCACCGGCGGCCGCATGGAGTTCGGCGTCGGCCGTGGCACCGTGCCCCGCGAAGCGTGGGCGCTCGGCACCGTGGTCGCGAGTGGCGACAACGCGATGTCGGCCGAACACGACCGCATCAACCGCGAGCGGTTCGAGGAGGCGATGGAGGTCATCAAGCTCGCCTGGTACCAGGACACGTTCAGCTACCGGGGCAAGCAGTTCGTGTTCCCGCCCGACGACGTGCCCGACCGCGGCACCACCGTGCAGGACCTCACGATGATCCCGAAGCCCACGCGCCACGTCGACATCTATCAGCCGATCAGCTCGCCCGAGACCATCGAGTACGTGCCCCGCGCCGGCCACAAGGCCGTGTACTGGCTCACCAATGCCGAGAGCCAGAAGCAGAAGTGGGACCGCTACGCCGAGATCCGTGAGGAGGTCGGCACGCCGGTCGGCCCCGGCGAGGACCGCTGCCTCGTGCTGAACATGCACGTCGGCCGCACCCGAGAAGAGGCCATGCGCCGCGGCAAGCCCGGCCACGACGAGTTCGTGAAGTTCCTGTCGCCGTACGGCCGGTTCAACAGCTACCGCAACCCCGATGGCTCGAAGGTCGCGTTCGACCACATGCCCACCGTCGAGGAGAGCAACCGCGAGAAGCTCCAGATCATCGGCTCGATCGACGACGCCGTCGACGCGATCGGCTTCTGGCGCGACCTGCTCGACCTCAAGCACATCTGCTTCTTCTTCGACCTCCCGGGCGTCGGCCGCGAGGAGATGAACGAGCAGATGCACCTGGTGATCGAAGAGGTGTTCCCCCGGCTCGGCGAGCCGATCGAACGGCGGCCGCTCACCGGCCGCCCGCTGGTCTGAGCGGGCCGCGATGACCGTCCCTGCGGCCGATCCCCTGTCCGACGTCGACGTCCCGTCACTCCTCGCCCGGCTCACCGCCGCCGACGGCTGGCTGGTGCTGCCCAGCTTCGCCGAACCCCACGCCCACCTCGACAAGGCCTTCCTCGCGGAGCGCATCGAGAACCCGACGGGCGATCTCATGGGGGCGATCAACGCGATGATCGCGAAGGGCGGCACGATGACCCATGACGACATCGTCGAGCGGGGCGAGCGCGCCGCACGGCTGATGTTGTCGAACGGTTGCACCGCCATCCGGACCCACGCCGACATGACCACCGAGAACGGCCTGCGATCGGTCCACGCGCTGATCGAGGTGCGCGAACGGCTGCGCGGCCTGGTCGACATCCAGGTGTGCGTGCTGTGCGGATGGCCGACCACCGGCCCCGCCGGCGCCGACCAGCGGGCGATGCTGCGCGACGCGATCGCTGCGGGCATCGACGTCGTCGGCGGATGCCCGCACCTCGAGGACGACCCGATCGAGGCGAACACGATCTTCCTCGAGATCGCTGCCGAGGCGGGACTCCCGGTCGACCTCCACACCGACGAGACCCTCGACCCGGCGAAACTCGCGCTCGACGACCTGTCCAAGCGCGTGATCGAGATGGAGTTCCCGTACGCCGTCACCGCGAGCCACTGCTGCTCGCTCGGGGTCCAGACCGAGGAGGTGCAGCGACGCATCGCGGAGCAGGTCGCCGACGCCGGGATCCACGTGGTCGCGCTGCCTCACACCAACCTGTTCCTCCAAGGTCGCGATCATCAGCACGCGATGCCCCGCGGCCTCACCGCTGTCAAGGCCCTCCGCGATGCAGGCGTGAACGTCGCCGCCGGCGCCGACAACCTGCAGGACCCGTTCAACCCTGTCGGCCGCGGCGACCCGCTCGAGACCGCCGCGCTGATGATCATGTCCGCGCACCTGCTGCCCGACGAGGCGCTCCACAGCGTCTCCGGCGCCCCACGAGCCGTGCTCGGCCTGGGGACTGCCGACCCGGTCGCCGGTGACCTGGTGGCCCTGCGAGCGGCTACGGTGCGGGAGGCCATCGCGTTCGGTCCCGCCGATCGCATCGTGCTCCGTCACGGTCGGCTGGTGAGCGGTGAACTCCCTGGTGGGAGCGCACGTCGACCCGGTCCGTCCGACCGGGAGAGTTAACACACACGACACACGGAGGAGACGCCACGCCCCGGCCGATCCTCTATGTTCAGGGGGAATGATGACATCCACTGATGCCTCGCAGTCCGGTGCGAGGACGGCAGTAGGTCCCGGGTCGCCGGCGCTGAGCTTCCGGAACACCTCGATGACGTTCCCGGACGGAACACATGCAGTCGACGACGTCAGCTTCGACGTCCAGCCCGGTGAGTTCGTCACCGTGGTCGGCCCGTCGGGCTGCGGCAAGAGCACCCTGCTGCGCATCGCATCGGGCCTCGAGCAGAACACCGGCGGGTCGGTCACGATCGACCGCACGAGCATCGGCTACGTCTTCCAGGACGCCACGCTGTTGCCCTGGCGCACCGTCGAGCACAACGTCGAACTGAACGCCGAACTGCAGGGCATGGCCAAGGCCGAGCGCAAGGCGAAGGCCAAGGCGGCGATCGAGCTCGTGAACCTCGTCGGCCACGAGCAGAAGTACCCCAAGCAGCTGTCCGGCGGCATGAAGATGCGCTGCTCGCTCGCTCGATCGCTCGTGCTCAACCCCAAGGTCTTCCTCTTCGACGAACCCTTCGGCGCCCTCGACGAGATCACCCGTGAACGTCTCAACGACGAACTGCTCCGTCTGTTCGCCCACGAGAAGTTCGCCGGCCTGTTCATCACCCACAGCATCCAGGAAGCCGTCTACCTGTCGACGCGCGTGATCGTCATGTCCGCCCGCCCCGGCCGGATCATCGGCGACTACCCGGTGCCGTTCACGTTCCCCCGCCAACACGACCTTCGCTACGAGCCCGAGTTCGCGGAGCTCTGCGGCAAGATCAGCGCCGACCTGAAGGACGCGCACGCATGACCACCGCCCACGATCTCGCCGTACACGGAGAGGTGAGCACGGCCGAAGAGGACGCCAAGCTCGTCGAGGACTTCACCACCGGTGTGCGCATCGTCCACGACGACGCCAAGGCCCAGGGTGAGAGCCGGATCAAGATCATCCTCCCGCCGCTGATCACCTTCGCCGCCTTCATCGGCATCTGGTACCTCTACAGCGCCACCAAGTACGACATCGCGGCACAGCGCATCAACGCGCTCCCCTACCCCCACGAGATCCTGAGCGACGGCTTCGCCCCGTGGTGGGACGATGTCAACGGGTTCAAGCCGATCCTCGGCTACATGTGGCCCACGCTGCAGGTGACGCTCATCGGCCTCGGCATCTCGATCGTGCTCGGCATCGCGTTCGCCGTGTTGATGAACTTCTCCAAGCACCTCGAGCGGGCGTTCTTCCCGTATGCCGTCGTGCTCCAGACGGTGCCGATCCTTGCGATCACCCCGTTGCTCACCCAGCTGTTCGGTTACGAGATGGGCGTCCGGCTCGTCGTGACCGTGCTGATCGCGATCTTCCCGATCATCACCAACACGCTGTTCGGTCTGCAGTCCACCGACCGCTTGCACCACGACCTGTTCACGCTCAACCACGTGAGCCGCTGGACCCGACTCCGCAAGCTCGAACTGCCGAGCGCCCTGCCCGCACTGATGGCCGGTGTGCGCATCGCGAGCGGCGGCGCCGTCATCGGCTCGATCGTGGCCGACTTCTTCTTCACCCAAGGCGACAAGGGCATCGGCTACTACATCCGCACCCGTCAGCAGAAGGCGTCGGAGCGCCCGGAGATGTTCGCCGGCACGATCATGGCCACGCTGTTCGGCGTCACGATGTTCCTGATCGTCGGATGGGTCACCAATCGCGCCATCCGTAACTGGCACGAGTCCGGTCGCAAGCGCTGACCGGCCTCCGGCCACCCAGATCGTCCACCTCCCGGTCCTCCGAATCCTCGGATCGACCAGGGCGAAAAACCACCAGCAACACCAACCATCACAGGGGGAGAACCTGATGAGAGCAAGGAAGACCACTGCAGCACTGCTCGTGCTGTCACTGGGATTCGTCGCGGCCGCATGCGGTGACGACGAAGAGACCACCGAAGCGACCGAGGCCCCCGGCACCACGGCGGGCGAGGGCGGCACCGAGACGACGGCTGCGGCCGGCGGCGACGCGGTGTGCCCCGAGAACCTGACGATCCAGACCGACTGGTTCCCCGAACTCGAGCACGGCGGCACCTACCAGCTGATCGGTCCCAACGGCACCGCCGACAAGGACACCATCTCGTACTCCGGCCCCGTGCAGGAGCAGTACGCCGTGGGCGGCCTGAAGACGATCACCATCAAGACGATCAGCTTCGACAAGGCCAACAGCTCGCAGATCCTCGACGGCGACGCCGACATGGCCTACATCGGCTTCGGCGACGTCATCAAGGACTCGGCTGCGATCGACATGGTCGTCGTGATGAAGACCCTCGACAAGGACCCGCAGATGGTGATGTGGGACCCGACGCAGTACGACATCCAGAAGCCCGAGGACATCGCCGCCAGCGGCGCCAAGGTCCTCCACTTCCCGGGTGCGGCCTACATCGACTACATGATCTCCAAGGGCTACATGACCGCGGAGCAGGACGACCCGAGCTACGACGGTTCCGACGCCAAGTGGGTGGCCGAAGCCGGCGCTGTGATCCAGCAGGGTTTCGCGACCAACGAGGTCTACAAGTACGAGAACGAGATCAACTGGAAGGACGGCGCACCCGCCGACGTCAGCTTCTACACGGTCGGCGAGATGGGCTTCGACAACTACCCGGCGGCTCTCACCATGATGAAGAGCCGCGCCGCCGAGCTCGACGCCTGCCTCACGCTGCTCATCCCGAAGATGTCGCAGGCATGGGTCGACTTCTTCAACGACCCGAAGCCGATCACCGACGCGATGATCGAGATCAACAAGACCCATGACGGGTTCTGGGGTCTCAGCGAGGCCATCAACGACGCCGGCTTCAAGGTGCTCGAGGAGAAGGAGATCGGTGCGAACAGCGCCGACGGCACCTACTGCTCGATCGATGCAGACCGCGCCGCGGCGATCTACGACACGGTCAAGGCCGTGTACGACGCCCAGGGTGTCGAGATCGCAGCCGACGTCACCACGCTGTACGACAACAAGTACTGCGCAGGCGCCCCGGGTCGCTGACCCGACGCCACGTCACGCACGAACACGAGCGAGGGGGCCGGGCGACCGGCCCCTTCGCCGCGTCTCGACCCATCGAGAGTCATCCGTGAGCGAACGGCCGCGACACGCGGCGTTTCGCTCACGGTGGTGATTCTTTCGTGAGCGAACGGCCGCGACACGCGGCGTTTCGCTCACGGAACCTCGTCGGTCAGCGGTAGGCGCAGAGGTCGACGGCGTTGCCGTCGGGATCGGCGAGGTTGACGATCGAGCCGTAGGGCTCGTGGCGCGGTGCCGCCAGCTCGGTCGCACCGAGGCCGATCAGCCGCAGCCGCTCCGCCTCGAACTCGGCCGGCTCGCATGCCAGGTCGAGATGGGTGCCTCCCGGTCGGTGCGCACCGTGCTGCAGACCGATGCGGCGGATGCCGTCACTCGACGACAGCACGATCCAGCGATCGCCGTCTTCACGTTCGGTCTCCACCAGCCCGAGTGCAGCGACCCAGAAGTCGGCCAGTCGATCGGTGCTCGGCGAGTCGATCGTGACGAGATCGAAGCGCGTCGCCACGCTCAGACCGCCGGGTCGACGGGGCGAGCGAGCTCGAGCACGACCTGCAGCAGCACGTCGGCACCGGCCTGGAGATCTGCTGCGCCGGTGAACTCGGCGATGTTGTGCGAGAGCCCGTTCACGCTCGGCACGAACACCATCGACGTCGGGCAGACCCGAGCCAACATCTGCGCGTCGTGCCCGGCACCGCTCGGCATCCGCAACGTCGAGTGCCCGAGCCGCGTCGCCGTCGCGTGCACGAGGTCGACCATCCGCTCGTCGAACTCGACCGGTTCGAACCGGGCCAGCGTCCGTCGCTCGACCGTGACGCCCTCGTCCGCGGCGAGGGTCTCGCACAGGTGCTCGAATCGCCGCTCCGCCTGCTGCAGCAGGTGCTCGTCGGTGTTGCGCAGGTCGACCGTCATGGTCACCTTCGCCGGCACCACGTTCACCAGATTGGGGCTGAACTCACACCGGCCCACGGTGGCCACCTGGGAGCCGCCCATCTGGCGGGCGATGGCGCGTACGCCCGCAGTGATCTCCGCCGCCACGTAGCCCGGGTCGACACGCAACCGCATGGGCGTCGTGCCCGCGTGTGCCGAACGGCCGGTGATGGTGAGCTCCGTCCACGAGATGCCCTGCACCCCGGTGACGACGCCGATGGTGATGCCCTCGTCCTCGAGCACCGGGCCCTGCTCGATGTGCAGCTCCACGAATGCGTGCGGAGCACCGGCGGCCGGGCACGGTGTCGGCCCGGCATAGCCGATGCGGGCGAGCTCGTCGCCGAGGCGTGCCCCGTCGTCCGCTGCACGGACGTCGAGCGCCTCCTCCAGCGCCATTCCGCCCACATACACGAGGCTGCCGAGCATGTCCGGCTGGAACCGGGCGCCCTCCTCGTTCGTGAAGTAGGCGACGGCCACCGGGTGCTGCGTGCGGAGGCCGTGCTGCTCGAGTGTCTCGACCACCTCGAGGCCGCCGAGCACGCCGAGGTTGCCGTCGAAGCGACCACCGGTGCGGACCGTGTCGATGTGCGATCCCATCATCACCGGGGCGAGCGACGGGTCCTCGCCGGAGCGGACGCCCACCACGTTGCCGACTGCGTCGATCGTGACCGAGAGGCCGAGATCGCGCATCCAACCGATGACGAGGTCGCGGCCGAGACGGTCGTCGTCGGTCAGGGCGAGCCGCGCACAGCCCCGCTCGCCCTCGGGCCCGAGCACCGCACCGATCTCGCCGAGGGCATCGAGACGGCCGACGAGTCGATCGATGTCGACACGCAGTGCACCGTGGTCGATGGTCATGTGCTCGTCTCCTTCGTTCCGTTCCGGTTCGGCCCTGGATCGTCCGGGTCAGCGGCCGAAGTCGAA
Source organism: Actinomycetota bacterium (assembly GCA_963169665.1). Taxonomy (GTDB): domain Bacteria; phylum Actinomycetota; class Acidimicrobiia; order Acidimicrobiales; family Ilumatobacteraceae; genus VFMC01. The sequence continues at coordinate 5,104 of CAUJET010000044.1, read as the reverse complement.
CACGGCGATCTCACGCAACGCCTCGCCGAACGCCCGCACCGCACCGTCGAACAGCTCCTTGCCGAGCTCGGCCGTGGCGTGTGTGGGATCGCCGACGTAGCCGTCCGGGTTGAAGTCGTTGGACAGCCACCCAAAGCTCACGCGACCGCCGAACCGCACGTACTGGTTCATCGCGATCTTCTCCGGCACGCGTCGCTCGGCCAGCTCCATCCGCACCAGTTCGGGCGCGAGGTGCAGCATGATCGACGTCTCGTCGGTGCCGCCGTGCACGCCCATGCCCAGTTCGTTCGCCGGCGAGGTGCCACCCTGGTCGGGCGGGACACCTGGGTGGGCGAGGAACGTGCGCAGTCCGTGTGCGAGCCGCACCTCGCGGATCGCGACATTGGCGAGTGCGCTGTTGCCGCCGTGGCCGTTGAAGAACACGAGGCGCTCGGCCGGGGTGGTGGCGATGCATCGGCCGATGTCGTCGAGCACCGACAGCAGGGTGTCGGCCGACAACCAGATCGTGCCCGGCGACCACGCGTGCTCGTTCGACTTCGTGTACTGCAGGGTGGGCAGCAACCATGCGTCGACCTCGTCGCCGTACGCGTCGATCGCCGCCTCGGCCACCGCCGTGGCGATCACCGTGTCCGTGCTCAGCGGGAGATGCGGGCCGTGCTGCTCGATCGCACCCAACGGCTGCACGAAGATGCTGCGCTCGGTGATCCGATGCGCGACCTCCGGTCCGCGGAGATCGACGAAGCGGCGGCTACGGCCCGTGTCTGGTCCTTGTGTCACATCGATCAACGTACAGCGAGCACCCTGCTCGGAGCAGAATGGCGGCATGCCTGCACCGGATTTTGACGCCGTCGTCATCGGAGCGGGCCACAACGGCCTCGTGTGCGCGGCATACCTCGCCCGCAGCGGCATGCGCACCCTGCTCGTCGAGGCCCGATCGGCCGTCGGCGGCACTGCCGCGAGCGAACCGTTTGCCGGCGCCACGGTGAACATCTGCAACTGCGACCACATCACGTTCCGCACCACCCCGGTGATGGACGAACTGCGGCTCGCCGAGCACGGGCTCCGCTACCTCGACGTCGATCCGTCGCAGACCAACATGGCCTGGGACGGCTCGCCGGCATGGGCCACGCATCACGACGTCGAGGCGACGCTCGACTCGATCGGCCGCTCCTTCCCCACCGAGGTCGACGGGTATCGCCGCTACTTGCAGGCAGCGATGCCCGCCGTGCGCATGGTGTTCGATCAGGCCAACGATCCGCCGTCGTTCACCGGGATCGCGAAGAAGGTGCTCGCCCGACGCGGCCGAGGCGTCTCCACCCTGCTGCGCTGGAGCCGTCGCAGCGCCGCCGACGTGATGCGCGAGTTCTTCACCACCGACGCACTCCAGGGCCCGGCGATGGTGACCGGACCGATGGTGTGGGGCCTCTCCCCCGAACTGCCCGGCACCGGGCTGGGCGCGCTCACGTACGCGCTGCGGCACGTCGGCACGGTCGGCCGTCCTGTCGGCGGCAGCGGCATGGTCCCGATCAGCCTCGAGCGCTCGTTCCGCGCCAACGGTGGCGTGGTCCGAACCGACACCAGGGTCACCGCGATCACCTGCGACGGGCCCGCAGTTCGAGGCGTCACCCTCCACGACGGCACCGAGGTGACCGCCGGCGTCGTCGTGTCGGCCTGCAACCCGCACGACACCTTCCTGCGGTGGCTGCGCAACCCGCCGCCCCAGGCCCACGGCCTCGTCGAGCGCTGGCGGCGCACGCCGCACCACGAGGGGTACGAGTCGAAGATCGATGCGATCATCACCGCGCTCCCCCATCTCACCGCGATGGCCGGGCTGCCCGACGACCCGCACCCGCTCACGGGCACCGTCGTGATCGCACCGTCACTCGCCGACATGCACCGTGGCTTCCAGACGATGGGCGACGGACAGGTGCTCGAGCGGCCCGGCATGTTCCTCAACGTCCCCACCGTGCTGGATCCGTCGATGGCGCCGGCCGGTCAGCACGTGCTCAGTCTCGAATGCCTCTACACCCCGTACCGGCTCCCGGGCGGCTGGCCGACGAGCACCGAACCGCGGCGTTGGCTCGAGCAACTCGCGTCGGTCGCTGAGCCGGGCTTCCTCGACGGACTCGGCGAGTGGCGGGCGATGACCCCCGACCGCTACGAGTCGGAGTTCCACCTCCCGGCCGGACACGCCACGAGCTTCGCCGGCGGTCCGCTGGCCGCGCTGCTCAACAAGCAGCCCGAGCTCACCCGCTACGAGACGCCGGTCCGCGGCCTCTACCTCACAGGGGCCGCCACCTTCCCGGGTGCCGGCGTGTGGGGAGCGAGCGGCCGCAACGCCGCGCTCACCGTGCTCGCCTCGCGCTGACCCCGATCGGTCCGCTGCAGTCCGCTGCGTCCGCACGTGACGGATGCACCTGCGCCCGACACCACGAACGGGTCGAGATGCCCTACCATGAATGCTGCCGACGGGGAGTAACCCCTACATTCGGCGGTCGTCAACACGAGCGAGAGCTCCGGCCGCCGAGGCTCGCGAGAGCGGGTGAGACCAGAGGCACCGGGCAGCACCGCGCTGTCCAGTGTCGAAAGGATCCCATCTCCGTGTTCTCCTCAGGTTCCCTCTCACTCGGGCGGCTGTTCGGCATCCCGTTCCAGCTGCACTGGAGCGTGCTCGTCGTCGCCGTCCTCTTCGGCTCCGGCCTCGCTGCCAACTACGGCACCGTCGGCGCCGCGGTCGCGCTCGTCGCGTTCCTCGCCTCGATCACCGCCCACGAGGTCGCCCACGCACTCGTCGCTCGTCGCCACGGCGTGAGCACGCAGTCCATCCAGCTCTGGGCGCTCGGCGGTGTCGCCCGCCTCGACCGGGAGGCCTCCACGCCGAGAGCCGAGGGATGGATCGCTGCGGCCGGCCCGCTCACCAGCCTGGCCATCGGCGCGGTCGCGATCGGCTCGATGTTCGCCCTCACCGCTGCGGGCCTCGACGGCGTCGCCCTCGGCGTGCTCGGCTGGCTCGGCGTGATCAACCTGCTCCTCGGCGTGTTCAACCTGCTGCCGGGCGCGCCGCTCGACGGTGGCCGGATCCTCAAGGCCGCACGCTGGGGCCGCCACGGCGACCGGTTCCGCGCTGCTCGCGAGGCGGGCAACGCCGGGAAGGCGGTCGGCTTCTCGCTCGCCGGTATCGGCGGCGTGATGATCGTCAACGGTCAGCCCGGACTCATGCTGGTGCTCACCGGTCTCTTCATCGCCCTGAACGCCAAGGCCGAGATGCTCGCGACCGACATGGCCGAGCGCCTCAGCGGCACCCGGGTCCGAGATCTCACGTGGTTCGGCGTCGCCCAGGCGACCACCGACACCGACGCCGACACGATGTGGTGGCAGCGCTCTCGTCTCGGCGGTGCGGGCGTGGTGGCGATCACCGGCGCCGACGGCAACGTCGCCGGCATCGTCAGCGAGGAGCAGCTCCGAGCGGTGCCGGAGGAGCGACGCCCGTACGTGTCGCTCACCCAGCTGATGGTGCCCTTCGCCAAACTCGCCAAGGCCGACCCCGACGAGGAGTTGGCCGACGTGTTGTCGAGACTGAACCCGGCGTCGCCGGTCGTGACCGTGTGGCGTGAGGGCAAGCTCCTCGGCGTCGTGCCGAAGGGCCGCTTGCTCGCTCGACTGCAATCAGCCGCCTGACGCCGGCCGCGTCACGGCAGCGGGTGCGCCCTGGGCGCCTGGCCCCCTCGTGGGATCAGGCGTCCTTGACGCTCCAATCCCGCTTCGCGACCGGCTCCTTGTCGCTCCAGGGGAAGTTGATCCACATGTCGGTCTTCTTCCACACGTAGTCGCACTTCACCACCGAATGGCTCTTCTCGTACAGACACGCGGTGCGCACCTCGGCGACCTTGCCGTTGCAGAAGTCGAGGACGCTGCGCAGCGTGTGGCCGGTGTCGGCGACGTCGTCGGCGATGAGGATCTTGAAGTGGCTCGCATCGACGAAGTCGGGCGCCGGCGGCAGGATGCGGGGCACCTCGAGGCGCTCGTCGACACCGGTGTAGAACTCGACGTTCATCGTGTAGACGTTCTTCACGCTGAGGGCGTAGCCGAGCGCGCCACCGATCAGGAGGCCGCCGCGGGCGATCGACAGGATCATGTCCGGCTCGTAGTCGTCGGCCACGATCTGCGCCAGCTCACGGGAGGCGGTTCCGAAGATCTCCCAGGTCATGATCTCGCGTTCGGTCGACACACATGCTCGCTTTCGATGAAGGTCAGTTCAGGTTCCGGGACGGTCCGGCGTTCGCTCCGGACCACGGTCGAAGCCGCCACGCTAGACGATGCCGTCCGCGTCGGCCGCATGCCTGCAGCGGGGATCGGCACGAACCGGGCGGGTCAGAAGACGATGTCGCTCGGACGCACCGGGGTGCGGGTCAGGTCCTTGCCGATCGCGTCGCGGATGGCCGCGACGACGGCCGGCGTGCTCGAGATGCACGGTGGCTCGCCGACGCCCTTCGCGCCCAGGGGCGCCATGGGATCGGGCTCCTCGATGAGCGACGCGACCACATCGGGCATGTCGAGGAACGTCGGCAGGAGGTAGTCGGTGAAGTTGGCGTTGCGCACCCGACCGTCGGTCTGGATGATCTCCTCCATCACCGCGAGACCCACACCCTGGGCGATGCCGCCCTCGATCTGGCCCAGCACGCTGAGCGGGTTGAGCGCCCGGCCGACGTCCTGCGCCGTCGCGATCTGCACCACCTTCACCAGACCCAGCTCGGGATCGACGTCGACCACCGCACGGTGCGCCACGAACGCGAACGCCGTGTGGCAGTCGCCCTGACCGTTCTCGTCGAGATCCTCCGTCGGGCGGTGGTGGTGCTCGAACGTCTCCTCGAAGGTGACACCGGCCGTCGCCTCGGCCACCGGCACACGCAGGTCGCCCATCGTGTCGATCACGTCGCGACCATCGATCGCGAGACGCAGCGGATCGATGCCGTGTCGTGCGCCGACATGGGCGAACAACTGCTCACGCACCAGACGGCAGGCGCCGTCCACGGCGCCGCCGCTCATCCACGTCTGACGCGACGCCGACGTGGAGCCGGCGGAGCCGATGGTGGTGTCGATCGGC